>CACXEU010000001.1 GCA_902766735.1 uncultured Lachnospiraceae bacterium
ATGATTCACACCGCCTTTCTGAAAGGTGTTTCTGTATCCCTTCACTTTCCTATGGACATCCTTTCCGATTTTGGGCGGGACTTTTTTTTGAAAAGTTTTTTGTGGGTTTTTCCTTTCACTTTCCTATGGACAGGGATTTGTTTTTTGGGCGGGAGTAAATATTTATAAAAAATGCTAACAAGCACTTGACAAGTTGTATGGCATTGTAGTATCCTTAAAAAGTGCCAAACAGACTTTGCAAAGCAACATAGCGTTATTGCGACGAGGAGACTGTTTATCAAGAACAATTAAGGCATTAAACTCTAATAGGAGGTATAAGAGACATGGTTGATTACACTAAGCCGACTGAAGAACTGACGGAAGAGGAGCAGTGGGAGATTATTGAGGAGATGACTTGTAACATGGATCCCGAGGAAAGGGAAGATTGGTTGGAAAGCTGGGGTGATTAAAATGGTAATAACAACAGATGCGGAACTTTTAGAAACAATACATGTATTTTACGGGCACAGCTTGGGTTCACAGGTTAAATTAGCGAAGGAATTGCAGATAACGCCCAGGGCTGCATCCTACCTTACACAGGAGGCAGGATATCATAGACATGAACTGAAAGACCCGATGAACCCTGTAAAGCTGGCTGATTTTATCAAAGAGCCTTATGCAGATTATATAATTAAGAAAAAGGGGTTAAAACATGAGGAAGAATCCTAAAGAGCATATCATTTCCTATCTGAAGGAAAGAAATATTTATCACAAGCAAGATACTTGTGAAGGCGCACCTCGGATAACCATGTCATTTGATGGCTATCCGAATAGCCCAAGCAAAAGGATTGAATCTTGCATATACTTATATAAAAATGCAGGGACGATTGAGGCGAGGGTCTACTTTGCAGAGCCCGGACCTCAGGTTGTTAAAGAAAATGTTGAACGATTACCTGCGCTGTACCGTTTGCTAAACTACATTAATGCTTGTGTTTTTGTTAAGAATATGGATGGAATCGGTAATGAGTTTTATTCTCCCTCATACTTGCTACAACCAAGGTTTTACCTTACAGAAGATGATTGTTACGATATCACTGCCACAATGGTTATGGAGGAAGATTGCTTTTGGGTAGCACCGCTCGAAATTGAGGACTTTATCACGGCCGCCCTTCCTACGGTGATGGATCAATTATCTCCATATATTTATGGAGTGTTGATAGGAAGCGTAGGAGTAGACACTGCAATTACCTGTATTAGACAGAATATTCTTGGAGGGGAATGCAATGCTTAAAATTGTTAACGGTGAGATGGTAAGTGTTGATAAGTGGAAGTTGGTTCTCCAGAAGGATTTTCCTTTCATGGAACAAGATCCTAATGATGAACACAACATTTACAGAAAGTATGGCTTCGAATGCGATAGAGGGTGGTATCAGTTACTCCGGGAGTGTTGTGAAAAGATAGTTCAAAGGTATGCAGAAGACGGCATCGAAATAGACGATATAGATTTTGTTCCAGCCCAGATAAAAGAAAAATTTGGGACACTTCGGTTCTATTATGGGTACACGGATGCACCTTGTGGAATAGCTGCTTTTGACAATCTCGCTACGGGAGAAAGCATTCGGTTTGAACCCAAAGCAGATGGTGATATAGATGATGCCAAGGCAAAGCTGCGACAGGATATTCGTTCTATAGTAAGGACAGCCGAAGAAAAGAGCAAACACACTTGTGAGGTGTGCGGTGCTGAAGGTAAACTACGGAATGATTCTGATGTGGGTATTCATTGGGTTCGAACATTATGTGATTCCTGTCATAAAGACCGCATAAAAAAGTCAATAGAAACCCGAGAAAAAAGAAAGAATATGTCTCCGGCAGAAATGCTGAATGAGATAAAAAAGAACATAGAAAAGAAAAACGGAGGAAACGAAAATGCAGATTAATATTTTTTTTAACAAGAACAGTGCTGAGCAGGCAGAAACTATTAGACAGGCATGGTATTCTACAACTTCTTCAAATCAAACGAGGGATGCTTTCATATTCAATGAATGTATTGATCATTTTGAAGGCGATCCTACAGAATTACTCGATTATCTTGAAGAAGACGAAGAAAACGAAACGATACAGAGAAAAGTGACTATAAAGAGTCAGTCAAATGAAGTGTTGAAATCAATAGCCGCTGTCATAAATAAACCTGTATCCACTACATATCGAGCTATAATTGCCTACACTATCGATCATCTCTCGGATACAAAAGATAAAGAAAAGACGGCAGAAACGGCGGAGGTATCACGGTTATTAAAGGCCAAGATTGCGCTGATGGAAAAGACATTACAGGAAATCAAAGAACTGATAAAATAATATGAAACAACTCATACGGCCTTGAGGGTTCTCCTCAAGGTCTCTTTTTTATTTCTGAAAAAAATCCCGCCCAAAACAGAAAAAGGTGTCCGTGGGAAGGTGGAGGGATAGATGTCCCTATCACTTTTGAAAGTCCAGCGGTGTGATGTCAAGAGATAAATAACATAAAAATCATATATTTTTGTATATATCTTAAGAAGACAAAAAACACCCA
>CACXEU010000002.1 GCA_902766735.1 uncultured Lachnospiraceae bacterium
AGAATTTCCTCGGAAAAATAGAAGGAATTATAGTCTCCCTGTTCAAAAGAAAGATATGGATAATCCTCCAGATCTTCTAAGGTCAATATCTTCTTTCCTGCCAACGGATGATTCGAATTGATGAACACGTGAGGCTTTGCCACAAACAATTCCTCAAACTGCAATTCATTCTGTTTCATCAGTTTCATGAGCACTTCTTCATTCTTTGACGACGTATATAAAATTCCGATTTCACTTTTTAGGCGACTTACATCCTCTATGATTTCATAAGTCTGGGTTTCTCTCAGAGTGAAATCATAACGATCCGCATCAAAGGTTCGGATCAGATCAACAAATGCATTTACCGCAAAGGAATAGTGCTGACAGGAAACAGAAAACTTTGGTCTGGCTTCCTGTTTATTGAGATACTTTTCCTCTAATAAATTTGCCTGTTCCAAAACCTGCCGTGCATAGGATAAAAACTCATCCCCTTCATTGGAGAGGGTTACCCCTTTATTGGTTCGATTGAAAATGGTAATCTGCATTTCCTTTTCCAGTTCCCGGATGGAATTGGTTAGACTGGGTTGTGAAATGAACAGCCTTTTTGCTGCTTCAGTGATATTCCCGGTTTCCGCAACCGTCACAATGTATCTTAATTGTTGTAGTGTCATTTTCGCCTCCATTTAATGTGCCCATCTTACTATAATCGTCCTCTGATTTCAAGTCAGCGAAATTTCACTCCACTGCTATTTTCTACCTGCATAAGATTGGTGATTATCTATTTTTCCGTAATAAAAAGTGATTTTTTCCAATGCTTCCTGTACTTCACATTCTACGTCAAACACGGAAATGGCCTTCTTTTCAAACTGCTTCTGCGCCTGAAATCCCACTTTTTTGCAAACCACACATCTGCAGTCAGAAAGTGCTTCCACTTTCCCAATGATATGAGTCGGTCCGCCACAACCGGTTCCTTTCCCGGAACATCCTCCACTGTCACAGCCTGCTCCTGATGTGGAACAATCCGCATCGGTGTTTTCCTCCTGGATTTTTCTTTTTTCCACAAGACGAATTTCCTTTTGTTCTACTTCGTAGATTAGAAACTCCTTGACCTCTCCAAATTTTAAATCAACATTTTTTTCATCGGATGAACCAATCGCTATTTTATATGCCATACCTTACTCCTTCCCATTCTCCATAATGATAAATTGCCCATGCTCCAATCACTGGAGCACAGGCTACATTTACACAAGGAAATTATGTTTTTTAGTTAAATCTCTGAACCGCTACCGTGTAGATATCTTCAATCAGGCGAATTCCTCCTGCATATCCCACATAAAAGCTGTCAAATACCACCTTATCCTGTACCGGCCATGAAATATTTAAGAAGTTTCCTTTTAATTCTTCCGTTACTTCCTTTTCGTAATAACCGCCAAGTACCAGTGGATATCCATGATAATCATGGTTCTTGATTTCTTCATGAATCTTAAATCCATCTGTTTCAAAGGATACTTCTGCCTCAATTCCATAGTTTAATTTCTTGAATTCCTCTGAAATCTGTTCTCTGTATTTTTTCGGCGTATCATCCACAACAAACTGTTTTGCAGGGATTAATCCTAAATCATTGACAAGGAACTTTGTTACACCCAGTGTATACTGCGCATCTGCCACAACGGTAAACTGTTTATTGATGACACGATTTTCTAAGAACAAATCGGCATATCTTTCAATTAAATAGTAATAGTACTCTTCATGCTCTTTAATTACTGCCTCAACCTTTTCTTCCGCAACACCGGCAAATTTACCAACTTCTCGTAAGAACTTGCTTGTTTCTGTTGCACCAATTGGAAGGGTTGGATAATGAAGATATGGAATTCCTAATTTTCTTTCCATTTTTTTCATATTTCCAATGCCTACCCATGGAGAAACCAAAAGGTTAAATTCTGCTTCCGGTATTTTATTAATATTATCAATGCCTCTCTTAAAACCAAAGATTGTATTTGGTGTCAGACCGATTTCCCGAATCAACTTTTCCAATTCTCTGATATTTCCTAACCAGAATAAATCCTGATATGGAACGTCTGCCCAGATATTTACTAATCCTTTTTCCGTTTTATCGGATTTCTGAAGGTACTGATCAATAATTGCGTCAACAACCTGTTCATGCCCCTTGTAGTTATTTCCTTTAAATCCGGCTGTTGGAGCATAAAGTACCGGCTTATCTGCATCCTCAAATCTTGATACCACTTCCCCGGAGTCATCCCCTACAATTTCAGGAATACATCCTGTCAGTACCACGTACAGATCTGCATCAATTACTTTCAAGGAGTTTTCAATTGTAGAATTTAATTTTTTTACTCCACCGAAAACAACATCCTTCTCGTTAATACTGGTACAAGGGAAGATATTCGGAGAAAAGTATCCTGAACTTCCTGTGGTATCCGAAAGTTTCTGTGCACATCCCGGACCGGAGTGAAGAATCGGCAGAGCACGGTCAATCGCCTGCACCGTTTGCATTGCTCCCAGGGCACATTTGTATCTCTGTTTATCTAATAACTTTGCCATTATTTTGCCTCCTCTAAGAATGTATCTACGTCCTGGGCATACCACCAGTCCGTATAAGGAAGTTTTGTTCTCTTTGCAAGGTTTTCCTCAAAACTTCTGTTCTTAATTGCATCCAGAATTGTCTTTGCAAATTCTAACGTATGCTTATACCCAAAGATCATATATTCATCCGCAACATAAACTGCCGGTGTTCCGTTCTTGATTGCCCAAACGGTTGAACCCGGATGACGTGATAAATATAAATCCGGCTGGTACTTATTCAGAATATTCATTACTTCGTAATTCTGCTGGTCTGCTACACTGGTTTCGAAATCAATATCATTGTCCAATAAATATTTCATGGATGGTGGTACATCACCATTCTCATACTTCTTGTCATAGTGCCATGCCAAAGCCCAGTCCACTTTAATTCCCAATTCATCTAATACTCGAGATACTTCGAAGGTGTAGCCCGGTCCCATACCGAGAACCGCAGTCAAGCCCTGAAGTTCCTTCTTCACTTCTTCAATCTGTGGAATATAGATTGCTCTTTGTTCTTCAATGTATTTTTCAATAAGCTCGCTTCTTCCGGTCACCTTACCAATTTCACGCAACCATGCTTCAAAGCCCTTGATTCCACACTGATTAATGCTTCTTACGTAAGGAACACCGTATTTCTCTTCCAACGCATTTCCAAGGTAGTTTCCTAACGTTCCACAGATACATGTAGTTGCAAGACTTTCTGAAAGGTGAGACAATTCTTCGATGGTAGAATTACAGTATAAGAATACCGGTTCCAAATCAAAGTTCTTGAACATTTCAATGATTTCCGGTCTGGCACTTTCAAAGAAGTTCTTAAAGTTAATCTTGTTAGTCTTTACCCCTTCTCTTGGTGGCTGAACAATTTCCTGCAATACAGCATGATCAGAAATATCAAATCCGGTTGCCCAGATTCTTGACTTAAATCCTTCACAGTGGACTGCCACAATCGGAACATCTACTTCATCCCTTACTTCATCTACAATGCTGTCGATATCTTCCCCGATAATTCCTGTAGCACAGGAGCTCGATACGAAGATTGCCTTTGGAGAATATCGTTCATTCACCTGAAGAATGACATTCCGAAGGGTTTCTGTAGAACCGAAAATCGTATCATTTTCATTCATATCTGTTCCAACATAAACAGTATCGCTGGTAACTCCTCTCTTTTTCGCCATAACTCTGGACATATAATAAGCATTGGATGCTGCCACAGAACATCCTGCCGGTCCATGATGAATCACTGCCACGTCACGGATTCCTGCCAGCTGACCCAACGCACAACTGGAAAGACAGGAACTGGACTGCGAAAAACATCTGGAACAACCCTTCAGGGTTCCGCATTCACTCTGTTCTGCCAAGTCTTTCAGAGAGCCCACGTATCCGGTTATGGAACCAATACGGTTTTCTCTCGTCGCTAAATTTGAGTTACTTAAATTTATAGACATTTCCTCCACCTCTATCCTTGATATTCTTCATTAAATAAATTTGTAGTCAGGTATCTGAGACCTGTATCCGGAAGTACTGCAACAATAGTCTTTCCTTTGTTTTCCGGACGTTTTGCCAATACAGTTGCCGCATGAATTGCACCACCGGATGATGTTCCAATTAAAATACCATCTGTTTTAGCAACTTCTCTGGCAGCTCGATAAGCCTCAATGGTTTCCACTTCCAGCTTTTCATCATAAATATTTAAGTTCATTGTAGAAGGTACTCTTTCTGCCGGAACACCTTCAAACGGATGTACCCCGGTAATTTCTTCCGGTTCCGGATTTGTATCACTTGGCAATGAGTTTGCTCCCGGCTGAATTGCAACAACCTTGACATCCGGATTTTTGCTCTTCAAATATTTACCGGTACCGGATACTGTTCCACCTGTACCAACGTTAGCCACGAAAATATCTACATTTCCATCAGTATCTTCCCAGATTTCCGGACCGGTTGTTAATTCATGAACTGCCGGATTGGCTGGGTTTGATGTCTGATCCACGAAGAAGATTCCTGTTTCTTTCGACAATACTTCTTCACGAAGTGCTGCAATAGCAGCAACAAAGTCACCATTTGTTTCTGCTAACACACGTGCAACAGCTGGTTCTTCTGACAATTTAATTGTTTCTCCACCAAATGCTTTAATTACCTGGAATCGTTCTTTACTTACATTGTCCTGTACATATACACGGAACTTGTATCCTTTTGCTGCTGCAATGGCTGCTAAACCGATTCCTGTATTTCCACTGGTTGTTTCAACAACAGTATATCCCGGCTTTAACAGACCCTTCTTTTCTGCATCTTCAATCATGGATAATGCGATACGGTCCTTTACACTCTGGTTTGGATTAAAGTATTCCAACTTCACCAGGATCTTTGCTTCCAGATTATTTTTCTTTTCATAGTTTACTAATTCCAAAAGGGGAGTTCTTCCCACAAGTTCTGTGATTGACTTATTTACCTTACTCATAATGTTTCTTCTCCTTAAATCTTATAATCATCTGCAAGTTCCATCATTCCATATTCCAGTAAGATTTCTTCTAATCTTTCCTGTGTCATTGGAGTCGGAATTACAAAGTCTTCATTTTCAATAACTGCCTGTGCAAGATTACGATATTCCTGTGCCTGGTTAGAATCCGGCTTATATTCAATAACTGTTTTCTTATTAATTTCTGCATGCTGCACAATATTATCTCTTGGAACGAAATATAACAGCTTTGTTCCCAATTCTTTTGCAAAAGCTCTTAAAAGATCTAATTCTCTATCTACGTTTCTTGAGTTACAGATGATACCACCTAAACGAACCCCACCGGTTCTGGCATATCTCTGAATCCCCTTGGAAATGTTGTTTGCTGCATATAAAGCCATCATTTCACCACTGGCAACAATGTAGATTTCCTTCGCCTTTCCTTCTCGAATTGGCATTGCGAAACCACCGCAGACAACGTCTCCTAATACGTCATAAAATACATAATCCAAATCCTCTGTATATGCACCAAGATTTTCAAGCATATTAATAGAAGTAATGATACCTCTTCCGGCACATCCCACACCTGGTTCCGGTCCACCGGATTCCACACATCGTGTTCCGCCGTATCCCTCTTTTAAGATACGATCCAATTCTACATCTTCCCCTTCTTCACGAATGGTATCAAGAACTGTTTTCTGTGCTAAACCGCCTAAAAGAAGTCTTGTGGAATCAGCTTTTGGATCACATCCTACTACCATGACCTTCTTTCCATGTTCAACTAATCCTGCTGTCAGGTTCTGTGTTGTAGTGGATTTTCCAATTCCACCTTTTCCATAAATTGCTATCTGTCTTAATTCACTCATTTTTTCTTCCTTCCTTATGCAAATAATTTTTCTATTTTTATGTATTTAATCAAATGATTCATTGAATCCGTAATCACTCCGGGAATTTCATAGCTTCCAATTCCCAGACTTTCTGCGACCTGCGCAGCTTCAAAGCCGATTTTACTGACTAGTAGATACTTACAGTCCTTCAGCTTCAACAGGTTTTCCCGCAAGCGATCATCATCATGGTCCCGACGATTGCAAACCGGTTCCACCTCTCGCTTTTCTACACAGCGAAATTCATCCTGTTGATTGACCTCAAAGATATAAAAGGTTTTTGCTCTTCCAAAATGATTGTTTACCACAATCCCATCGCTGGATGCCACTGCAATATAGTACACTTCATTATCCATGAGAAAATGTCTCCTTTACATTCAGTCTTCTCTGATAAATCTGGTCACCATATTCAGACTTTCCAGGTACTCCTACTGCATCTGCCCGACAATGCTGACAATGTCTGAACACATCCACATACCTGGATGCTTTTGTTCTGGCAGCATCAATTTCTGCACAAACAGGAGCCTTACAGTCCTTTAGTTTATGCTGTGGAATCAGCGGAATAATATTGTAAATACTTGCCCCTGCTTCCTTAACGGTTTTCGCGATTGTTTCAATATGATCCCCATTAATTTCCGGAACCAATACCGTGTTAATCTTTACCGTAACACCGGCTGCAGCAAGCTTTCGGATTCCCTCCAACTGGTTTTTAATTAATATTTTTGCACCTTCAATACCTTCTATTTTTTCACCATGATAAATGATGTAGTCATTCAACTGACTTTCAATTTCAGGATCCACTGCGTTAACTGTTACTGTCAGCGAATCAATTCCAACCTCAATAATTTCCTCGGCTCTTTCGTTTAACAGCAATCCGTTGGTACTCATGCATTTAATCAGATCCGGATAGTTTTCTTTAATAATCCGGAATGTATTCAATGCATTATCTGATGCCAACGTATCTCCCGGACCTGCGATTCCTGCAACCTTAATATCCGGACAGATTTCCAGAGCCTTTCGTAGAATCTCCACACTTTCTTCCGGTTTCAAGATTTTCGAAGTAACACCCGGTCTCTCCTCTACATCGTTTACTGTGCGGTCACAAAACTTACATGCAATATTACATCCGGGGCTTACCGGCAAATGAATTCTACCGGCATTATTCTTATGCCCTCCAAAGCACGGATGAGAATTCTGCAAATCTTTGTATGTATTACTCATGCGACACCTTCTTTCTTTTTCTGTGACTTATTCCGTCACGAATGATACCGATTGGACTCGAACCAACAACTTCAGCTTTGCGGGCCTATGCCATTCCTGCGGCTACGGCATCATTGCAAAGAGTTCAAAGAACTCTTTGTATTTTTTAATTGTTAAATAACGGAGTAGACAGATAACGGTCTCCGGAATCCGGCAATAATGCCACAATGGTCTTTCCTTTGTTTTCCGGTCTCTTTGCCAAAATTTCCGCTGCCTTTAACGCTGCTCCGGAAGAAATACCAACTAAGATTCCTTCGGATAATGCGAATTCTTTTCCTTCTTTAAATGCATCATCATTATCAATGGCAATGATTTCATCATATACTTTTGTATTTAGTACTTCCGGAACAAATCCTGCACCAATTCCCTGAATCTTATGTGCTCCCGGAGTTCCTGTGGAAAGCACTGCACTACTTGCAGGTTCCACAGCCACTACTTTCACATTCGGATTCTGTTCTTTTAAGTATTCTCCAACCCCTGTGATTGTTCCACCGGTACCAACACCTGCAACAAAGATATCAACCTTGCCTTCTGTCTGATTCCAGATTTCCGGACCTGTTGTCTTCTTATGCACTTTTGGGTTTGCCGGATTGATAAACTGACCAAGAATGACAGAGCCTTCGATTTCCTGATTTAATTCTTCTGCCTTGGCGATTGCACCCTTCATTCCCTTAGCACCTTCTGTTAAGACAAGTTCTGCACCATAAGCTTTTAAAAGATTTCTTCGTTCAACACTCATGGTATCCGGAAGTGTTAATACGGCTTTATAACCCTTTGCTGCTGCAACAGCTGCAAGACCAATTCCGGTGTTTCCACTGGTCGGTTCAATAATGGTTGCTCCCGGCTTTAACAAACCTTTTTCTTCAGCATCTTCAATCATTGCCTGCGCAATACGATCCTTCACAGAACCGGCTGGATTTAAGTATTCCAATTTTGCCAATACGGTTGCATCTGCAATTCCTTTCTTTTCAGAATACTTATTCAGTTTTAAAATCGGAGTCTTTCCAATTAACTCCACTGCACTTTCTTTAATTTCACTCATTTCTTCGTCCTCCTTGCATCACTGACTGATAGGGTATATACTAACACGCTTCCATGGCTTTGAAAATTTTCAAAAAATTATCGCCTGCGATAAGCAAAACTTATCACAAGCGATTGAGTTCAAAAACAATATCGGCATATTCCGTCGCTTCCTTTTCATGGGAGCTTATGACTACCGTATGACCTGCCTCCGCTTTTTCCTTTAAAAGCTGCAAGACTTTTGTTCTATTTTTAGCATCTAAATTGGATGTGGGTTCATCCATTATAATAAGGGGTGGCTTCGAAATTAATGCTCTGACAATGGCAGCCCGCTTAATCTCTCCACCGGATAAATTCTTTGGAAACTCATGTTTCAGGGAGAACAATCCTAATCGCTTTAACAATTCCGAATAATGGTCCGTTCCACTCTTTTCTTCCGCTGTTTCCTTTCTTCCGATTTCATAAGCAAGTTTCATGTTTTCAATTACGGACAGGTAAGGAATCAAATCACAATTCTGGGTTACAATCCCTGTGTATCTGTTCCTTACCACTGCACGTTCTGTATCCGACAGTTCCGTAATTTCCTTGTCATTATAATAAATCTTTCCGGAATCCGCTTGACATAAGCCACTGATAATATGAATCAGTGTACTTTTACCTGCACCACTTTCTCCTCTGATTAAAACAAACTTTCCTGAAGGGATTTCAAAGTGGATTTGATCTAAAACCAATTGCTCCCGACTTCCCCTTCGATATTTTTTTGTGATTCCTTCTAAATTTACTTTCACAATTTACTCCTAAACTATTCAAATATATATTCCGGATACACTCTTCTGAAATTAATTAAGATGCTGAGTGCACTGGTTACGACCGTAATCAGAAACCCTCCAAGAATCAATCCCAGTTCTTCCGTTACTGTCGGTCTTAAGAATGGAATTTCAAGTAAGTCATTAATCCATACCGTAAACAGCACCGACGAAAGAATCCCAAGAAAGATTCCAAGAACTGCTCCGGTTCCTGAGATTGCAAAGGATTCTGTCAGAAGAATTCTTTTGATTTTCTTTTTCTTTAGTCCCAATACCCGGAATGTTTCGATTTCTGCTTTTCTTTCATTCATTACAATATATTCGATAATAAAAACAATCAGAAAACTGAACAACAGCACTGTGATGACAATGCCCAGAAAAAATTGATAAACCTCTTTCATCTCACGGGATAGCTTATTTGTTACCGAATCGGAAGAAATCACTGCAATGCCATCAATTGTTGAAAGTCTTGCCACCACCGAATCAATCCGTTCCGATTCCTCGACCTGAATCAATACCGCTGAAATATCCTTTTCGGTTACCTCCCTGATAAATCCCTGACCCTTTTTCTTTGCTCTTTGTTTCAGAACTTCAATTTCATCCTGACTCACATAAACAGTGGAATCCATGGCCGTTCCGCTTTTCTTCAACACTGCCGCCACCCGATAGGTTTTATCATACATCTGAAATGTCTGATTTTCCCTGATTGCGATATCGCTACCGACGATGATTTCCCCCTGTTCCAGGGCAGACAGTTTTCCCTGTTCTGTCCATGGTGTAATGGTGAAATCCGAGTCAATGTCAATCCCAACAATCTGTGCTGACTGGTCACAACAGGAAGCCTCTAATGTCATAAGAAATGTTTGCGGTGATACTTTGGAGATTCCCTTGATGTTTCGGACTTCATCCACCACCGAAGTGTCCATGTAAAAAAAGTTCTTGTCTGTGGTTAAAAGAATCCCCTCGTAATCTTCCTCACAATCCTTTGGAACAACCACGATGTCTGCTCCCATTTTATCCACAATATTTTTACTTCCGTTTCTCATTCCTAAAACAAGAATGTTTCCGAAAACAATGATAAATGAAAGCAGCAACATGATGGTCATTAATCCGAAGCTTCGATAAGGACTGGCTATAATACTTTTCCATGCCAGCTTGTGAGATTTATTCATCTCCTGCCCCTTTCGCTTTGATTCCTTCTCCCAGAATGCTTCCGATTGCAAGGATGGTTCCAATCACTCCCACAAGAATCAGGAATGGTTTCGTATGTGAGCTACAATGCATAGTTTCCATTTTACATACCGGAGCAATCACCGTCGGTGTAAGAATCAGTGTAATACTTCCCACGAATTGAATTGCCTTTGTAAGAATTCCCAACCAATTGATTTTTACTACAAGATCAATGATAGAAATTACTGCCACTACAATTCCAATGACAACTGCATAAGTTCTGGTTGTGTGACACGGAGCTTCCATGCCCATCATGTTTCCACAAACCTTTGCAAATGTATTTACTCCAACGACTACCAATACTGCTAATATGAAAAATATCAAATCAATTATTTTCTTCATGCTTCTCTCCCACTATTTTATCACTGTAAATTTATCTGTTTTTGCGTCATAAGTATATCCATTTGGAACTCCTTCCAAGTCCGGATAAACATTCTTTGTAAACTCATCTAAATCTAATGAAGCATCTAAATCTCCGGTGTTCTGAAGATCCTTAAAGGATGCAACAAAGGTTTCTCTTCCTAATGTTACGGATGGTTCATAATTTAAGCTTCCAAGAATTTCCCCGTAACTCTTAATATCTTCATCACTTTCGGATGGCATATATCCATGTTCCACCTGAAGTCTTGCTGCTTCTTCCGGCTGTGCCTGAACGAAAGCTGCTGCCTTCTGGATTGCTCTTGTATATGCAGCTGCACCTTCCGGATTGTTTTTAATTAGTTCCTGAGAAACATAAGCCTGGCAGCAATATTCTTTTGAAAATACCTCATCTTCACCAATGTCTAAAATCTTATTAAAGTCATAGCTCTTTTCAGCGTTGTATGCTACCGGATCATGAATACCAATGGCATCAACACCACCGTTGTCTAAAGCTGCAGGAAGATCAGTCATTGCATAAGTTACAAACTGAATGTCTGCATCACTTCCGTTAACTTTAAATCCAAGGCTGTAAAGCTTTCTCTTTAACTGAATTGGTGCAGAATCGGAAAGAGATGCTACACCGATTGTTTTTCCTTTTAAGTCTTCTAAGCTGTCCACACCGGTGCCTTTCTTAGAATAGAATTTTGTACATCCTCTGTGTAAGCCTGTTACAAAGGAAATTGCAAGTCCATTGGAAATTGGCTGCATTAAGGTACCTGTCAGTCCGTAACCTGCATTGATTTCCCCACTGGTAATCTGTTCTGTGATTGTATCAATGTTTGATGTTACAACTTTATATTCCTGTCCAATGCTCTTAAACTCTTCATCAAAGTATCCGTTAATAATTGCAATATGAACCGGAGCCAAACATAAGCTTTCCTTGTTGTTCAGAATTTTAACAACCTGTTTTCCAGATTTTCCTTCTTCCCCTTTCTTGCTATTTCCACAGCCAGTTACTGAAGTAATTGTTAATGCTGTTACTAATAAAAATGCTAATAATTTCTTTTTCATTATGATTCTCCTTTATAAATAATATTCTGGTTCTCTGTTTTCCCCTGCATAATTTAAGATTTCTAAAATCTTTGTTCTGTATTTTAGAAAATCCCCATTCCCCCTAGCTCTTGGTCTTGCCAGTTCAATGTCAATAACCTGTTCGATTTTTGCAGGACGTGGAGTCATAATCACCACCTGATCGGATAAATATACTGCCTCATCCACGTCATGGGTTACCATAATCATGGTCATCTGCTGTTCTTTCCAGATTCTAAGAATTTCATCCTGCATATTCATTCTGGTAAAAGCATCCAGCGCTCCTAACGGTTCATCCAGTAATAACACTTTCGGATGTCCTACCAATGCCCTTGCCAAAGAAGCACGCTGATTCATTCCTCCGGAGAGCTGATGTGGATACGCATTTTCAAATCCCTTCAGTCCTACCATATCAATGTAGGTTTCAACATCTTTTTTCTTTGATTTATAAATTCCTCTTGCCTTTAATCCAAAAGAAATATTTTTTTCAATGGTCAACCACGGATACAGATTGGCCTGCTGAAATGCAAAACCTCTCTCATGTCCCGGCTTCGTAACCGGTTCGTCGTCCACCTTAATAACACCTTCGTCTGCCAGATTCAGTCCCGAGATAGCTCTTAAAAGTGTTGTTTTTCCACAACCGGAAGGGCCAATCAATGATACAAAGGAACCCGGCTTGATTGTAAGGTTTACATCATTCAATGCTTTGAGAACTGTTCCATCCGGGTTTTCAAAGGATTTGGAAACATGTTCAATTTTGATTTCTCCTACCATTTAATTACTCCCTTCTGCCAGCTCAGTGCCTTATCCCTAAATTTAAATACCAGCTTCAAAATTAAATTACACAATACGGCCAGCAGGATTAGTCCGGCATAAACATTTGCATAGAGCATCATGCTCTTTTGCCAATTAAGATACCAGCCAATTCCTGATTTACAACCAAACATTTCTGCTGTAACAAGCGTTACAAAAGAAGCGGTTGTCGCATAAAAGAATCCGAGGAATACACTTGGCAACGCAGCCGGAATGCCAACCTTAAATACCTTGTACAGTTTTCCTGACCCTAAGGTATCTGCCACTTCAAAATAAGTCTGTGCCACATTCTGGATTCCGCTACTGGTCATTACGGTAATCGGGAACCATACCGAAAGTGCAATCATAAATACTGCTGCCTGATAGGATGTACTAAACAGGGACAGTACCAATGGCGACCAGGATGTTGCGGGTATCGGTCCAATAATCTTTGTAAATGGATTCATCCAGTACGCTATTTTTTTGTTAAACCCAATCAGTACTCCCGTAAAAAATCCCAGGGATGCTCCTACTGAAAATCCAATGAGCAGAAGTTTTCCTGATGAAAGAATACATTCCAGCATCAGTTCTCTGTCATTGACAAAAACCCCAAAGACTCTGTCTAGCGATGGGAAGAACAATACCGGCAGCAATGCATATTTACTACAAACGATATTGATAATATTTAGAATAAGCACGCCTCCTGCTAACAGTGGTCCCAATTCTTCCAGTTTTTTTGACGTCTTTTTATGAAACAGTGATACTAGATAGAACACTGCAAAAAGTACTCCGATAATATATAAGAAATATAAAAAGTATGGCTCCGGTGCCTTCGGTTGCTCCACAGAATCCTCGATGCCCACGTCAACTAAAATTGCCAGCAATACCGAAAAGATATTTACCAGTTTTTTTAATTGTTTTAAAATCATAACTTACCCTCCTGAAGCAACTTTTCGAATTGTTCCTGTTTTGGAAAGACTCCAAAATGCCCTCCTGTATGAATAAATAAAATTCTTTTAGACTTGTCAAAATTTCCTTTTTTTATTTCATTGTATAATCCATAAAATGCTTTTCCGGTATAAACCGGATCCAGGATGACCCCTTCTTTTTTTGCTACATCAATAATAAATTCCAGTTCTTCATCCCTTGAAATTGCATATCCGATGCCCTTATATCCATCAATGATATGCATGTCTTCTTCTCTCACTTCAATTCCTGCATTTAAAGACTGCACTGTATCCTTTGCAATTCTTGTACATACATCCAGAAAATACGCTTCATCATCACATACGTTAAATGCGTATACTTCCTTTTTCGGAGCAAGAAGTTTAGCCCCCAGGAATAATCCACTGTAGGTTCCTCCCGAGCCCACGGCACATACAATGGTGTCAAAGTCGACTCCAAGCTGTTCTTCCTGTGCCTTGATTTCTCGAACCGCTTCAATGTATCCCAGATTTCCAACTCCGTCCGAAGCACCTTCCGGAATCACATATGCCTTAATTCCTTTTGCTTCATAGGCCTCTGCAATTTCTTTCATGATTTCATTTCTTCTGGTAGAATAATCTTTTCTGCTTATAAAAGTGATTTCTGCTCCCAATATTTTATCCAGAAGGTAATTCCCTTCCAAAGGCGGTTCCTGGTCAATGCGAAGTACCAGATGGGATTTGATTCCCACTCTTGCCGCAACCGCAGCAGTGGAGCGACAGTGATTCGACTGGATTCCTCCGCACGTAATGACAACGCCTGCCTCCTCTGATAATGCTTTTGCGATGGTATATTCCAGTTTGCGAATCTTATTTCCGGACGTTTCAATCCCGGTAAAATCATCTCGCTTAATCCACAGATCCACACCCCATTCTTCAGACAACCGTTCCAGACGCTGGATTGGCGTCGGAAGATTTGCAAGATTTAATTTATTTATTTCTTTCAAATTGAACTCTGACATAAATACGCTCCTCGAATCATTTTGTTTCTATAAGGTTACTCCATCTTCCAGTTCATGTTTTACCTGCTGAATGTCTTCTGACAAGTAACGTTCTCCATTGTCCGGAAGAAGTGGCACAATAATCTTTCCTTCGTTTTCCGCTTTCCGTGCCTCTTTGATTGCGATTGCCAGGGAAGCTCCTGCAGATGCACCAACAAAAATCCCTTCGTATTTTGCAAGAAGATGAATTGCCTTCAAGGTTTCTCCATAGGTAATAAATTCGTATTCGTCAATTACATGTTCATTAAAGTTTTCAGGACTCATTGCTGTTAATCCATTTTCATCATGAACCTGATGAATTCCATGGAAGCCTCCGTCCGAAGCGCCTTCCACCGCTGAATTTGCAATCGATTCCGGATCTGGCTGAACAACAATGGTCTTAATATTCTGATTTTGTTCCTTAAGATATTTGCTGATTCCGTGTGTGGAACCACCGGTACCAACACCGCCTACAAACACATCTACCGTTCCGTCTGTGTCCTCCCAGATTTCAGGACCGGTGTGCTTGTAATGTGCATTCACATTGTCCGGATTTGATAACTGAAGGGTGGCATATCCATTTGGAGTTTCCTCAATAAACTTTTCAATGATTGGTCCAAATGCCTCAATTCCTTTTTCATAGATTGGAGCCAGAAGTTCCGGTTCCACAGGAATGATTTCTGCATTGTAAGCTTCTATCAGCTTCAGTCGTTCAACGGAAACCCCCGGTTGAATGCCGATTCTAAATGGATAGCCCTTTGCTGCTGCAAATGCTGCAAGAGCAATTCCTGTGTTCCCGCTTGTGAATTCCACCAAGGTAGTCTTATCAGGACTGATTTCGCCTCTTGCCTCTGCCTGTTCAATAATTTCTAATGCGATACGATCCTTATGGGATCCTGCCGGATTAAAGTACTCAAGTTTTCCAACGATTCTTCCTTTCAATCCTAATTCCTTTGCAAGTCTTTTAAATTCAACCAATGGTGTATGTCCGACAAGTTCTGTTACTGAATTATAAATTTTTGCCATTTTTCTGCCTCCCTTTACTCCTTGTTTCTTTGTTCCTTTTTATCATCATTTATGATTTGGAGTGAGTTCTTTCATACACAAATTTGTTTTTTCCAACTCACAATCAGATAGTAACACTATTCTCCTACAAGGTGGTAGTTCGCAAAAATTATCGTCTGTGATTAGTTTCTTTAATCACGGTTAGGGATTCGTTCGTATGGTTTTACCCCTTCATCCTCAAAACGATATCCCTCCGGTAACAGGAACCCATGCGCTTGCATCATCCGCAGTTTTTCTGCACTTCCTTCATAAATGCACATGGATGTTTTAGCTCGTTTGAAACCGAATTTCTCGTAATATGACACCCCGGGCGGATTGGTATAAAGAATAACACTTTGCCCTTTTAACAATTCCAGCAGTTTCTCCATCAACTGTGTTCCCAGCCCCATATGTCTGTAGCCTTCCTGAAAAGCAATATTGTAAATAGCTGCCTGACAAACACCATCGGAAAGTGCCCGTCCACATCCAATTACCTTCTCATTGTCGTAAGCAATCACAACCACAGCACTGTTGCGAAATACTTTCTCCTGCATTGTTCCATCCAAATCCGAGAGACCAGCGTTTTGCAAAATCTCCGCCACCTCATTCCAAGGAACATTTTCCTTTGAGGTACTAAAATAAATTGCCATGTTTTTCCTCCTAATAATTTGATAGTTTCGTTTCGAAATAATTTATTTTTGTGAAAGAAAAAGCCGGATTACTCCGGCTTTCAAAAGATTATTATTAATTATTGTCATAAATGTCTTCCGTAAATGTAAGGCTTCCACGATACCCGGCATATGTACGATTAAAGACCAATCGCTCATTCATAGGAAATGCCCCGAGGATAAACTGAATCTCTTGTTCCAATGCAATTTCTCTCTCGTTACTACTTCCTACCAAAAGTGTAATTTCTTTTTCTTCCTCTCGAATGGCCTGATTGATTTCATACTGGTCCGTTAAAAACAGTACCTTTGGAGGATCAGCATATTCCAGATTCTGTATTTCACTGATAATCCGCTCCCTGTCTTCCTCCCGGAAAATCGGCTCGGATACAATCACTAAAACAGGGGTAAAGCTATAGTCATTGGCTAAATATCGTGTAAAAGCAACCGCATTATTTGCATCTGCTACAACAGCAAATCTCTTCCAGCTCACTACACCAATTGCCTGACCTAAGTACTGGTAAACGTAATCCTCCTCAGATTCAATAACACGCTCCACCAGCTCCGGTTCCAACCCCAATGCTTCTCCGACTGCTCTGACAAAATTGGTTGTATCTGTTGCACCGGTAAATAACCCTGGAATTCGAAGACTTGGAACTCCGAATTTCTTTTCAAATTTTTTTGCCGGTCCTTGAAACAGCCAGGGATTAACGATAATATTGAGTGCAGCTCCCGAGCTTTTTCGAATCGTCTCCATTCCTTGGTGTTTTGTAAAAAATGTATTTACTTTTAATCCCAATCGGGAAAGAATCCGGTCGATTTCCTCCAATGTTCCACTCCAAAACGGATCATGATAAGGAACAATTCCAAAAATATTTACAAGCTTCTCATCCCTTGGTACATCTTCCTCGATTACCTGGTCAATCATCGTATTCCATACCACTTCATATCCTAGATTGCTATCCCCTGCAAATCCCGGAGTTTCAATTGGATAAACAGGATTTCCTTTTCGCTGAAACGCTTCTGTTACACTAACAATATCATCCCCGATAATTCCTGCGGTACAACCGGTTAACACAAAGTAAGCATCCGCATCAATAATATCAACTGCCCCTTGAATTGTCGTTTTCAGCTTATCGGTTCCACCAAAGACGACTTCTTTTTCCAGCATATTGCTGGAAGGCAGAGATACACTGCTTACAAAGCAGGAACTTTTATGACCTGATTGCCCCTGATCTGCTGCTGTAGTCTGCATACAACATCCCGGGCCTGAATGATAAATGGGACATACTCTGTCAATGGCGCCCAATACTGAATTAATTCCCGCCAGGACACAACCACCCTTTGGATTTTCCATAATCTGTGACATCTTTTCTTCTATCCTTTCTTCTGCAAAATCTAAATCCACGAATACCTTTTTAGAATTTTATTGTTCAATATATTTAAATGCGTCTTCTTCATACCAGGAATCTCTGTAAGGCAATTTCACATACTTTGCCAACTTCTTGTTAAATCCAGGATTCTGTAACTGGTCCGCAATTTTATTTCCAAGGAAAAGCAATCCGTCATATCCCATGGTCGGTCGCTTTCCATCTAATACATGTGTGGTTGGAATTCCTAATTTTGCCGCCCACTCCGGCACCCCGATAAAAGCATCCGGCTTTAATTTATTTACCAGATTTACCTGTTCAAAAGGCTGCATGTTTGCGATATCTACCACATAGTCCTTATGGATTCCATTAAGATATTCGATATCCACTTGCGCATCTTCATCATAAGTCGGTGTTTCCAGACCCACCAGTTCCATTCCAAAATCATCAATCAACGCTGCCGCTGCAAAGGAACGTCCGGTACCACCGCAAATAAATACTCTTGTTCCCTGAAGCCTTTCCCGTAAGGCTGCAACCAGTGGTTCAATACGTTCATGTTCTTTTGCAATGATTTCTTCCACTTCTTTTTCTTTTCCCAACACTTTTGCAATGCCCCGATACCACTTATCTGTATTTCGGATTCCAATCGGCATCACGGTATGAGAATATGGAATCTGATAATCTTCCCATAATGTTTTCATGAATTCGTCGGCAAATACCTTACAAATGGATGTTGATGCTTCTGCCGCCGGAATTCTCTTGATTTTTTCCAAAGAACTATAGAAAGGAATATAGTTTACCCGAACCCCTAACTGATTCAACATTCGCTCCATTTCTTTCTGATCCGCATAACTGACCGTCGTTGGTGCGAAAAGATTCACCAATCCTTTCTCCTTCGGGATATTCTCCTTTTTCAGAATATATTTATTTATTGAGATAAATGCTGCATCAAAACCTGACGCACATATTTTAGACTTAAAGCCTTCACAGTGAATTGGTACCAAAATTGTGTCCGGATATTCTGTCTGTAAATCCGCAGCGATGGCATCGATATCGTCTCCGATAATTCCTGATGCACAGGACGCATAAATGAATGCCAGTTTTGGATGATATCGTTCCACAGCCTTTTTAACGGTATCCCTAAGTTTCTTTTCTCCGCCGAACACCACGCTTTTCTGGTCAATGTTGGTAACCAGTAAACGGGGATTCTTTACCTGTTTAATCCCACGGTGAATCTGTCCCACACGATACATATCAACAGCCATAATGGCACATCCCACACAGCCCTGTGGGGAGTGGGAAATAAATACCGAATCTTCCAGCGACATCAAAGCTGCCATACTATTAATCTGCTGACACTGAAGTCCCTGAGCAAAACTTCTGTCTGCTCGTTTCAAACATCCTTTTCGAAACTGTTCTTCTACTTCCTTTCCTGTAGTTCCTAAATCATTAATTCGTCCCGGTCTGCTTTCTCGCACGCCGGAATACTGCACTTCTGCCATAGTTGTTCCTCCTACGATTCCTGATACACTTTCAGTTCTTCAATGTATGTTTCTCCAAACTCACTGAGTTTATGATTTTTTCGGACAATATATCCGATGGTCAGTGGGTCCTCTTCCTTCAATTTGATTGAGACAAATTCATCCTTTAAAGTGACACTATCCGTCATGATTCCCGTTCCAATGGAATAACCATTCAATACAGCCATCATTTCCGCTGAGGTCGCACGATCATTGGATTTAACCAGCTTATCAAATTCATAATCACCCAACGCTTCTTCCGATAAATAGAAATCACTATCGCCACTTTGGTCGAAACTTACACATGGATAATCTTTCAATTCCTCTAAGGATATTTCCTCTTTTTGAGCCAACGGATGTCCTTTCCAGACATACGCAAACGTCTCGCGAACCATTAACGGATGAAATTCCAGCTGATATTCCCGGAACAGTTTTCTCATGATTTTTTCGTTACTTCTGGAATAGGAAATCACGCCAATCTCACTCTTAATGTTCCTAACATTCGTAAGTACTTCTGCCGTTCGTGTTTCATAAACTGAGTAGATATATTTACCGGCATCACATTTTTTTACTGTTTGTACAAAAGCATGTACTGCAAATACATAATGCTGCATGGAAACAGAAAAGTGCTTCTTTTCTCCTTCTTTCTGGATATACCGATCTTCAATCAATTCATACTGGCTCACTGCCTGCTTTGCATAAACTAAAAATTCACTTCCCTGTTCCGTAAGAGAAATCCCTTTATTATTCCTTTTGAATAAATTAATTCCTAACTCCTCTTCCAGTTCGCGAATCGTCGCTGAAAGTGCAGGTTGTGAAACAAATAGTTTCCCTGCCGCCTCCCTGATGGATGATGAACCTGCGATTGTAATCACATATTTAAGTTGTAAAATAGTCATTTCTTCTTTTCTCTTTCAAAATTATTTGATGTTTCCGGCCACCCCTCATTTTAATTCATATCTTTCCTATGGGGATAGTGTGTTTTAGTTATATCATTATCTGCCAATAAAGTCTAGTTCTTTTTCTCCCAAATTGATTTCCCAGGTATAGGTAAGAACAAAGTGTCGCTTGCGACACTTCGCGCGCGAGCGGATGCGTCAGCATAAATACATCTCCGTGAGCTGCGCATCCTTGCGGAGCATTTTTATTTCATGGGGAAGTTCAAAGAACTTTCCTATGAAATAAAAAAGAAATTCCACTTTCATGGAATTTCTTCTTTCACAGTCTGATAAATATATCGCTCTAATTCTTTTGAACTAAGTCCTTGATAACCTCCCCGCCGATGATTAAACCTACCACAGACGGAACAAAAGATATGCTTCCCGGAATCTGTCTGCGTTGCAAACATTTCTTTTCTGCACCCGGAGGGCAAACACAATGGGAACGACAACTGATGGTTTCATCATCAATTGGTGTCAATGCTTTTTCCCTGGAATAAACAACCTTTAATTTTTTTACACCACGTTTTTTCAATTCCCGCCGCATGACTTTTGCCAATGGGCAGACAGAAGTCTTATAAATATCAGCCACTTCAAAAGCCGTCGGATCCAGTTTATTTCCTGCTCCCATGGAACTGATAATCGGAACGCCTGCTTCCTTTGCTGCCATAACCAATTGAATCTTTCCCGTTACCGTATCAATGGCATCCACCACATAGTCATATTGGGTAAAGTCAAACTGGTCTGCTGTTTCCGGTAAATAAAACGTCTGATAGGTATGAACCGTAGCTTTAGGATTAATGGATAGAATTCTCTCCTTTGCCACATCAATCTTATTTTTCCCTACAGTATCCATTGTGGCAATAATCTGACGATTAATATTTGTAAGACACACCTGATCATCATCAATCAAATCAAATGTTCCAACTCCGCTTCGTGCCAAAGCTTCCACCGTATATCCTCCAACGCCACCTACGCCAAAAATGGCTACTCTGGCATTGGCTAATTTTTCCATGTTTTCTTTCCCTAATAGCAACTGCGTTCTTGAAAATTGATTTTGCATGATTCTCTCCCGAATAATAACATTCTAACTCTTTCTTTCATTTATCCTTCATTGTAGCATATCTTGTCAAGAGAGCAACCCTTTCTTTATGCTTTTTCTGTCGGACTTTCATACAGCTCCGTGGATAAATATCGTTCTCCTGAATCCGGTAATAAGGCAACAATTGTTTTCCCTTTGTTCTCCGGCCGTTTGGCCAACTGAATCGCTGCATATGCTGCGGCACCGGAAGAAAACCCTACCAGAAGTCCTTCCAGCCTTCCTAACACTCTAGACATTTGAACAGCATCCTTCCCACGAATCTGAATCACTTCATCAATCACATCCCGATCCAGTACCTCCGGGATAAATCCCGGACCGATTCCCTGAATAATGTGTGGTCCCGGCTGTCCACCAGCCAATACCGGAGATTCAAACGGCTCAACAACAGCCACATACACATCCGTTTTTTTCTCCTTCAGTCCCCGTCCTACACCGGTTACTGTTCCACCGGTTCCTGCACCAGCCACAAAAATATCGATTTTTCCATCTGTATCCTCCCAGATTTCTTCTGCTGTTGTATTCAGATGCGCCTGTACATTTGCGGGATTTTCGAATTGCTGTAAGATAATACTATTCTCTATTTGCTCATTCAATTCTTCTGCCTTCTTAATAGCCCCTGCCATTCCCTCTTTTCTCGGTGTCAATACAATTTTGGCTCCTAACGCACTCAGCAATGTTCTTCGTTCCATACTCATGGTCTCAGGCATGGTCAAAATGACCTGATATCCCTTGACGGCACCAACGAATGCCAATCCAATGCCTGTATTTCCGGAAGTCGGTTCTATAATGGTTGCTCCTTCCATAATCAATCCTTTTTCTTCTGCATTCGTAATCATTGCATAGGCAATCCGGTCTTTTACCGAGCCGGCAGGATTAAAATATTCCAACTTCATATAGACATCCGCTTCCAATTCAAATTTTTCCAACAAATTATTTACTTTTAACAACGGAGTTTTTCCAATCAATTCTGTTAAATTCTGTGCCACTTTCACCGTTTCTTCACCTCGTCTTTTTATCAAATAACTTTTCCCTATTGTATTTTTTCATTCGTTTTTCTTTATCTCTCTATTCATATAGGTTTTATATGATATTAGTTGTAATTAAATAAATATCATTTTGATATTTTTATGTCAACACTTTTTCAAAAATTTTTCTTTTCTTGAGATAAAACGAAAACTCCCTCCGTTTTACATATATAAATCAACAAACAAAGGGGCTGTAAAAAAAGTCCCCTGACAGAAAAACGGCTATGAGCTCGCGCTCATAGCCGTTTTTTGATATAATTAATTATGCTAC
>CACXEU010000003.1 GCA_902766735.1 uncultured Lachnospiraceae bacterium
AACGCTGCTATGAAGGCTGCTGCATCTGAAAGCTTTGGATACAATGAAGATCCAATCGTTTCTTCAGACGTTATCGGAATGAAGTACGGTTCATTATTTGATGCTACACAGACAATGGTAGCTCAGATTGCTGATGATCTTTACGAAGTTCAGGTTGTTTCTTGGTATGATAACGAAAACTCATACACAAGCCAGATGGTTAGAACAATCAAATACTTTGCTGAATTAGCATAGTTTTAAAATTTAGATCCAAAAAGGGTCCGGCTTTCTTGGGCCGGACCCTTTCAATGTATAGGAAAGGAGCACAAATATGCTTAATAAGAAATCCGTAGATGATATTAACGTAAAGGGACAGAAAGTACTCGTTCGTTGTGACTTTAATGTTCCATTAAAGGAAGGTGTGATTACAGATGAAAACCGTCTTGTTGCAGCACTTCCTACAATCAAGAAATTAATTGCTGATGGTGGAAAGGTTATTCTTTGCTCACATCTTGGAAAACCAAAGGGAGAACCAAAGCCGGAATTATCTTTGGCACCAGTTGCTGTTAGACTTTCTGAATTATTAGGACAGGAAGTTAAGTTCGCAGCAGACGCTAACGTTGTTGGGGAAAATGCTAAGGCGGCAGTAGCAGCTATGAACGATGGTGATGTTGTTCTTTTAGAAAACACACGTTACCGTGCAGAAGAAACAAAGAATGGTGAAGCATTCTCTAAAGAACTTGCTTCTCTTTGCGACGTATTCGTAAACGATGCGTTTGGTACAGCTCACAGAGCTCACTGCTCAAATGTTGGTGTAACAGAATATGTTGATACAGCAGTTGTTGGATATTTAATGCAGAAGGAAATTGACTTCCTTGGAAACGCAGTAAATAATCCTGTAAGACCTTTCGTAGCAATCCTTGGTGGTGCTAAGGTTGCTGATAAGCTTAACGTAATCAATAACCTTCTTGAAAAGTGTGATACATTAATCATCGGTGGTGGTATGGCTTACACATTCATCAAGGCTCAGGGTGGAAACGTTGGTATCTCTTTAGTAGATGATTCTAAGTTAGATTACTGTCTTGACATGATTAAGAAAGCTGAAAAAATGGGCAAGAAGTTATTACTTCCTATCGATACTGTAGCAGGTGATGGATTCCCTGACCCAATCGATGCTCCAATCGATACCATGATTGTTCCTACAAACGATATCCCTGATAACAAGGAAGGTTTAGATATCGGACCTAAGACACGTGAATTATTTGCAGAAGCAGTTAAGAGTGCTAAGACAGTTGTTTGGAACGGACCAATGGGTGTTTCTGAAAACCCAAGTCTTGCAGCCGGTACAATTGCAGTAGCAGAAGCTTTAGCTGAAACAGATGCTACAACAATCATCGGTGGTGGTGATTCTGCAGCAGCTGTAAATAACCTTGGATTTGGTGACAAGATGACTCATATCTCTACAGGTGGTGGAGCATCTCTTGAATTCTTAGAAGGAAAAGACCTTCCAGGTGTAGTAGCAGCAAACGATAAATAAGGAGAATCAAAAATGAGAAAGAAAATTATCGCAGGCAACTGGAAAATGAACAAAACTCCAAGTGAGGCAGTTGCATTAATCGAAGAATTAAAGCCATTAGTAGCAAATGAAGATGTAGACGTAGTATTCTGCGTACCTGCAATTGATATTGTTCCTGCTATTGAAGCAACAAAGGGAACAAACATTAACATTGGTGCAGAAAACATGTACTTCGAAGAAAGTGGTGCATATACAGGAGAAATCGCACCAAGCATGCTAACTGATGTAGGAGTAAAATACGTTATCATCGGACATTCAGAAAGAAGAGAATACTTTGCTGAAACAGATGAAACAGTAAATAAGAAAGTATTAAAGGCTTTCGAACATGACATTACTCCAATCATCTGCTGTGGTGAATCTCTAGAACAGAGAGAACAGGGAATCACAATTGATTTCATTCGTCAGCAGATTAAGATTGCATTCTTAAATGTAACAGCAGATCAGGCTAAGAAAGCAGTTATCGCTTACGAACCAATCTGGGCGATTGGAACAGGAAAGACTGCAACTTCTGATCAGGCTGAAGAAGTTTGTGCAGCTATCAGAGCTTGTATCGCTGAAATCTATGATGATGCGACAGCGGCTGAAATCAGAATTCAGTACGGTGGATCTATGAACGCTGGAAACGCTGCAGAACTTATGGCTAAACCTGACATTGATGGTGGTTTAGTAGGTGGCGCTAGCCTTAAGGCTGACTTTGGTCAGATTGTCAACTATAATAAATAATAATAATATATTTGAAGCAGGGTACTGTTTTCAGTATCCTGCTTTTCATACGTCTTGATATTTGATAGAATAAAGGTAAGGGACGTATGTGGGGCGTTTTCCTTAGTAAAAAAGAAAAGGAGAGGGTATTTTGAAAAGATTATTAAAATTTACTATGGCAATATGTATTGTTTTTGCTGTAGGTGGTATGCTTTCCGTAACTGCTCAGGCAAAGAAGAATGTTACTGTTTCGCCGGCATCCTTGGAAGCGCAGGCGAGAAAACATCCTAGTGTCTATGATAAATCTGTGGCTCACTGTATGTCGTTAAATGAGATTACAGAGTCGATGCGCGCAAAAGGCGGTGGCACTTTAACATTTAAGAAAGGAACTTACAGATTTCAGTATTCAGTCTGTATTCCATCAAATGTAACGGTAGTGTTCAAGGATGGTGTTGTCATTGAGAATATTATGGATTATCATGCGCATATTGCACCAACCACATTGCTGTTTCAGTTTGTTCCAAAGAATAAATCAAAGCAGAGTAAAGTGATTGGAAAGTATAATGGAACATCTAATGCAAAAATGATTGGAAAAGGAAAAGTTGTTTTCAAAATGAACAAGGTTCAGGGACTTGCAATCAATGTGCTTCACTGCAAGAATATTGAAATTAGTGGAATAACCTTTAAAGGAATGAATGGAAAACATTACATCGAAGTGAATGCGTCAAAGAAAGTAAACATTCATGATTGTCGTTTTGAGAAAGCAACGTTAAAGAGTGTAAAGAAAAATTATGTGAAGGAAGCAATCAATATTGACTTACCGGATCCAACTATTGGTGGAATAGGTTCTGTCTGGGCAAAGCAGGATAAGACACCGTGCCAAAATATTACGGTAAAGAATTGCTATTTTACCGGTATGAGCAGAGGCGTTGGAACACATAATTATTCTCAAACAAAGAGTGGGAAAAATATTTATCATAAGAATATAACAATTGTGGGAAATACATTTACAGGAATGTATGATGCCGGAATCAATGTATTGAATTGGAAAAATACAAAAATTATTAATAATACATTCGTTAAGAATGGAATCGGGAAAAACAAGAAACGAAACACTACCGGACATGCAATTTCGGGAAGTGGAGTTTTGAAAATTACCATGACTGGTAATACATTTAAAAAAATCAAGTTAAATCCGGTCTATTTTGCAATGAAAGAAAATTCCAGATATAATGGGAAGTATAAACCGATTTATGTATATATTACAAAAACGGAAACACAGAAAATGTTGGATAATGCATCTGTGGACTGTGGAAATGATCCGGGATTCCCAGGATATGACATTGTTTATATTAAGGGAACGGGGCGAAGAGATGAGGATAATGCAGTAGGCGTTAACTTCGAAAAACAGGAAATCAATGAAAAAATGAAAAAAACGAAAACAAAATAAATCATATAAAGTGAGGAGAAATAAAATGGCAAAGAAACCAGTAGTTTTAATGGTATTAGATGGATATGGATTAAATGATAATCCGGAAGGAAATGCAATTGCAATGGCAAAGACACCGGTTATGGACGGATTGATGAAAGATTATCCTTTTGTTAAAGGAAATGCATCCGGAATGGCTGTAGGACTTCCTGATGGACAGATGGGAAACTCAGAAGTTGGTCATATGAACATTGGTGCCGGACGTATCATTTATCAGGATCTTACAAGAATCACAAAGGATATTCAGGACGGAACATTCTTTGAAAATAAAGTATTGTTGCAGGCAATCGAAAATTGTAAGAAGAACAATTCTGATTTACACCTTTGGGGATTATTATCTGATGGTGGTGTTCATAGTCATAATACACATCTTTACGGATTACTGGAAATGGCTAAGAAAAATGGCTTAGAAAATGTATATGTACATGCATTTCTGGATGGTAGAGATACACCTCCTGCATCAGGAAAAGATTATGTTGCAGAACTTCAGGAAAAGATGAATGAAATCGGTGTTGGTAAGATAGCTTCCCTTTCCGGACGTTACTACGCAATGGACCGAGATAACAACTGGGATCGTGTACAGAAGGCTTATGATTCTCTTACAACCGGAGAAGGTGTAAAGGCTACAGATGCAGTACAGGCAATGGCTGATTCTTACGCACAGGATGTAACAGATGAATTTGTTCTTCCGACAGTCATTACAGATGAAGCGGGAGAACCGTTATCTTTAGTAAAAGACGGAGACTCAGTTATCTTCTTTAACTTCCGTCCGGATAGAGCAAGAGAAATTACCAGAGCATTCTGTGATGATCAGTTTACAGGATTTGAAAGACCATTCCTTAACATCACTTATGTATGCTTCAAAGATTATGATGAAACAATTCCAAATAAGTTCATTGCATTTGAAAAAGAAGAAATCAAGAACACATTCGGAGAATTCCTGGCTAACAACGGATTAAAGCAGTTACGTTTAGCAGAAACAGAAAAGTATGCGCATGTAACATTCTTCTTTAATGGTGGTGTGGAAGAACCGAATAAAGATGAAGACAGAATTTTGGTAAACTCTCCAAAAGAAGTAGCAACTTACGACTTAAAACCGGAAATGAGTGCTCCGGAAGTAGGAGAAAACCTTATAAAGGCAATCAAGTCTAACGAATATGATGTAATCGTTATTAACTTTGCAAATCCAGATATGGTAGGGCATACCGGTGTGATTCCGGCAGCTGTAAAAGCAGTAGAGACTGTTGATGGATTGGTTGGACAGGCAGTGGAAGCTGTTAAGGAAATGGACGGCGTATTATTCATCTGTGCTGACCACGGTAATGCAGAAAAGATGGTGGATTATGAAACAGGTGCTCCTCACACAGCACATACAACAAATCCGGTTCCATTTATTCTTGTGAATGCAGAAGAAGGATGGAAGCTTCGTGAAGGTGGATGCTTAGCTGATATTGCTCCAACATTAATCGAAGTAATGGGAATGGAACAACCAAAGGAAATGACCGGAAAGTCATTAATTGTAAAATAATATCTTGATTTTATAATGACTTTGTGATAGTATATTTCTGTTCGATTTAATTTAGGAGGTGAAATCACATGTTAAAGATTTTAACAGCTGTGTTTATGATAATTTGTATAGTAATTTCAGTAGTAATCTTACTTCAGGAAGGAAAACAGGCTGGACTGACAGGTGCAATCAGTGGTGCAGCTGAAAGTTATTGGGGAAAGAACAAGGGACGTTCCATGGAAGGAAAGTTAGAAAAAATCACAAAGATTTGTGTTATTCTTTTCTTTGTTCTTGCAATCGTATTAAATATGGATATGATTGGTTACTAAGATTGATTAGTAAAGTACTTATGAAGGTGTAGATTCTTTTCTACACCTTTTTCTTTTTGGAATTTCGAACAGAATGAGGTGAATTGTGGATATTATTAATGAGAAAAAGAAAATAATATTGGAATTAATGAGCGATAAGACTTATGTTCCAATGAAATTTAAGGAATTGGTTGTGGTTTTAAATGTGAAAAAAGAAGACCGCCCATTGTTAGATATTGTTTTATCAGAATTGATTACTGAGGGAAAAATCACGTTAACGAAACGTGGAAAATATATGTTGCCTCAGGAAGAATATATTCAGGGACTCTTTATCAGCAATGAAAGAGGATTTGGATTTGTGGAAGTGGAAGGTCAGGATGAGGATTATTTTATTCCGGAAGGAAATGTGAATGGAGCCTTTCACCATGACATGGTTTTAATTACGGTGGAAGCAGGTCAGTCGGGACGTCGTAAGGAAGGAAAGGTTGTGAAGATTCTTTCCCATGAAATCACGGAAGTGGTGGGACTATTCCAGAAGAATAAAGGCTTTGGATATGTGCTTCCTGACAATCAGAAAATTTCCAGTGACATCTATGTGGCTGAGAAGGACATGAAAGGTGCCGTGACTGGACATAAGGTCGTGGTTCGCCTGAAGGATTATGGCTCGAAAGGTCGGAAACCGGAAGGAGAAATCATTGAGATTCTAGGACATAAGAATGATCCGGGAGTGGATATTCTTTCTGTAATCAAAAAATATGACATTCCGGAGCAGTTTCCGGAAGCAGTCATGGAGCAGGTGGAACGAATTCCGGATCGGGTACTGGAAAGTGAGTTAAATCTTTCCAAAGACGGTAGAATGGACTTGAGAGGTTTGTTGACGGTAACCATTGATGGGGAAGATGCTAAGGACTTGGATGATGCCATTACTTTAACAAAGGAAGAGGGCTATTATAAATTAGGAGTTCATATCGCTGATGTTTCCCATTATGTAAAGGAAAATTCGGCATTGGATAAAGAAGCAGTTCGCCGTGGAACCAGTGTATATCTGGTAGACCGAGTGATTCCGATGCTTCCACATAAATTGTCTAACGGAATCTGTTCCCTGAACCAGGGAGAGGACAGATTAGCATTGAGTTGCCTGATGACCATTGACGAAAAAGGAAAAATCGTTAATTATCAGATTGCCGAGACCTTAATAAATGTGAATCATCGTATGAGTTATACAGATGTGAATCAGATTGTGTCATTCAATAATCCGGAAGTGATTGAGAAATATCAAGATGCGGCAGATATGTTTTATTTAATGTCAGAATTAGCCGATTTATTAAGAGAACGCCGCTTTAGCCGTGGTTCCGTGGACTTTGATTTGCCGGAATGTAAGATTAAACTAGACGATCAGGGAAGACCAATCGAAATCGTCCCATATGACAGAAACAAGGCAACAAGAATTATTGAAGATTTTATGCTGGCAGCCAATGAAACTGTAGCAGAATGCTTCTACTGGTTAAAGATTCCGTTTGTTTATCGTAATCATGAAAAGCCGGATGAGCAGCGCATGGATCAGCTGACGCAATTTATTGAGAACTTTGGATATTCCATAAAGAAATCAGATAATCTGGTTCATCCAAAGGAATTGCAAAAGTTGTTGAAGAGGATTGAAGGAACGCCGCAGGAGGCAATGATTAGCAGAGTGACGTTACGTTCTATGAAACGTGCTGAATACACTCCGCAGTGTATTGGACACTACGGTTTGGCCGCAACATATTATTGTCACTTTACTTCGCCGATTCGAAGATATCCGGATTTACAGATTCATCGAATCATTAAGACCTGGCTTCATAACCGTATGGACGACAAGCAGATTCGTCATTACAATAGTATCTTACCGGAAGTAACAAAGAATTGTAGTGCTTATGAGCGAAGAGCTGATGAGGCAGAGCGTGATACGGAAAAAATGAAGAAGGCAGAATATATGCGAAGCTTTATTGGGGAAGAATATGATGGGGTAATTTCTTCTGTTACCGGTTTCGGAATTTATGTGGAACTGGAAAATACTGTGGAAGGATTGGTCCATGTATCCAATATGATGGACGACCATTATGTTTTTGATGAAGCGACCTACTCCATGACCGGAGAGCGTACACGAAAAACCTATAAATTGGGACAGCAGATTCGAATTCGTGTGGAAGGTGCGGACAAGATGACCGGAAATGTGGATTTTAGCATTGTAAACGGTTGATTTATCTGATAAATAAGCTATCATAGTAATGACAGAATGGAAAAAGGAGAAATTATGGCAAAAGGTGGAGAGAGACTGATTGCAAATAACAAAAAGGCCAGACATGATTACTTCATTGAAGATACTTATGAGGCTGGCATTGTTCTGCATGGAACGGAAGTAAAGTCGTTGCGTCAGGGACATTGTAGCATTAAGGAATCCTTTGTGCGAATCGACAATGGGGAAGTAATCATTTATGGAATGCATATCAGTCCTTATGAAAAAGGAAATATTTTTAATAAGGATCCGTTGCGCCCGAAAAAATTGATGCTTCATAAATATGAGATCAATCGTTTGATTGGAAAAATCAAGGAAAAGGGATTAACACTGGTTCCACTTCGGGTTTATTTCAAAGGAAGTCTGGTAAAGGTTGAAATCGGATTGGCCCGTGGTAAAAAATTGTATGATAAGCGACAGGATATTGCAAAACGAGATATGAAACGAGAAAGCGAACGAGACTTTAAGGTTCGCATTCGATAAAAATGATGGTGATTTAAGGAAGGAGAAGAAAATGTACACAGAGTCATTAGTAAAGTTAGGGAAGGTTCGTTCAGAAATTAGAGAAATCTTTGAATATGGGAATAAGAGAAAAGCAGAAATCGGCCCAGAAAACGTATACGATTTTAGTATTGGGAATCCAAGTGTTCCGGCACCAAAGAGTGTGGATGAGGCAATCAAGGATTTAGTGGAGAATTTTGATTCCGTTGCACTTCATGGTTATACATCAGCGCAGGGTGATGCAAAGGTTCGAAATACTATTGCAGAATACACGAATCAGAGATTTGGAACAGAACTGACCGGGGACAATATCTACATGACTTGTGGTGCGGCAGCTTCGCTGACTATTGTTTTAAATGCTATTTTAGGAAAGGATGATGAGTGTATCGTATTTACACCATTCTTCCCGGAATATGGGGTGTTCATGGAAAGAACAGGAGCAAAGCTGGTTTCTGTGGAATCCGAGCAGGGAACGTTCCAGATTGACTTCAATAATTTAGAAAAGGCAATCAATGAAAAGACAAAGGCAGTGATTATTAACTCGCCAAACAATCCATCCGGTGTGGTTTACACCGAAGAAAAAATTAAGGAACTTTGCAGCTTTTTGGAAAAGAAGCAGGAAGAATACGGACATCCGATTTTCCTTATTACCGATGAACCATATCGCGAACTGGTTTATGATGATACTAAGGTTCCATATCTGGTAAACTATTATGACAATACATTTATCTGTTATTCTTACAGTAAGGCATTATCCTTGCCGGGAGAACGAATCGGATATATTGTGGTTTCACCAAAAATTGTGAACTTCTCCGATGCTTATGCGGCTGTTTGTGGTTCCGGAAGAGCATTGGGATATGTATGTGCTTCCAGCATGTATCAGAGAGTAATTGAAAAATGTATTGCAGATACTGCAGATATTTCCATCTATAAAGAAAACAGAGATTTATTATACAATTCCCTGACAGAGATGGGATATGACTGTGTTTATCCGGACGGAGCATTCTACTTATTTGTGAAGGCATTGGAAGAAGATTCGCATGCATTCTGCGAGAAAGCAAAAGACTATGAATTGCTTCTGGTTCCTGCAGACAGTTTCGGAACACCGGGCTATGTAAGAATCTCTTATTGTGTGCAGACAAAGCAGATTGAAGAAGCTCTTCCTGCATTTAAGGCGTTAGCAGAAAGCTATCAGAAATAGAGGGGTTATATGAGTGGACAGTACAGCTGCGAGTTTTGCAGTAATTATGTGTATGATGAAGAATATGAAGAATACACTTGTGTTGTTAGTATGGATGAAGATGATTTGGCCAGAATGATGCAGTTTAAAAATGCATCCTGCCCATATTTTTCTTACGGTGATGAATATCGTATTGCCAGAAAGCAATAGGAGATTAAAATGAAACGAGAAACGTATATCCGACTGATGGATTGGGGAAGGGAAAAGGAGTGTAGGACACAATTGATAAAGGGAATCAATTTGTTTGTGACTCTGGTCGTTTATGCCATTTATCCAATGATGATTTTTGGATTGTTCCTTCAATGGGATGAAAGAATCTGGAAAGCAGTGCTGGTTCCGGGAATTTCCTTTGTGCTGGTAAGCATATTCCGGTACATTTACAATCAGGAGCGTCCCTATATAGCTTTTAATTATCCGTCAGTGGTGAGAAAAAATAAAATAGGAAAATCAATGCCGAGCCGACATGTGTTTTCCGCAGTGATTGTTGCTATGACCTGTTATTATATCTGGCCACCGCTTAGCGTTCCAGTGGGAATTTGCGCTGTGGTGATGTGCTTTGGCAGAGTTCTTGCAGGGGTTCATTATCCGAAGGATGTGATTGTGGGAACGGTCTTGGGGATTGGAATGGGAATGATAGGATTCTATTGTTTTTAATGCCTTCGTGAACGGAAGGTCATTGTTTGATTGAAAGGGAATTTTGTTACATCGGGTAACAAATGAGAAGAAGCATATGAGTAAAAAAAATAGATTTGTCCTGAACATGACAGAAGGGGATCCATATTCCCTGTTATTGAAATTTGCAGTTCCGTTGTTTATCGGAAACATTTTTCAACAGTTATATAACCTGGTGGATTCTATCGTTGTAGGAAATTATGTGGGTACGGATCAGTTGGGAGCTATTGGTACCACTGGTTCGTTACAATTCTTTTTCTTTTCCCTGGTAGGCGGTTTGTCCATGGGAATCGGAATTATCATTGCTCAATATTATGGAGCGGGGGATGACAATCAGGTAAAGAACACCATTGGAAATGCTATCTGGATTTTGATGGCGTGTTCCATGATTATGGCTTGTATCGGATTCTTTCTGGCGAGACCATTATTAACATTGATGAAGACCGACCCGAGGATTCTTGATGATGCAGTAAACTATTTGCGGGTTACCTCGGTGGGAATTTTATGTATTGGAATGTATCATGGGGTATCAAGTGTCCTAAGAGCGCTAGGAGATTCGAAGACTCCATTATTCTTTTTAATTTTTGCCAGTCTGGTTAATGTGGGATTGGACGTACTTTTCGTACTGGGATTTGGCATGGGCGTGGTTGGAGCCGGTGTAGCTACCGTTTTATCACAACTTCTGGCGGCAATTACCTGTATTGTTTATGCGTATTGCACTAATACCTATTTTCGGTTAAAGCCGTTGAACTTTAAGCTAAGACCGGAGTTGTTATCTAAGTCCTGTCGTTTGGGGATTCCTGTGGCTTTACAGAACGCCTTGATTGCATTTTCCCTGATTGTGTTGCAGTCCATTGTAAACAGTTATGGAAAAACCTTTACGGCGTCCTTTACGGTAGTTACCCGAATCGAGCAACTGGTACAGCAGCCATTTATGTCCCTTGGTGCGGCGTTATCTACTTACACCGGGCAAAATATTGGTGCCGGTAAGATTAAGCGTGTTTTGAGGGGATTTCGGGCAGATACAGTTATTAGTTCCACCATTGCCGTGTGCATTATGATTTTATTCTGGATTTTTGCTCCGTTTATCGTTCGGATTTTCGGGGATGATCCGGAAGTGAGACGAATCGCAGTGGATGGACTTCGAATCAACAGTGTATTCTATATATTCCTTGGTTTGATTTACACAACAAGAAATGTGTTAAACGGTGCAGGAGATGCGATGTTCTCTTTATTGTCAGGAATTGTGGAATGTATCGGAAGAGTCTTTGTGGCATATCCGTTGACGCTGATTCCATTTATGGGAAAATATGGTGTGTTCTATGCCACCGGTTTAACATGGTTCCTAAACGGAATGTTCAGCTTCGTTCGCTATAAAAGAGGAAAATGGAAGAAAATGAATGTTGTGAACAGGATTGTGGAAGAATAGTAATAGGAGATTTTATGTTTGAAACAAATACGGAAATAGAAAAAATCATTCTGGTTTCTGTGTCGACTTCCAGCGTGGAAGAAGCTGAGGAGTCCTTGGATGAATTGGAAGAACTGGTCAACACGGCGGGAGCAGAAGTTGTGGGACGAATGATTCAGAATCTGGAACATATTAATAATGCGACTTACATTGGCTCCGGAAAAATCGAAGAACTAAAGAATCTGATTTGGGAAACGGAAGCCACAGCCATTGTGTGTGATGATGAATTGTCACCGGCCCAGTACAAGAATCTGGAAGATGCCCTGGAAGTAAAAATTATGGACAGAACGTTGGTGATTCTTGACATTTTTGCCGGCAGAGCGAAAACCGCGGAAGGTAAGATTCAGGTAGAACTGGCACAGCTTCGTTATCGTTCAACCCGATTGATTGGAATGAATAATCTTTCCCGTCAGGGTGGTGGAATCGGTACAAGAGGTCCCGGGGAAAAGAAACTGGAAGTAGATCGTCGATTGATTCGTGACCGCATTTCCCAGTTACGCAGTCAGGTACAGGAGATGGAGAACCATCGTCAGGTAACCAGAGCAAAACGTCAGGAAAATCCGATTCCTGTAGTTGCTATTGTGGGTTATACCAATGCGGGAAAGTCGACGTTGTTAAATACATTGACGGATGCCAAGGTACTGGAAGAGGATAAGTTGTTTGCAACTCTGGATCCAACTACGAGAAACTATAAATTACCAAATGGTCAGGAGATTTTACTAACCGATACGGTAGGATTTATCAGAAAACTTCCACATCATTTGATTGATGCATTCCGTAGTACCCTGGAGGAAGCAAAGTACTCTGATATTATTCTTCATGTGGTGGATTCTTCGAATCCTGTCATGGATAAAAATGTTCATGCAGTATACGAAACGCTAAAACAGCTGGAAGTGACGGATAAGATTATCATTACGGTATTTAATAAGATTGATAAGCTGGAAGAAAAGCCGATTCTGAAAGACTTTCAGGCAGATTATACAGTGGAAGCAGCTATTAAGAAGCAGGTTGGGTTAGAGAAAATCAATGATGCCATTGAGCAGGCATTGAAATCCATGCGTGTTTATATTGAAAAGGTATTTCCGTACACGGATGCGGGGAAACCTGGCCTGATTCGAAAATATGGACAGCTTCTCACGGAAGATTATCGAGAAGATGGAATTTATGTGGAAGCATATGTTCCGGCGGAAATGGTCAATAAATTGTAGAGATGAATAAAGAAAAGCACCGAAAGAAAATAAATCCTTCGGTGTTTTCTTATTTTAAACGGTAATACGATAAGGTATCATCCTGATAAATCAAGTTGTAATTGTCTGAATGAGAACAAATGTAAGAGTGAAGTGCAGAATTGTTATTGACTAAAAAGGCGTCAAATTGATAGAAATTCTGAATTTCCTCCATATAGTTTTCCGGAGTGTAAAGGGATGCAAAATCATCCTGATGATTGTACATTCCGTAAAAACGAATGTAATCACTTAAGATTCTTCCGGAATAGATATCTGCTCGTCCATCTACGAATACAGGGATTCCTTCGAAGATGAGTACCTCGCCAAAATTGTAATCGTTCAGTAATCGTTTCGGGGAGTCCTCTTTTATAACACGAATTACCTTCGTGTTTATCGGTTTATCAATGAGTTCGCCTTTGGTGTAGTAGGTTGAAATGGTTTGAACTACACTGACACAAAGAATTAAAGCCGCAATCAGAAAAATGGAACCAATCATCAGTTTTTTCCCTTTTTCTGATGCACTTGTCGTGTTGGAAGTCTCGTATTCTTTTTTCTTTACATAATCAAAAATATAAAAAGTACAGGCAATAATGAAGAAAATTAAAAATCGTCTGCTTCGGAAGGTGAGATAAGCGAAGAATCCCATCATAAGAAAATCCGTTGCATTGACTTTGTTTTTTTGAAGAATGAATAAAACAGCCACGGCAATAATCGGCAGATAATAAAAAATTACGTTAGGAATACTGGATGGAGCCGGAGCAGACCATTCTTCCACGAAAGTTACCATGTTCTTATCCATCATGTTGGAATACGGGTAAATCACCATATTGATTCCGTGAGGATTCAGAAACAGTGCCAGAAACGAAAGAATAATCACGAGAATCAAGCGTTTTAGATGTTTAGTCTCCAAACGACGGAACTGAATGCAACCAATATTTAAATCCACACAACTTCCTATGAGGACAATCAAAGGAAGGATATAAACAACATTGGAAGAACCACCATGGAAGTTCGCCCACAGAAGTGCCACCAGCGGAAGGAAAAAAATCTTCTTCGAGTCAGGATTTTTTATAAAGTGATACAGAAGCATCAGGCTAATCGTAAGAAACAGATAAGAAAAAACCTGAGGTCGTCCGTAGCAGAATAAGGTAATGATTTTTACTGTCAAAAGAAAATAAGCACAGGAAAACAACATGTTATGATCAATTTTCTTTCCAGCAGTAAAAAATAAAATTAAAAAAATGGTTAGGGAAATTAAAATACAAAACAGGAAGATTCCAACCTGCCCAAATACGTGATAGAGCAGATAAAAGAACAGCTGGGAAAGCCATTCCTGAGAATACCATTTCGCATTCATAAAATCTGCAGACCAGGAGTAGATTCCTGTGGTTGGTACTTGATGATTTTTAAAAATCCATTCTCCGGTTTTTACATGCCACCAAAAATCATTTCCGGTGATTCCATTGGAATAGGAAAAAATCAGGATGGCAATGCAGATGAAAAATATCAGTGTCATATTAAATGACATGGAAAATCTTTTATGTTTCATTGTATTCATTTAGTCCTCCTAAAGTGAATGAATTGTATGTTTAGTTTCGCTTAAAATAAGCAATCATTGAGTCATCATATTGTTTCGTGTATTGATCCGGTAAAGCGTTTAAATACGGGTAAAGACTATTGTTTTTATAAACAATGAATCCGTCAAATTCATATTTATCAAAATAGTATTCTACCAGATCTGAACGAACTTCAATCTGGGATTTTATGGATTTCGGAGCCTGGAATCCGGAGAAAAGGAAATCGATGTTTTCTGCATCGCTCAAATTATAATTCTGATATATGTACGAACGATGATCTGTAAATACCGGAATATTACCAGCAATCAAAGCGTCTCCGAGAATCGGAGATGTATATGGTCGTTTCGGATTTTCTTTTTGAATTGCTTCGATGGCAGAGGCACTCAGTGGCTGCTTCATAAATTCCTTTTTCTTTAGTGTGCTATAACCGGTACCGAAGGAAATACAGATCGATACAATCAATATAACCACAGCGCAAATCATAGTCCATTGGTTTTTCAAAGAAAAAGTAATCTGTATAGGTTTTCCGTATAAAGAAACTTCTGAAAAATCGATGGCATATTTTCCAATGTAAAAGCTTGCAGCAATTAGAAAGAAGATGATATTTCTTTCGTGGGCAAAAGTTGCGAAGGCGGTTAGCCCAAACAAAAGAAAGTCGATGACTTCGACTTTAGAACGCTGAAGGATGAAAAGCATCATGACCAACACCAAAGGAATAAAACCAAAGAGTAAAGAATTAAATTCTTTTGCATCCGGAGCACCGGACCCTAAATACTGGTTTACTCTAGAAGATAAATTGTGCTGATAAGGATATGCCAGCATTTTGATTCCGTAAGGATTGATACAGATTCCGATGAAAGACAATGCTACCATACTACCAAGACGGATTATTGATTTCGATGCTTCTTTTTGCTTCACGATTGCTGCATCAATAAGAAACAGAATGCATAGCAGATAGGAAACATTGGAAAAATGTCCGTAAGTGTTTGCCCAAAGGCAGGCTATGAACGGAATCAGATAAATAGATTTCGTATCGGCTGTTCGGTTGGAATATAAAATCATTAACTCCAGCGTGAACAATATACAACAAACAATAATTCCTTCAAAAGCAAAAAATCTGGAAAAATTGATTGCGGCAAATATAAATAGAATCAGAAACATTATGAAATGGTCTCCAAGGGTATTTCTGTTATATCGCATTATTATGAAAAATATTATCATAGAGATGGTTACAAATAGAAAGAACATCCCCACTACTCCAGACAATCGATATACAAAATGGAGCAAAAGGAAGGATAACCATTCGTCACAACAGTAAGTAACGTGGTCGCTTACCCAGGTAAAAAGATCAGCCTTCGGAAAAGACAAATGTTTTATGATATATTCCGAAAAACGAAATGGAATTCCCGGAAACTGATTTTTGCTTAGAAAAGAAAAACTAATCAGAGTAATGGCGAGACTAAAAATAAAAAATGAAAGTCCCTTTGTTTTATTAAAAAATTCTGTGATTTTCATAGTAGACTCCTTATTGTGACTTTGCTTGTAATTATATAATAAAAAAGGGGCGATTTCAACGAAGAGAAGTGGTAACAGACTCAGTGTGAGGTAAAGAAAAAAATCGGCAGGAATGATGAAATAATGCTATAATTAGGAAAGATAGAATTCGGAAGAAAACAGGAGGAAATTCTTATGAAAAAATTATTGATTTTCTTATTGGCAATTGTAATGCTAAGCGGTTCAATGTTATCCGAAAGCACAAAGATTCAGGCAAAAACTCCAGTGGGACAGCACGGAAGACTGCAGGTGAAAGGTGTGAATTTGGTAGACCGGAAAGGAAAGACCTTCCGTTTGAAAGGATTCTCCACCCACGGTATTAACTGGTTCGAGGACTATGTGAATCAGGATGCCTTTCACGACCTGAAAAAGATGGGAATCAACTGTATCAGACTGGCTATGTATACGGCAGATTATAATGGCTATTGCAGTGGCGGAGACAAGGCGCATCTGGAAAGCGTCATTGACCGAGGGGTGAAGGCCTGCAAAGCAGAAGGAATATATGTCATTATTGACTGGCATATCCTCAATGACTGCAATCCGAATACGAATCTGAAGGATGCGAAGAAATTCTTTAAAAAGATGTCGAAAAAATATAAGGATTACAACAACGTGCTTTATGAAATCTGTAATGAACCTAATGGTGGAACTTCCTGGGCGGAGATTAAAAAGTACGCCAAGAAGATCATTGGAGTGATTCGAAAGAATGATAAGAATGCAATTATCATTGTCGGCACACCAAACTGGAGTCAGCGAATCGATGAAGCGGCAAACAGTCCAATTACCGGGCAGAAAAACATTATGTATGCAATGCATTTTTATGCTGCAACTCATAAGGCGGATTTACGAAATCTGATCCCGGCAGCCAGAAAGAAAGGCCTTCCGATTTTTATCACGGAAAGTAATATTACAGAGGCTTCGGGAAATGGACGAATTGATACGAAAGAAGGAAAGCGTTGGTTTAAAGTGATTCGAAAATATAAGTTAAGCTGTGTGGCATGGAGTTTCTGTAATAAGGATGAAACCGCTTCGCTGGTTAAGCCGAGCGTGAAGAAAATAAAGGGATTTAAGAAGAGTAATTTGTCAAAGACTGGGAAATGGTATGTGAAGATGCTGCGGAAGTAATGAAGAGGAGCAAGGAGACTTGCTCCTTTTTGCATTTTAATAGTGTTATTTAGAAATTTAATTTGGTCATATTGGCTTTTAATGACCAAATTAAAAAGATTGACGGGGAAATTAGGAAGTAGTAAAATTAGGATATATTAATTTGGTCGCTTGGAGGATAAATGACAAAATTGATTAGCAGATGAGGTGATTAAATGAGGGATTATAATTATAAAGAAAAATGGCAGAAATTGCTCACCCCGGAAATCGTGAATCAATTGACAGCAATCAATGAGTTTAAAGGCGAACAGAGGCTATTTATTGAAGCGCACAAGGATGACTTAAACGAGTTGGTTGAAATTGCAAAGATTCAGAGTACTGATGCTTCAAATAGAATTGAAGGAATCTTTACCGCCGATGACAGATTAAAGAATTTGGTGCAGGAGAAAACAACTCCGCGAGATAGAGATGAGTCGGAAATAGCAGGCTATCGTGATGTATTAAATACCATTCATGAGAATTATGATTTTATTCCGATAAATGCAAATTATTTTCTTCAACTGCATCGTGACCTATATAAATTTATTGGTAATGATGATGGTGGAGTTTTTAAAACCGGAGACAATATTATTCAGGAAAAGGATGATGATGGCAATAAGAAAGTAAGGTTTCGTCCGGTTCCAGCATGGGAAACGGCAGAGTCAATTGATGCTCTTTGTGAGGCGTTTCATGATGCAAAGGGGGATGTTGACTCGCTGATTCTGATAGGAATGTTTATTTTAGATTTTTTGTGTATTCATCCATTTAATGATGGGAATGGAAGAATGAGCAGACTTTTGGCAATATTACTTCTATATCAGTCAGGATTTATTGTCGGAAAATATATCAGTATTGAAAAGATTATAGAGGAATCAAAAGAAACATATTACGAGGTTTTACAAGACAGTTCCATCAAATGGCATGAGAATGAAAATGACTATAAGCCTTTCGTGAACTACATGTTAGGCGTTATTGTAAAGGCATATAAAGAGTTTGAGTCTAGAGTGAAACTTGTGACAAATCCAAAAATATCGAAGGCAGATCGCATTCGTGAGATAATCAAGAATCATATCGGAACAATTACAAAATCAGAACTATTGGAAATGAATCCAGATATTAGCGATACTACTATTCAAAGAACTTTGGCAGATCTTTTGAAAAATAATGAAATTAAGAAAATCGGTGGAGGCCGTTACACGAAATATGTGTGGAATATGGAGGAATAAATGATTACAGGTGAATTAAAAAATAAAATTGATGGACTTTGGGATGTGTTTGCCGCAGGTGGACTTGTTAATCCACTGGAAGTAATTGAGCAAATAACATATTTAATGTTTATCAGAGATTTAGATGATGTTGATATTAAACGTGAAAAGGAAAGCGCTATGCTTGCTCTTCCGTATAAAAGTATTTTTGCGGATGAAGTGAAAATCGGAGAGCGCACGATAGATGGTCAACAACTAAAGTGGTCCGTATTTCGTGATTTCCCTGCCGGAAGAATGTACACAGTAATGCAGGAATGGGTTTTTCCGTTTATTAAGAGTTTACATAGTGATAAGAATAGCGCGTACTCAAAATATATGGATGATGCTATCTTTAAACTTCCAACACCGTTGTTGCTGTCTAAGGTTGTAGATTCATTAGATGAAATCTATGAGATTATGAATAAAACTCAGTCATCAGATGTACGTGGTGATGTATACGAATATCTCTTAAATAAAATTGCAACAGCAGGACGAAATGGGCAGTTTAGAACACCTAGACATATTATTCGAATGATGGTGGAAATGGTAGATCCTAAGGCAAATGATGTGATTTGCGATCCAGCCTGCGGAACATCCGGTTTCTTAGTTTCGGCTGCGGAATACTTGAAAGAAACAAAGAAAGAAGAAATCTTTTTTGATAAGGACAAAAAGGATCATTATATGAATTCTATGTTTAACGGTTTTGATATGGACAGAACGATGCTTCGTATCGGTGCCATGAATATGATGACACATGGAATTGATAATCCGTTTATCGAGTACCGTGATAGTTTATCTGATCAAAATACAGACCATGATAAGTATTCTCTTATCCTGGCGAATCCTCCGTTTAAAGGTAGTTTAGATGCGGACGCTGTATCAGGTGATTTGCTTAAAGTATGTAAAACAAAGAAAACAGAATTATTGTTTTTGGCATTGTTCTTACGAATGATGAAGGTTGGCGGAAGATGTGCCTGTATTGTTCCTGATGGAGTGTTATTTGGTTCATCAAAGGCTCATAAGGATATTCGAAAACAAATCGTGGAAGAAAATAGATTGGAAGCGGTAATCTCGATGCCGTCCGGTGTGTTTAAACCATATGCAGGAGTGTCGACAGCGATTCTAATTTTCACAAGAACCGATCATGGTGGAACAGATAATGTATGGTTTTACGATATGACGGCAGATGGATTTAGCTTAGACGATAAGCGAACACCGATAAATGACAATGATATTCCAGACATTATTAAAAGATATAAAAATCTTGAAGCAGAAGTTGACCGGAAAAGAACTGATAAATCGTTTATGGTACCAAAGAAAGACATAGAAGGCAATGATTATGATTTATCGATTAATAAGTATAAAGAGATTGAATATATTCCAGTAGAGTATCCACCAACATCTGAGATTATGGCGAATATTCGTGAACTAGAAAAAGAAATTGGAAAAGAAATGGATGAATTGGAGAAATTGTTAAATCTGTAAATGATAGGAGAAGAAATATGTCAGATTTTAAACTGTATACACTTGATGGAAAAGTTGAGGAAATAATACCGAGTACTGTAATACTTGAAAAACAATTACAAACATTAATAGAACGAAATATGGAAACGATGTTTGGCGTGAAATTTTTGAAAAGCGAGTATATAATTTCAGATGGTCGAATGGATAGCATAGGTATTGATGAAAATAATTGTCCGGTTATATTTGAATATAAGAAGAGTTCAAATGCAAATGTTATAAATCAAGGCTTGTTCTATTTGGATTGGTTGTTGGATCACAAAGCAGATTTTAAACTTTTAGTAATGGAACAGTTTGGAACAGATTTAGCAGATAAAATTGACTGGTCATATCCATGTGTGATTTGCATTGCGAATGATTTTACAAAGTATGATTTGCATGCGATTAATCAAATGCAAAAGAATATTAAACTTGTGAAATATAGAAAATATGAACAGAACCTTATTGGATTTGAATTCCTAAATTCGCCAAAAACGAAAGCAATTATACCAAATGATGATGAAATGAAAAAAGATGGAAATAGTAGTACACATATTGCAAAATTGAAAAATGTACCAAAGTCAATAAAGGATTTATATGAACAGGTTTGTGAATTTATCGAGGAATTTGATGATGAAATAATATCTAATCAGCTCAAGTATTATATTGCATATAAGAAAATTCAAAATGTTGCATGCATTGAAATTAACAAGAAATTTGTGATTATTAATTTAAAACTGGATCCTAATACTGTAGCTTTTGAAGAAGGATTTTCGAGGGATATGAGGAATATAGGACATTATGGAACTGGTGATGTCCAATTGAATATTAGAAATGAGCAAGATTTAGAAAAAGCAAAACCGTTAATAGAACGGGCATGTAGGGAAGCATAAGAAAGGAAAAACAAATTGAGATTTGTAGGGATGGATGATAGATGGAATACAAAGCATTAGGTGAGTTGTGTGATGTTGTTTCGGGAGGAACTCCATCAAGGTCTAAGCAAGAATATTGGAATGGTGATATTCCATGGATTAAAATTGGAAATATAAAATCAAAATATGTTTCAGAAGCTGATGAGTTTATTACTGAAGCAGGCTTGTCTGGGTCTTCGGCTAAGATGTTAAAAAAGGGGACTATTTTATATACGATTTTTGCAACTCTAGGAGAAGCAGGAGTGCTAACTATTGATGCATGTACAAATCAGGCTATTGCCGGAATAACTATAAAAGATGAGTCTGTAATAGATAGAGATTATTTGTTCTATTATTTGAAATCTAAGAAAAATTACGTAAACGAAGTGGGACGTGGTGTAGCACAGAATAATATTAATATGTCTATATTACGAGGATTTGAGGTTCCAATCAGAAAGCTTCATGAACAACAGGAAATAACTAATATACTGGATAAGACATCATCAATTATTGAAGGCAGAAGACAAGAATTAGAAAAATTAGATGAACTCATCAAAGCCCGATTTGTCGAGCTCTTTGGTGATCCAGTTTCAAATCCAATGAAGTGGCCTGTTAAGATGTTGAAAGATTTATCA
>CACXEU010000004.1 GCA_902766735.1 uncultured Lachnospiraceae bacterium
CGAGGATTATGCAGATAACAGTGGACAGACCGATGAAGAGGGAAATCGACTGGTGCAGAATAGCGAAAGCAATGGTCGGTTTCATACGGATTGGTTAAATATGATATATCCGAGACTTAAGATTGCAAAAGATTTACTGACATTTGATGGAGTTATATTTATTTCCATAGACGATAATGAAGCTGTTAATCTGAAGAAAATTTGTGATGAGATTTTTGGCGAATCGAATTTTGTGGCTCAATTGGCGGTACAATTAAATCCACGTGGTAGAAATCTAGATATATTTGTTGCTAGAACATTTGAATATGTACTCATATATGCCAAAAACTATATGGAATCTTCAACTATCTCTGGGATAGAAAAAGAAGGGAGAATGATTGAAGAATATAACAAAGAAGATTCAAAAGGTAAATATCGCCAGATAGGTCTTCGAAATAGAAATCAATCATTTAATCCACAAACAAGACCTAATTTATATTACCCACTGTATGTTGATCCACGAAGTAAGAAGGTTTCCACAGTAAGGGAAAATAATTATGTTGATGAAGTATGGCCAGATGCGCCGGACGGAACAAAGACATGTTGGACATGGATGTCCAAGAAGGTTGATGAAGAAAATGATTTAGTTGAAGCAGAAAAGTCGGGAAATGAATGGAGAATATATAGAAAAGATTACCTTGTTAAAGATGGGAAAGTTGCGACTACACTTGTCAAATCATTATGGGTCGATAAGGCTATCAATAATGATTATGGAAAAAAATCTATAAAGGATTTGTTTGGAAACAATGTAATGAGTTTTCCTAAAGCCCCTGATTTAATTAAACGCATGGAGAAAATCGGAACTGAATCAGATTCAATAGTTATGGACTTCTTTTCAGGCTCGGCGACTACTGCGCATTCGTTACTTGAATTAAATTCAGAAGATAACAAACATCGAAAATTTATTATGGTTCAATTACCAGAAGTTTTAGAGGAAAAATCATTAGGCTATAAGGCGGGGTATCAAACTATCTGTGATATCGGTGAAGAACGTATCCGCCGCGCCGGCAAGAAAATCAAAGAGGAAACAGGTGCTGATATCGATTATGGTTTCCGCTGCTTCAGGGTGGACTCTTCCAACATGAAGGATGTCTATTACAAGCCGGCGGACATTAAACAAGCAGAAATGGACCTTTTTGCCGATAATATCAAGGAAGACCGTACGCCAGAAGATTTGCTCATCCAGGTGATGCTTGATCTAGGCGTACTCCTTTCGTCAAAAATCGAGGAGAAGAAAATAGCTGGTAAAAAAGTCTTTTCTGTAGAAAACGGCTATCTAATTGCCTGCTTTGATGAAAAGGTTACCGAAGAAGTGGTAACGGCTATTGCCCAACAGCATCCGTACTATGTTGTATTCCGTGATAGTTCCATGGCAGATGACAGCGTAGCGGCTAACTTCGAACAGATATTTATGACCTATAGTCCGAAGACCGTAAGGAAGGTGCTTTAATGGAAAAAAATCTGAGTTCATATCATTCCTTAATAAAAGATTTAGAAGTGCTTATTACTTCTGGAAGAAAAGCTGCGTATCAATCTATCAATCAAGCGATGATTGATATGTATTGGAATATTGGGAAACGGATTGTAGAAGAAGAACAGAAAGGAAAGGCGCGTGCCCAATATGGCAAAGCGCTGATTAAAAACCTGGCGGCTGTTTTGACAGCAGAATTTGGGTCAGGTTTTACGGCTAGAAATCTTCGGAATTACAGACAATTTTATCTCCTATTTCCGGAACGCGAGATTTGGCACGCATGCGTGCCAAATCTTACATGGACACATTTTCGCTCTCTCCTTCGAGTCAGCGACGAAGATGCCCGCATTTGGTATTTACGTGAATCATCGGAACAAGGCTGGAGTTCTCGGACACTGGATCGCAATATTAGTACTCAGTATTATTACCGGCTTCTGAAATCGCCTCAAAAGAGCGCAGTGATTGCAGAAATGAAGGCTCATACGGCCCAGTATCAGAAAGAAACGTATGAACTAATTAAAAACCCGGTGATTGCAGAATTTTTGGGATTTAAAAATGAAGATTCGTATCTGGAAAGTGACCTGGAATCTGCTATCCTTTCACACATCCGGGATTTTCTGATGGAAATGGGGAGAGGATTTGCCTTTGTTGCGAGACAGCAAC
>CACXEU010000005.1 GCA_902766735.1 uncultured Lachnospiraceae bacterium
AAGATGAGTATGCAACTGTAAAATATGACAAGAAACGTTTTGATAAACCAGCATATGTATATATGTTTCATGAAGGGGATAATAATGAATATGCAGTTATAGATGATGATAAAAAACAGATAGTATATGTGTATGTTCAATGTCCATTTGATTTTGTAAAAGAAAAATACGTTGTGCAATAATATATTTCTTATAATTAGTTAGAATGATACTTTCCTTATAGTGTGCCGTTCAGTTAATGATAAATCATTATTATCAGCCTTAGCCAATAAAAATGTTGTCAAAAGTGTTGTCAAATCAAATGGCAACCTCTGAAAATACCATAAACAGGGCGGAGTCTCACTCATATCTGGTAACTCCAAAACTCCAGAGTTGGGTTCGATTCCTAGTGCCCCTGCTGAAAAGAATCAGTTGAAAGACTGGTTCTTTTTTTGTATTCACGACAAGAGAAATGCTGAAAGCTTGATTTCGGGATTATTCCGTAATTCGAGGCGAATGACTACAACAGGAAATTGAGAGAGAATTTGTTGGGATAAGGCGATTTTTTTGTTAAAAAAATCGCCTTATATACTACGTATATAAGGTAGTAGTACTTCTTGACAGAAGTACTACTACAAAAGGAACGTGTTAACTAAATAAAATATAATTGCGCGCATTTGATGTGAGCGCTATTTGTCGTTGAATGGAGGTGCAGTATGAGTGATTCAATGAAAGAAAAAATATTTGATTTTGTTTATTATGAAGCTTTAAAAGATGCCACATTGAGGAATACTTGTGAGTCAAAATCGAGAGATATGGTTTTGGGAGAAACTAAGGTGGCCAAGCAGATAAAAGAGGAGGTTTATAACTACATTAAAACAATATTGAATAATGAGATGGACGAAGATACTTGTATTGAAACAATTAGAAAGGTGGCAAAAAAAACAAAAACTGATGCACCTGGATTTACCTTTGGAAATGCTCAAAAACTGGTAAATATGACAGCAAAGTATTTTTTTATCTTGACCTATGAGCAAGAGCAAAAAAGAAAAAACTTTCGGCATTGTCATTGCCCAATGGATGAATCTATGATAGAAGCGGTGAAAGGTTATCATGAAGAACTGAAAGAATTGGTAAAAGAAAAAGATTCTCAGTGTTTTGAATGCTTCAAATACAAAAAGAATATTGATAAAAGCTGGAGTACATTGACGATGTCTGAAGAAGACCAAGAAAAATATTTGAATTTTCAAAAATGGATTAAAGAAATCTCGCGACTTGATTCTTTCGTGAAAAAATATGGTAAAGGAAATTGTTCATTAGAAATTGATTTTTTATTGTGGAAAGGAGGACAATTATGGCTTTAAATTTTAAAAATGTTTATAATAAATTTGCCCAAGTAAATAATGAATTTAATAGAAGTATTAATCAGGCAATAGGTAAGGATGTTTTCAAGGAATTAAAAGAAATCGAAGAGCCAAAAGAGTTCACGCCAATCGAACAGTTTCCAGAATTTGATTTGCCAGAACCAGAGCAATGGACGGATAAAAAGGGTGTTTCAAAGGAGTTTATATTTGAAGGAAATACAATATACGTTTCAGAAGAATTAGATAAATTGATACAATACCGAAGAGATTTCAGAGCAGCAGCGGCATATTATGCTAGTCGATTTCAATTTAAATATAATAATTGTGTACAAGATTTTGACTCTTTTGTTAATTATTTTCCGGAGATATATTTAGAGGGACTGAAGGCTATGCTTATTAGAGCATATAGTGTACTATTACCTTTTGGTATATTTACTGTTAGTATGGAAGAATTTGAACAAAGTCATCTTCGGTGTTACAGAAGGGCTATTGATTCGTATGAAACAATGGTAGGTATTGAAAAGAAGAAAAATGAAATTGCAGAGCAGTCGGGAAACTTAGTTGGAAATTCAGTTCAAATGCAAGGTGGTGGATTTGGGTTTAAAGGTGCGATGAAAGGTGCAGCAATGGCTGAAGCTTTTAATATTGGGATGGGATTTCTTGGAAAAATGGTAGCAAATCAAAATAAAATGAGTATCGAGGAAAAAGAAAAAGTTTTTGAAGCTTTTAAGCAGGAAATTTTCTTTCAAGAGGTATATAGCGATTACGTAAATTCTTTTTTAACAATGGTGCAAACAATATATGATAATAACGAGTCAGACAATATTAAAACCAGCTCTACTGTGGAATACAATACAATGATTAAAAATTTACAAAATCCTATGTTTCCAAAGGAAAAAATTGGTACAGCATTAGTTACATTGATTACAAATTATCCCTTTGAAAATGAGACGTATGATTTTCTTAAGCAAAAATATGGAGAAACAGAAGAAATCAAAGACATTATAAAATATTTTGTAGGATATTAGTTTAATTATGAAATAATTGTATAGTCAAAAAGGTAATATTTGGTCTAAAAGGAATCAAATCTACTGCACCTGCTGAAAAGAATCAGTCGTAGGACTGGGAAGTTTAAAGGAGTTCCGGGGCGTAAGCTTGTGTATTACGAATGAAATTTGGAATGTGTGAAATTCATTCGTAGGGGGAAGTTCGTTACTAGAAAATTTTAATTTTCCACATTTTTCTAGTAGCAAATTGGCATTACGAAAATAACAAGAATTGTTTAAATGAAAAATAGTGAAAAAATAGTGAAAATTTAGTGTAATCTTGATATAATCATATCGAGGTGATTTGGTATGATTAGAGCAATACTTACAAATGAGATTCTAAAGTACATTATGGAAATTGAAAAAAATAGATATATGGTTTCCACGGTGAAGATGTCTCGTTCTGTTGCAAGTAAATTACGTAAAAACTCAAAAAAGAAAAGCTCCTATGCATCAAACAAGATAGAAGGAAATCCTCTTTCTGAAAAGCAGGTTGATGAAGTGATTGAGCAAGATGAAAGAAGGCATTTCTTAAAGCCAGAACAGGAAGTGAGAAATTATTTTCTTGCGCTTCAGTTTCTAGAGGAAAAGGCCAAAAAGAAAGAAAAATTTTCAAAAAAACTAATCCTTGATGTACAGAAATACGTAGAAAAGGGAGCTGCCAAGGAAAAGATAGGACTTCGTGGACCGATGCCTCCTGGTGTGCTATTTGCTGTATATGATGCACAAACAGGAAGGCCAGACTATATACCGCCAGAGTATTCAGATATTCCGGACTTGCTAGATGAGTTAGTGGAGTACGTGAATACAACGGATGACCATCCGCTTATTGTGGCAGCCATAGTACATTACCAATTGGTCACAATTCATCCCTTTGAAGATGGTAACGGAAGAACAGCGCGTTTACTTTCAGGATATGTCCTTGATATCAATGGATATGGTTTTAATGGAATCGGATCTTTGGAAGAATACTTTGCCTATGATGTGGATGAATACTATGAATCCATTCAAATGGGATTACCGGCACTATATTATTCGGGAAGAGACGAGCCTCCTCATCCTGAAATATGGATTAACTATTTTTTGAGAATGGTTCACCTTTATTCAGCAAAGGTACGTGAACTGTCAGAAAGTGAGAGCAATGAGGAAATCATTGGAAGTCTTTCTTATCTAAAGACTAAAGAAAAAGAATTGCTTCTGTTTCTTATGAATCATTATAAAGGGGAGTTCACACCAATAGAAGTTAGCAGAGAATTCAATGTCACAAATAAAACAATAATAAACAGATTAGCAGTCCTTGTTAAGAATGGATTTGTTGAACCGATTATGGTAAACGAACGTATCAGATATTATAGACTTAGTGAGTTCACTAAAAGCCATGAAGATGACTTAAAAAAGTTGATGGACTGAGATTTACGATAGCAATAAGAGGGATATCTTTAACGCCTTTGATGATGCAAATTTAGCCAGTGACATTATGGGACAAATTTTAGAATCTTTAGGGTATGTGATTGAATGGAATGATGAATTAAGAATGGAAGGGTTGTTGAATCTAATAAAGCGAATGATAGTACCTTTAGTACGTATGAATCTAGTTTGTATGAGAGAGCTTATGAGTGGTAGGAGGATATGATGATGAAAAAGAGTTTGATAATAGTAGTAACATTAATTTTAATTGGGGTAATGAGCTTTGAGTGTAAAGCAGATGCTAAAAAAATAGAGGTTAACAGTGAAAATTTTCCTAGTGAATCTTTGAGGATGTATATTTTAAAAGAAGTGGATAATGACAAAGACGGATTATTATCTGAAGATGAGAGACTTGCAGTAAAGAATGTAGGTATTAATAATATATCAGATGAAGAAGATGATAGTATTGATAACAAGATTGAGTATGAAAAATTATCAGTGGAAGAAAAATATCAAAGATATAAAGTAATTAATCTGAAAGGTTTAGAGATGTTTCCAAATATTGAAGAAATAAACCTTGTGGTTGGGGATAAATTAGTTAATTTAAAGACTATTAATAAATTGACTAAAATAAAGAAAATAACTTTGGGAAATGTTCATCATAAGATTAATTATAGCTTTTCAAAACTTAATAATCTTAATTCTTTAAAACTTAGTGAAATAGAATGTACTAATCTTACAATAAAAAATAACAAAAGTTTATCATATGTTGATTTGTATGCGGTGACAGGGAATGAAATAGTCATAAATAATAATAAAGTAAAGCATGTTAAAGCGGAGTTTTTGAATATAAAGAAATTCCAATGTAACAATAACAAGAGTTTAAAAGATATAGAATTATCCGGGGATACATCTGACGGTACATATAAGAAGGCGGATCGCATTAAAAAAATGAGTCTCCATAATAATTCCAAACTAAAGAAGATTGATATATGCTTTTTTAAAAAACTAAAAAAAATTGATATGGTAAAAAATAAGAAACTAAAAATATTAGAATTAAATTTAACACCAAGCTTGAAAAAGATTTTTTTAAAGAAGAACAAATCAAGTGCTAGAGTTAAAGTAAAAAAACATGGACAAAAGATTAAAGTATATAAAAACAAATAAGGCAGTTAACAATTAGAACGTACTTAGGAACTTTACAAAGAATAAAAGGTGTGCTTTATAGCAATAAGATTTTTAATACGGATAGATATAATATTTATGAGTATAAATTATTATATATGTATTCATATGTGATGATGGAGTATCTAAGGTTTTCGTAGAATAGTGATGCTTTAAGGCATAATCTCTTGCTATTAGTGGTAAAAAAAGTTGAGGTTAAGGTGCATTAATACAACTTGAAAAAGATTAAGCCTATGTTATAATTAGTTGTGGCAACGCTATGGCAACATGAGATCAGAAGGATAATACAGATTGTATAATATAGGTAGAAAATAATATCAAAAACCATGAAACTTAAACAAATATGTTTAGGATGAGCTTGGCACACACCGAGATGAATTAATTGAAGAAATGAAAGCGTTGGAGGAAAAGGTATTTTCTGGTGATAGAACATCAGAGGAATGGCAAATACTTCCAACCCCTGAAGTTCGATATCAGGAAAGTTTAGAGTATGTTGCTGAAATTTGTAAGCTTCTACATGAGAAATACAATAAGGAAATTGTATGGGGTAATGAAGGATTGACTTAAAAAGACGTAGTATTATAAGGGCATTTACTTTTCATGGTAGATGCCTTTTCTTTGTAACCATACTTGGAATACTCCAGATGCTTATTCATTTTTGCTTCAAGCATTCACGGAAGCGTATCTGATAAGGTGATTGAACTATTGGTCATAATCGTTAATTATGTAAAAGGTTAATTGATATAGTTAATAAAAGAGAATTGAGAGGAAAAGATGAATAAGGGATTTAATAAAGGATTTGTACTTGGTATTGTAGTTGCAATATTGGCAGTAGCACTGATTGGCGGTGGATTTTGGCTTGGCCGAGGTTCTGCAGTTAAAGATAGCAATAAGGAGAAAGAATCAACAAAAAAGGTTATTGAAACTGTTAAAGAGGATGAAGTAGTAGTTGATACAGAAACTGAGAAAAAAGATGATTCAGAAGAATTCAAACCGGACGCTGGTGAGATGGACACTTTGGAAGGCGTTGAGTTCACATCTATTTCGGAGTGGGAAGAGGAAGATTGGTATTGCTATAACTACACTGTAACAATACACAATGATACAAAACGCAAGGTAGAAGAATGGGTATTTAAAATGGAGGTTCCTGAAGAAAGCGAACTCAGCCAATATTGGGAATCAAAAATGAAATTGGAAAATAATGAAATAGTAGTAAAGCCTGTAGATTATAACAAAGAAATAGAGAAGGATGGAGAAGTTTCCTTCGGATTTATACTGAAGACAAAGGTTAAGTATAATTATAAAAAGGCTAATATGAATTTAGTTTTATAAAAAGGGAAGTGACAGGCTCATCATTATACGTTGCTTGCGTTTGTTGCGAATAGTGCTAGAATAGCATAACTGGTAATGGAACTTGTTTTTTTTATTGAACGTGGTAGAATTGCAGAGGGACAGCGAAAGGACAGATTATTATGTGTACCGATAATGCGCTGAAAAAATTGAAAGGGGAGAAGTATTATGGATAGCAAAATGTTTAAGTCTAGATACAATGATCGATTGGATACAGCAAAATCAAGAAATCATGGGAAAGACAAAATTGGGGAATATATCAAGGAATTTTCCGTATGGATTCTTATAATTAACGTAATTGGTTCAGTACTACTGGCCTGTGGAAATCCACATGTAGTAGGGATAAGTCCCTTTTTGAGAGATTCCGATGAGTTTAGTTTTTCCATTCTCTTTGTAGGAGTGATTAGCAGTGTGGTTGAGTTTGTCATTCTATATGGAATTGGTGAAACTGTAGATAGAGTTATTTCCATTGATAATAAAATCAAAGAAATTAAGAAATAAACTGCTGGACATTAATCAAATTATGAAATAAAACACAGAAGTGTTGAGTAGAATCAAAGGAACATCGTTTTGATGTTCCTTTTTTGCAGGAAATATCTGATGTGTTGCTTAGAACAAAATATGCTAGAATAGAGCAGAGCATAAAACTTTAATGTAATGAACTATAAGAGGGAAAAAATATGAGCAAGATATTGGTTTTGACCGGAAGCTTTTGCATTGGGGGCATCAATTAAATAAAAAAGTTTGAATTCATTTCGACACTTTTGCAGACTCAATCGTAGTTATAGTGAAAGGAGGTTGATATATATATGGAAGGTACCGGACAAGAAAAAGATTTTGAAAGAATTTACGAGATGTATGTGAACGACATTTACCGGTTATGTTATTCGTTTATGAAAAACAGTATGGATGCGGAAGATGCAGTTCAGGAAACATTTTGCAAGTTTTATCGATGCGAGAAAGCTTTTGATTCGGACAGTCATATGAAAGCTTGGCTGATTGTGACAGCATCGAATTATTGCAAGGATATGTTGAAACATTGGTGGCGGAAACGACGTGATATAGACGAATGTGTCAATATGTACTCCGAAGAGCGAACGGAAATCAATGAACTGATGAGTGACATTATGAATCTTCCGGAAAAGTATAAAACCACTGTGTTCCTATATTACTATGAGGGATATAACAGTAGGGAGATTGCAAAACTTTTAAATAAACCGGAATCGACAATACGTACATATCTTCAGAAAGCTCGGAACATTTTAAAAGGAAAATTGATCGAAGGAGAGGTTGTGTATGAACAATGAATTCAAAGAAGCATACGAAACAATAAACATCTCAAGTGATGTAAAGAATCGTATTAAAGGGGAAATAATGAATGAACATAAAACAACAAGGAAAGTTTTCCGCTTTGGAAAACCATTTGCAGTTGCTGCGGTAATTGTGGCTCTTGTTGTGCCAACAGGGGTATTTGCGACACAGCAGGTAATGAAGCATTATAAAATGAAAATGACGAAAGGAAATCATAAGGTTGAGTTTAATCTTTCTGATGTGCAAGTAACAAAAGAAGAATGGACAGATAAAAACGTAAAATACGTGAAAGTGATAGGAGACTTTGACAAAAAGTTTAAACCTTACTATAAAGGGGTGGGAAGCCCAGTTCTTCCGGAAGATGATATAAAATATGGAGTGTATGGTTCCAATCAATTCTTTGTTTTGAAAGAGAATAAAAAGGATGATTATGATCTTTGGCTCGAATTAATTTATTTGGACGATGAAGTGGCGAAAGGTGAAATCTCTGAGACTTTTGTAGGGGGAACAAAGGAGTTTGAAGCAAATGGAATGAAGGGCGTATGTGTGGATTACTCCGCAATAGATGGATGTCAGGATGAGGGAGAACCTGTTTGTCATCAGCTATATCTTTTCCATGAAGAGTATGGATACTTTATTACAATATTTGCTTCGGAAAATGTATCGGAGAAAGAATTAGTCAATTTGGCTAAGACGATTAAGCTGGAACCGGTGAACCACAAATATGAGGCATCAGACTATACTCGTTACAGCAGGAGTAAGTATAAGACCGTTGATCCGAATGCAATTGATGATTTTGATTATTATCATGAACGGGTAATGCATGAAGATTCATTTTTTTCCGGAAATCAAGTAAAAATTGGGGAAGCAACAGTTTGCGTGAAAAATGTTGAAGTGCTTGATGCTGTGACCGGACTGGATCAAGAACATTTTAACGTAGGATTTCGTTATCAGTATTATAAAAAATTTACTGACAAGAATGGAAAGGTAAAGAGCTATAACAGAGAGACTTTTAATCCTATGAATTTTGAAATTCTTGAAAACAAAACAATTCATCCGAAATATGTGAAGGTAACATATGAAGTTGATAATTCACAAGCACTTACGTTTGATGGAACTTATTTCTTCGCATTTGGTTTGACGAAATATGACATTGAAGACGGAGTGAAATATCAGAGGAAAGATGGATATGAAGGATGCAAGTATCTTCCAACAAATGAACTTGTACGTGGAGACGGTTGTATGTATTGCGATGAGCTGGAGCAGATGAAAGGAGAGCCAGAAGGAATGCGGGCAATAAAAGCTACCAAGGGTAAGTTGACATTGCATTGCATCTATTGTGTAGATGATGATTTCCTGGATAAGATGGCAGTGGATTTAAGGTATAACGGACCTTATATTGATATTTCACAAAAATAAAAGCATGGAAACGGGATTCTATAGGAGTCCCGTTTTTTGCGCTTGTAAGATTTTGACCCATAATACTACGTGTGGTAGAATGGTTTTAAATTTGAAAGGGCGAAAAATAACGAAGAAAGGATGGGAAACGGAAAAAATGAAGAAAAAAATGAAAAGGTTACTGTCAGCTGTGATGGCAGTGGTAATGGTTATTACCCTGATTCCAGCCGTGAACTTTACAGTTCAGGCAGAGGAGGAACCATACAACTTATCTGAGGGGCGAACGGTGTACGCCAGTTCATCCAATGGAGGGGACACCGAAGATAAGGCGGTGGATGGAAAAGAAAACTCAAGATGGCAGGCTGCTACAGATGATACGAATGAGTGGCTTTATGTGGATCTGGGAACGGAAGCAAACCTAGATCACATTTATATGCACTGGGAAGCTGCATATGCTAAGTACTATAAAATCGAAACATCCAACGATGAAATCGAATGGACCACAGCATATGAGAAGAAAAAAGGCGAAGGCCAGCATGTAACCATGGCAGTGAATTATAAGTACACGGGCGTGAGAGGTGACGGAGATTATAGATTCTCAGTGAATTGGTCAAAGGTGGAAGATGCTCATTATAAAGTATACGTGGATGGAGAAGATGATGCGCATATTGCCTATGCCGGCGGAGATAACTATCGATTCACAAATCATGGTGGTACACAGGGTGATGTCAGAATGAGTCCGGGTGAACACACATTAACAGTGGTTGCTTTTAATCCGGATAATAATAAAGAATTAGGGCGTGGCGTGTTGGACGTGGATGCGCAGGAAAATGCGGAAGGAAACAATGGAATCGACGAAAACGCCGCAGATGCTTTGAAGCAGACAATTACGAAAGAGCAGTTAAGTGTTACAAAGGCACGTTATGTAAAAATTACTTGTACCCAAAGAGCTACCGGTTATGGTGCATCTCTATTTGAATTTCAGGTTTGGGGAACAGGTGGTGCCAATAAGCCACCTAAAAACTATGGTGAAAATCTTGCTTTAAACAAAACAGTTAAATGTTCCGGTACAAGAGACGAGTGGTGGATGTATGACAATGCAGGAAATATGAAGCAAGATGCTTATAATCAGGTAAAACCTGAGAATGCAGTGGATGGCGATTTAAATACTTCCTTTACTTCTTATCAGGGAGAAGATAATCAGTGGATTTATGTGGATTTAGGTGCTGCATACAATGTTGGACGTATCATTACAAAGTTCAATGAAGATGCCGGAAAGATTTATGATATTCAGGTGTCTAAGGATGCAAAGCATTGGACTACAGTTCATAGAGAACTTCGAGGCTTTATGAATAAGATTGACAATGTGACCTGCTATCAGGAAGGAGTTCGTTATGTAAGAATTCTTGCTTACTCAAAAGTTGAGAGTGGAAGTGGGGTAAGTGTACGAGAATTAGAAGTGTACGAATATAAAGAGGGTGACAGTAAAGACAATGAAGAAATTAAAGACCTTCCAATCAGCCAAATTGTAAACAATGAAAATGGTAGAGGTTCCTATGTCGTAGGGGAAGTGAAAAAAGAATTAAACAAACTTCCGACATTTGTAAATGATGAGACGGTTAAAACACCAATTGATTCCAACAGCTGGTGGTCTTCCTTTATGATTAAGACCTATGGGAATATGGCTATCATTCATCCTTTGAAGGCGCAGTTCTCTAACCAGGGACTTGGAATTTTATTAGCGTCTCAGGGATATACTGATGAGAGAAAACCTCAGGATTTAGGCGTTGGATATTATTCAGAAAAATTAAAAGATTTCTTTATCAAGCCGGAAAGCTTTGAAGGAAAATCCGGTTATGATCGCGTGGAAGGATACGGAGACTACCATGTAGAAGTAGGATTGTGTGATGCCGACGGCGTTAAGATGAAATCTACATTGGTGAAAGGTTCTCCTTACATATTCTCAGAGTTTCCTGAGGATGATACGGTAGTATTTACCTCTCAATCAATCACCAAGTTTTATGATGGAAATGGTAATACAATTCTCGCAAATCCAGGGGATTCCATTACAACAGATCACATCGGATTTACATCATACGATAATGAAAATGAGAGAGCAGGAAATGCAGGTTCAAACTTTATGCTTGCCGCACCGGAAGGAACGAAGTTTACAGCGAAAAGTATTGGAAAGAATACACTATTAAAAATTCAGTTCGCCAATAAAAAGAATGCATACTTAACCACAGCGGCAATGATGAAGAAGAATGATATCGCTGATTATTATCAGCATGCATATGCAAAAGTAAAAGATACAAAAGTAACTTATGACTATAACAAAGACAATTCCAAAGTTACGACATACTATAAGGCTACGACGGAAACTGTAAGAAGTGGATTTTCAAATCAGACCATGCAGGCGTTCTATCCACATCAGTGGAAGTATTCCACGGATACGAATGCACCATATTGTACCTATCCTTCCATTCGTGGAACCATGAAAGCAGTATTTGAAAATGAACTGACAACTGTTCAGCAGTTTGCTGGATTGCTTCCTACTTTTGCAAAGCCAAATAGCAGTAAGTTAGAAAATGATAAAATCAAAGCTTACATTAAAACGGTTGTGGATGAGATTGGAACAGGACCAAATGCAGATGCATACTGGCAAGGAAAGGCAGTTCATCCACTTGCCATTACAGCATTGATGGCAGATCAGATTGGCGAGACCAAAATGAGAGACCAGCTTTTGAAAGACCTTAAGAAGATTATGGTGGATTGGTTTAATTACACCGGAGGAGATGACAGATGTTATCTGATTTATAACAAAGACTGGGGAACCATTTATTATCCGGAGAGTGCTTACGGTGCCAATGCTGCAATTTGTGACCACCACTTTACCTATGGTTACTTCCTTTTTGGGGCAGCAGTGCTGTCATGCTATGATCAGGAGTTCTATTATCAATATAAGGATATGGTAGAGTTAATCCTTCGTGATTATGCAAATCCGGAAGAGCCGGAAGACGATGGAAATATGTTCTGTAAGTTCAGATCATTTGACCAGTATTCCGGACATTCCTGGGCTGGAGGATATGCAGATAATGATGACGGAAACAATCAGGAGTCTGCATCAGAATCCTTATTCAGTTGGGTCGGAATGTACCTGTGGGGTGAAGTTTCAAAACAGCAGAAATATATTGACGCAGGTGCGTATGGATTTACTACTGAGATGGAAGCTGTAAAACAGTACTGGTTCGATTACGATGGTGATAACTGGCTAGATACATTCCCATTCCAGGGAACCGGACAGGTTTATGGTGCATCCTATAGTTATGGAACGTTCTTTGGTGGACAGCCACTGTATATTTATGGAATCCAGTGGTTGCCGATTTCAGAGTACTTAACTGCTTATGGAATGGAACAGGAAAAATGTGCTGCAGCGTATCAGGGATTGTTAGATGAAACAGATGACGCCATAGAAAAAGTTATGATTAACGCAAATCTTGTTGCTGAGCAGATGAGACTGCAGGGAAAATCTCAGGACGAAATCAATGCATATCTTGCACAGGAACAACATACAGCAGATACCTATCCTACAGCAGATACAGGATGGCAGCACATCACATGGCCATTCTTATCACAGACAAATCCGGATGCTGCATTTACGAAATTCAATGCAGGAGTCAATGGAGTTCAGAAGGAAGACCGGGCAAATACACTCTGGTTTATTTCTGCCATGGATTCTATCGGACATAAAACCACAGATTATGTAATTACCGGACAGACCCTAAGTGGTTCTGTCTTTAAGAAAGAAATCAACGGAAAGACTGTATACACCGGAGAAATTTGGAATCCAACGACTACAGTGAAAACGACTTTTGTGGTAAATTCAGCGACAGGAGAAAAGATCGGTAAAGTAAAGGTAAAAGAAGGAAGTTTAGTTCAGTTCCAGATTGATACAAAGGGTGGATTTGATTTACTCTTAGGAAATGAGGAACAAGGGGGGCAGGGAGAAGAACCGACCACAGCGGATGAAGAGGAAACCGTTCAGCCACCGGCAGATGTGAAGGAATGGATTCCGGATGCAAGATTTAACTTAAGTCTTGGAAAGGAAGCCAATGTTTCATCAATATATGCAGGTGAAGGTTCACAGACAACAGATGTTTTGACGGATGGTAATATCAACAGTAATTATGTGTCTACAGATTGGGATAATAGTCTTACGGAGGATAGCATTACCATTGATTTAGAGAACAACTATCGTCCAAGTGATATTACGAAAGTTGCAATGCAGTTTAAGAACGACCAAGGAACATTTGCAAAGAATTATATCATTGAGGCTTCAGAAGACGGATTGAACTATAAGCACTGCGTACAGAAAACTGCTAATTGGGATCAGACAGATAATGGATTTATTACATTTGACATTGATTCCATGCCGGTAGATCTTCATTCCATTAGATTTGTAAAGATTCGGATGCCGGGACATCTGAATTGGGGATACCAGATCAGAGAGACGGCAGTTTTGACGAGTAATTCCAATGCGAAACCAATTGCAGTGGAGATGTGCGATAATCCGGCAGCATTGGAAGTATCCAGTGATGAACCACTTGTGATTCGATACAATATTGTGGCAGGCGAAGGACAAAGCGGATATCAATATATCGTTTATTTGGACGGTAAAAAAGTTACGGATTTAAGAGGAGCAGGCGAAGGAACCATTGATGCAACGCTCGGTAAACATACGGTTAAGGTGATAAGCTATTTCGAAGGAAAGATATCCGATGGGTTGTCAGATACCGTGGAAGTAAGTGATGGTTCGTTGAGAAACTATTGTAATACTTCTCTGAACTTTGCACTGGGAGCTAAAGCCAGCATTGAGACACTTGATCCAAAGAATGAAGGAACAAAAGATGCCAAAGTACTTACCGACGGAAATATTAACAGTAATTACAATATGACCCTTTGGGGGGAAGACAACGCCACAGCAATTCTAGAACTTCAGGAGGCGGTTGACATCAACGATATCCATGAAGTCCTGATTAAGTTTGTAAATGATGTCACATACGCTAAGGGATTTAATATCCAGTTTTCAGAAGATGGTACCAACTATGAAACTGTTTATGAAACAGAAAATCAAGGATATCAGGATCCTGTAGAGGTTCCGATTAACCAGAATGTTTATACACAAGGCGAGGTGAATTATGTAAAAGTTCAATTCACGAAAAAAGGTGGCAATTATGGATATCAGATTCGTGAAATTGCGGTATTAGGGGATCCGGATTCTTACTTGCCTGCAGACCCGACCGGACTTGCTCTTTCCAGTAATATGGGTGGAAGCATTACAGTTCAATTCAATCAGCCTTTGGACGGAACAGCCATGTTTAACATTTATGTGGATGATAAACTTGTAGGTCTTCATTTGACAAATGCCGGACCACACACCTTTAATCATTTAGATGGTGGACGGCATACTGTGAAAGTTACAGCAGTGAAGGATAATGTTGAATCGAAAGGGGTTACAGGAAAGATTACAATCGATAATGAGGCACCTTATACCACAGAAGCGGATTGGGATGATGATTCCGATGCCCCAATTGTAACCAGACCGGAGACTACAACACCAATTGTCACAGAAACTGAAACAACGACAGAAAAGACTACAGCAGAGGCTGGAACAACACCAGGAAATGTTACGACAGAGGGTGAAACAACAACTGCTCAGAAAACGACCAAGGTGTATGTTACAACGGAGCGGGTTACAACGAAGAACTCGAATAACCTCAAGGTGCCGAAAGTAAAGATTAAGAAGGCAGCTAAGAAAAAATCTGCGAAGAAGATTAAGATTACAATTAAGAAGGTTGCTAATGTGAAGGGCTATCAAATTAAAGTTTACAATAGCAAGAAGAACGCCAAGAAGAATAAAAAGGAATTATTTGCCAAGTTCATCAAGGTGAATAAAGGTAAACTTAATTTGAAATCTAAGAAAGTTAAGAATAAGAAGAAACTCTATGTGCGAGTCAGAGCATATCAATTGAGTGGAAAATCTTATATCTTTGGTGCGTGGAGCAAAGTTAAAAAAGTGAAGGTTCGATAGGGAGGAGATGTCTCTAGAATCTTAGAATAAAAATGGGTGTTTTTCTGTATTTTGATATGATCCTCCTTAAGTAGACAAGGTAAATAACCAAATCTACTTAAGGAGGTTTTTTATGTCAAGATCCCCATTTACTCCAGAGTTTAGAGAAATGGTATCAAAATTGTTTTTAGATGGAGAGTCTTCAATTGAGTTATCCAAGAAATATG
>CACXEU010000006.1 GCA_902766735.1 uncultured Lachnospiraceae bacterium
AAACGTAGCCAATGGTATTTACTCTCAGTTCCCGCCGATGAAAAGAATTTCTCAGAAAATAGAAGCAATCATCCGTGATGAAATGGATAAGTTAGATGGACAGGAAGTATTGTTCCCTGTAGCATTGCCAGCCAGCCTTTGGGATGAATCCGGACGATATGAAAGTGTGGGATCTGAATTATTGAGATTCTCAGACAGAACCGGATCTAAGATGGTTCTTGGTATGACTCATGAAGAAGCATCCGTTCAGTTGATTCGTGAATATGCGAACAGCTATGCGAAGTATCCGTTCATGATTTATCAGATTCAGACCAAGTTCCGTGACGAAGCAAGACCTCGTGCAGGACTTATTCGTGTCCGTGAATTCACTATGAAGGATGCTTATTCCTTCCATACATCACAGGAAGATTTGGAACAGTATTATCAGAAATGTTATGATGCGTATAACCGTATCTTTGCCCGTTGTGGTATTCCGGAAGTGGTTGTGGTAGCTTCTGACTCCGGTATGATGGGTGGTAGCGTATCTCATGAATATATGTTGTTAACTGCAGCAGGAGAAGATTCCATTGCAATCTGTCCGGAATGTGGATACAGTGCAAATGTGGAAGCTGCTCCAAACATTATTGAAAATGAAAATACCCGTGGTGTGGAAGAATTGACTGAAGTGGAAACTCCAAATGTTTCTACCATTGAAGATTTATGCGAATTCTTAAAGGTTGATTCAAAGAACACTGCTAAGGCTGTAGTATATCAGAAGAATGAAGACGACAGTTACATAGTAGCATTCATCCGTGGAGATTTAGATATTAATGAAACAAAGCTGACTAACGCCGTAGGTTGTGATATTCATCCGGGTGTGATTGAAGATGACAGCATCTTGACTGCCGGATTCATTGGACCGGTTGGAATCAATGAAAAGGTAACCGTATTATTTGATACATCATTGAAGGGAATTGATTTCCTTGTAACAGGAGCCAATAAAGTGGATACTCACTACACAGGTTTCAATGTGGAAAGAGATTGCCCAGGCGTAGAATATCTTGATTTAGCAAAGATCACAGAAGGTGGTATTTGTCCACACTGTGGAAAGCCGGCTATCACAATTTCCAGAGGTATCGAAGTAGGTAATATCTTCCAGCTTGGAACAAAGTATTCCAAAACTATGGGACTGACTTACTTAGATGAGAATGGTAAGGAACAGAATCCTATCATGGGATGTTACGGAATCGGTATAGGTCGTATGGCCGCTTCCATCTGCGAAGTTCGTCATGATGACTTCGGACCAATCTGGCCAATTACTATTGCACCTTGGCAGGTACATCTTTGCTGCTTACGTTCTGATGATGCGGAATGCAAGGCAAAGGCAGATGAAATTTATGAAGAATTACAGAAGAAAGGTATCGAAGTAATTTATGATGACAGAAAAGTAAGACCGGGAGCAATGTTTGCCGATGCAGATTTATTAGGTGTTCCGGTAAGAGTTGTGGTAAGTCCAAGAAACCTTGCAGAAAATGCAGTTGAAATTTCAACTCGTGATAAGCAGATTGATAAGCAGAAGACTCCAGTGGATGAAACAATTGCTGAAGTAGAAAGAATTATTAAGAAGCTGACCGACGATATTTACAGCCAGGTAAAATAATTAGATATTTCATTTGAGCCGTCACATTGTGGCGGCTTGATTTTTGGAGCGTACCCTGATTTTTAGGTTTTTGGCAAAACCGGGGTACAGTTTAGACCTCAAGATTTTTTAGGTGTACCCTGCTTTTCAGGTTTTTGGCAAAATCAGGGTACAGTTTAGACCTCAAGATTTTTTAGGTGTACCCTGATTTTCAGGTTTCTTGGCAAAACCAGGGTACAGTTTATGCATCATGATTTTTCGGGTGTACCCTGATTTTCAGGTTTTTTGGCAAAACCGGGGTACAGTTTAGACCTCAAGATTTTTTAGGTGTACCCTGATTTTCAGGTTTTTGGGCAAAACCAGGGTACAGTCGTAGCATCAAAAATTTTCAGCTGTACCCTGACTTTTAGGATTTTGGACTAAATCGGGGTACAGAAGCAAAAAATAAGAAATAATTGTGTACCCCAAAAAAAAAGAAATGTTGAAATATAGGGTACAAAAGCAAAATATGAAGGGAAAAGATATATGGAAGTAATTATTTTTGATATGGATGGAGTGATTTTCGATTCAGAAAGAGTGATTTTTGAGGAGTGGAAGGAACTATCGAAGAAGTATGGTTTTGAAAATATTGAAATTCCCTATTATAAGTGCATCGGAGTCAATGCAGCAACCACCCGAAAAATTATGTTGGATTTTTACGGAGAAGATTTTCCTTATGATGAATATTGCAGGGAACAGTCGCAGAAATATCATGAGGAATTTGATGGTGGACGGTTGCCGTTGAAAAAAGGCGTGGAAGAACTGTTGAAATATTTAAAAAAAGAGGGGTTCTTTGTGGCAATCGCATCCTCTACCCGTAGGGCATTGGTGGAGCAACAGATTGTAGATGCAGGACTTAGGCCATATTTTGACCGGATTGTTGGTGGAGATATGGTGGAGAAAAGTAAGCCGGAGCCGGACATTTTCCTAAAAGCCATAGAAGGACTTGAGGTGAAGCCGGAGGAGGTTCTGGTTATTGAAGATTCCTACAATGGCATTCGTGCAGCATATAACGCAGGAATGATTCCGGTAATGGTGCCGGATTTGGTGGAACCGGATGATGAGATGAAAGAGAAAGCAGGAATTATCCTGAAGGATTTACTGGAAGTGAAAGAATATCTGGAAAATTAAGTGTTGGAATTGTCATTGTTTCAAAGTGAAAATGTAGTTGATAATCGTAGTTAATCGGTAACATTGACAAAGCGTATATATATATATATATATAATGACTTGGTTATTAGTTGTTATATAATAATATAGAAACTAATATATAGGTTATATTAAAAAATTGAAAGAAGAGGGGAGACTTTATTATGAAAAAGTATATTGTCTGGATAATATGGATTGGATTAAGCTTGGCTTTAGGATTTGTGGCTTATGGATGTAGTGGCCTTTCTGTATTTGAGAATCATGTCTATGGAATGTCAACAAAGAGTTATCTTGGAGAGTATCTAGTGCGAATAGTTGTTTACTTGATTGTTCTTGTGGGTAATATTATACTAATGAGAATATTAAATAAAAATGGAGATAACAGAATGGAATTATTAATACAACTATTCGTAGGAGTATTTAATATGAAATGGGTAGCATTTGGAAGTACGTTACTTTATCGTCATATAGAAGACTTGATTGAAAAAGGGGAGTTCTATTCTTATAGTTTGATGACTTTGTATATTTTGGGAGTTGTTGCCTTTGCGTATTACTCAAATAATATGATGATTAAAAAAGGGGAAAAAATAGGAAAAAAGGCAGTTGCATTAGGAATGTGTTTAATAGTATTTGGTGGAAATGTTTTTACAACACAAGCTTCTGAAAGAAAAAATGATGGAGTAATAATTGAAAGCTCAGAAGTAGATTGTGAGGTTGATGATGTCAACGCTGAAATTCAAGAATACATAGATGAGAACTTTGAAGAAGGTGGAGAATTAATTAAGTCTGTAAAAGAAAGTAAAGCTTATGAAGATTTGGTAGAAAATGGGCAAGTTGACGAGGCAAAAAAGATAAAAAAATTTATTAAAAATAAGGCTTATAAAGAAATATCATTTGTCATCAAGGTTGAAGAACAATTCGGCATGGATAATAGTTTGGATGTAATGAGTGAGGAGGAGGCTCTTAAAGAAATAGAGGAAAATGAAACGGCTGAGAGTGAAATAATAAGTAATAGTTATACACTCAAAAAATGTACGTATAAAGCAGGGAAAATGTATACCAAAAAAAGTAGTGATGGTTACATGCGATTAATTATTTCCTCGTATGCAAAAAATAATAAAAAAACAAAATGGGGTATGGCGATAACTTATCATTGGCTTAAAAATCCTACAATGAGATTTGAGGATGGGTTAACGTTTTTCCACGATAGCAATATTACGTTGAATACTGAAAGTGTGGATTTTACAGCATATAGAGAATGGACTGTAAAAGCATCAGGGGAAAAGTTAACGCATAAATATAGATATAAAAAAGGTATTAAGTTAGGAAAAAATGAATCTAAAGCAAAATTTGATTCAGATACTCAAAGTATTTCAATGTCATTTGGAATTGGACCAACGCAAGGTTTGCTTAAACTTATAAAGAATGAAACTATTTCTGGTGCGGTAACGTTTAATATTTCAAAAGCAAACAAGAATACACTTGCTGCTAATATTGGTTTCGCATATATTCACACAACTTTTGACATTAATACAAACATTGCAAAGGCCATAAAATGGACATCCAACGGAAAGGTAGATGTTAGCGGTTTTAACTCTGTTACAAAATATAAATATTATGATGAATTCAAGTTTTAAAAAGACTATTATACTCTTTGGAGTAGTTATAGTTGTGATTTTTATATGTTTTTACTTTAGAGGGACTATTAATAATAATACGGAAGATAAGAACGATTACTGCTATAATGTTGCACAAGAAAATAATAATGCAGTAGTTACATTATCTATGGGAAAAGATGTGTATGCAACAGGGGTAATTATTTCTTATCAAGATGAAAAGTATGTTTTGTCTGTAGGGCATATTTTTGATGAAAAGACAGATAAAATATATGCGGAAAGTAATAATAAACAATATACATGTAAGTTGTATAGACAATCTGCCAAATATGACTTGGCCATATTAGAGATAGAAAACTGTAGTATTGAACCTATAGAAATAGTTAATAACACTTGTATATTGGGTGAGACGGTTGTTGCATATGGTAACTCGTTAAATAATGGAATATCATTAAAAACGGGAATTGTTAGTAAATTTGATGCCGTAATAGATGATACAAAAACAAAATTTGTACAGGCGAGTGTTCCGATAAATGAGGGGGATAGTGGTGCACCTGTCTTTAATATGCAAGGAAAAATGCTTGGAGTATTTGTGGGTAAGATTGAATCGGCGTATGTTGAAGGAATGAGCTACTTTATAAAGATGGGGGATGTAATTGATTTTTTGAGAACAGTTTAGCAAGACAAAAAAACAATCGTTACAACAAATAATCTAGAGTAAAGGTAGGCGGAATGAGTTATATGAGTAGAACTATTTAACGGTTCTACTCATTTTTTATTTATGGCAAAGGAACTCAATAATTGACACTCCTTTTTTCTTATAGTAAAATGAAAAAGGTTTTCAAATTCGTTTGTGGAGGAAAATATGGCAGGAAAGTACAAGACCAGACAGAATGAAGTCATTAAGAAATGTCTGGAAGAAAATAAAGATGGATATGTTACTGTGCAACAGGTGATGGATTATTTAAAGAAGCAGGATATTTCCGTAGGACTGACAACAATTTACCGACAGTTAGACCGTCTGGTTGAAGAAGGGGTGGTGACGAAGGTAAACGTGGAAGGAAAGTCAGGAGCCTGCTATCAATGGATGCCGGAACAGGATGAAGAGGATATGATTTATATTCAGTGCGAGAAATGCGGAGAGGTTTCAAAGATGGAATGTCACCATCTGGCAGAACTGTATCATCATGTAGAAAGCGATCATCATTTCAAGGTAAATACGAAAAAAACAGTATTATATGGAAGATGTAATAAGTGTAACAAATAAGGTGAAAGACAATGATTTTTGATTTTAAAAAGGTTAGTTTAGGATATGAAAATTTAGTAGTGGCAAAGGATTTGAGCTTTTGTGTGAATCAGGGAGACTATGTGTGCATTGTGGGAGAAAACGGAGCGGGAAAGAGTACCTTGATTAAGACATTGCTGGGGCTGATTAAACCGCTAAACGGGACTATTGAAAAGAATATCAAGAGGGGAATTGGTTATCTGCCGCAGCAAACGGCTGTGCAAAGAGATTTTCCGGCCAGCGTCTGGGAGGTGGTTCTTTCGGGAACTTTAAGCGGGTCCAGAAAGATTCCATTTCATACGAAAAAAGATAAAGAACTGGCAACCATGAATATGGAAAAAATGCACATAATGCCATTAAAGAAAAAATGCTACCGAGAGCTTTCCGGTGGACAGCAGCAAAGAGTTCTTTTGGCAAGGGCGTTGTGTGCCACAGACGGTGTACTGATTTTAGATGAGCCAACCACTGGCTTAGACCCGGCGGCAACCATGGAGTTCTATGAGCAGATTAAGACATTGAATGAAAAAGAAGGGGTCACTGTGATTATGGTTTCTCATGACATTGAAAATGCCATGGATTATGCCACACATATTTTGCATCTGAAACAGGATGCTACCTTTTTCGGAACAGTCGAGGAATATAAGAAGTCCAATGTTTCCAATATATTTCTGGGAGATACGGTATTAAATCGTATCCACCATACAGATGAAAAGTCCAGGAAAGATGTGGCGGAAACCATTGACCGTTTTGTTGGAACAACGGAATAAAAAAGTAACGATTCCCTTGGGGGGATGCCGTTGACAAAGAAATTAGATTAAGACATAATGTACTGAGAAGGAGTGCATTATGTCTTTTTTACCGATTTCAAAACAGGATATGAAGGAACAGGGAATCGAGCAACTTGATTTCGTGTATGTGATAGGGGATGCCTACGTGGATCATCCCTCTTTTGGTCATGCTATCATTGCCAGAGTGTTGCAGTCTCATGGATATACCGTTGGTATTATTTCTCAGCCGGATTGGAAGGATGAGGAAAGTATCAATGCCTTGGGCGAGCCACGACTGGCATTTCTTGTCATGGGAGGAAATATGGATTCCATGGTGAATCACTACTATGTTTCCAAGAAACACCGTGATACAGATGCGTATACCCCGGGAGGAGTTATTGGAAAGCGACCGGACCACGCGACTGTCGTGTACAGTAATCTGATTCGAAGAACTTATCGGACGAAGCCGATTCTGATTGGAGGAATTGAGGCCAGTCTTCGAAGAATGGCTCATTATGATTATTGGAGCAATAGCTTTAAGCGTTCCATTTTATTAGATAGCCAGGCGAATCTGATTACTTACGGAATGGGTGAGAAATCCATTGTGCAGGTGGCGGATGCCTTAGCGAGCGGAATGGATATAAGTGATATTACATATATTCCGGGAACGGTGTTTAAAACAAAGAATCTGGATCTGGCATATGACCCGATTATTCTTCCATCCTATGATGAAATGAAAGAAGATAAATTGCGTTATGCAGACAGCTTCCGGGTGCAGTCGGAAAACACGGACCCATTTAATGGAAAGACCTTGGTGGAACCATATCCGAATGGTGTTTATGTAGTGCAGAATCCGCCCCAGGAGCCAATGACCCGCCAGGAAATGGATGATGTTTATGATCTTCCATATGAAAGAACATACCATCCGAGTTACGAAAAGGCAGGAGGTGTTCCGGCCATTCAGGAAATTCAGTTTTCCCTAATTAGTTGTCGAGGGTGTTTTGGTGCCTGCAGTTTCTGTGCATTGACCTTCCATCAGGGACGAATCATTCAGACCAGAAGCCATGAGTCCATTATTAGGGAAGCAAAGAAAATTATCGAGATGCCGAACTTTAAGGGATACATCCATGATGTAGGGGGACCAACGGCGAACTTCTATCATCCGGCGTGTAAGAAGCAGTTGAAGTATGGTGTTTGTAAACATAAACAATGTTTGTGGCCGAAACCATGTGAAAATCTGGATACAGACCACAGTGAATATTTGAAGTTACTTCGGAAACTTCGGGAACTGCCGAAGGTGAAAAAAGTATTTGTTCGTTCCGGAATTCGTTTCGATTATATTATGGCGGACAAGGATAAGAACAGTACCTTCTTCAAGGAACTGGTGGACCATCATATTAGCGGGCAGTTAAAGGTTGCTCCGGAACATATTTCTGATGTGGTATTGTCGTATATGGGAAAACCGCAGAACTGTGTGTACGAAAAGTTCATTGAGAAGTACTATAAGCTGAATGAGAAGGCGGGAAAGAAACAGTTCGTGGTGCCATATCTTATGAGTTCCCACCCGGGTTCTACCATGAAAGAGGCTGTGAAACTGGCCGAGTATCTGAGAGACATTGGATACAATCCACAGCAGGTACAGGACTTTTATCCGACACCGTCTACCATGTCTACCGTGATGTATTACACCGGTGTGGATCCGAGGACAATGAAGGAAGTCTATACGCCGAAAAATCCTCATGAGAAGGCAATGCAGCGTGCATTGATGCAGTATCGGAATCCTGCCAATTATGAACTGGTAAAGGAAGCCCTTCATATTGCAGGACGAGAGGATTTGATTGGTTTTGATAAGAAGTGTCTCATTAAGCCGAGACAAATAAAAAATGAAAGAGGAAATTACCGAAAAAAATCAGCTAACAGTAGTAATACAATGAAGAAAAATTCCGGAAAAGGAAAACGTACCACCTCTAATACGGCTAAAAATAATGGAAAACACAGGAATGAAAAAAGAAATCCCTCAGGAAAAAAATCCGGAAGAGGAAAGAAAAGATAAAAGTGAAAGGGAAATGAATATGGGAGTAGGAAAGAAAAGCATCGCTTATATGCTTTCGTTATGCCTAATGATTAGTTGTATTGTTGCAAGTAAGCCACAGGTGAATAATGCAGTAGAGAGTACAACGGTTTATTTTTTGAATTCGAATCATTGGAATGATATTTACGGCTATGCATATGCCAATGATGCAGGGGTTTCTGATAGTTGGCCGGGAACAAAGGCTACCCAAGCAACTCAGATGGGAGAGAGTTGGTATCAGGTCGTCGTGCACCGAAGTGCTTCAGCGGGATTTAGTATCATTTTTCATGATGGAGGTTCAAACAGAGCAGAGGTTTATATTAACAATGATATGGCTACCTATGTGACAGCGGAGGCGAAGGTTTACAGTTCAAAGAATGCAGCAGAATATGCAGTAGGTTTTTCAAATGAGGTTGAGCCGGTAAAAAAAGATTATTATGTAGATACAACAGGCATTGGCGCAGAGTTACCATATACAACATATGAAGCAGAAAATGCCGAGACGAATGCCACGGTTTTAAAAGACAGTCGCAATTACCTCATTGATGTTCAGTCTGAAGCAAGTGGCAGAGAAGCTGTAAAATTGCAGAACACCGGAGATTATGTTGAGTTTGAATTAAAAAAACCGGCAAATGCAATGGTTTTAAGATATAGTATGCCGGACAGTGCTGATGGAAAGGGGATTGATGCATCATTATCACTATATGTGAATGGAAATAAATCAAAGGATATGACTTTGACCTCAAAGTATGCGTGGGTGTATGGTGCATATCCTTATGACAATCAAGTTAGTGGCGGAAATGGTCATCGCTTTTTTGATGAATCACGCGGATTCTTTAAAGAAGGTACCTTAGCAGCAGGAACAAAAATACGTTTACAAAAAGATGCATCCTGTAGTGCCTCCTATTATATTATTGATTTTATCGAATGTGAAAATGTTTCCGCAAAGGAACGCCCAGAGAATAGTTTATCAATCACTGATTACGGGGCTGTAGCAGATGATGGAAAGGACGATTATGATGCCTTTTTATCTTGTGTTCGGGCTGCGAAAAATCAGCGAAAGGAAGTTTGGATTCCGGTAGGAACATTTCATTTGAAAGAAAAAAGAAATATGGTTGTTTCTAATGTTACCATCCGTGGTGCGGGAATGTGGTTTTCGAATTTGATTGGATTAGGAGCGGCCTTTGATTATTCCGGAACATGCGGGTTTTATGATTTTTCAATGACAGGTCTGGCAGACCATCGATTAGACGCAGAGGATTTACCAGCGTTTGGGGGAACTTCAGCCAGCACAAATAGCGTCATTGAAAATATTTGGATGGAGCATGTTAAAGTCGGGGTATGGACATATGCAGCTGAGAATTTAACTATTCGTGGATGTCGAATCAGAAATACCTATGCGGATGGAATTAATCTTTGCAGTGGAAGTAGTGGAGCAAGAATTTACAATAATTCCGTGCGTAATACCGGCGACGACGGAATCGCTATTTGGCCATGGCAGGGAAATTGTTACAATAATAAGATTTACAACAATACTGTGCAAATACCGACATTGGCAAATTGCATTGCAATTTATGGCGGATATGAAAATGATGTTTCGAATAATTATGTAGCGGATACTGTAAACAATGGCGGTGGAATTTGTGTATCCAGTCAGTTTGATACGTCAGATGGCTTTTCCGGAACAATCCAGGTAGATGGAAATATTCTTGTCAGATGTGGAACACTGCATAGCGACTATAAATATAATATCGGTGCCATTTGGTTTTGGGTGACGAATCAAGAAATGAAAGCAGACTATCAGGTTACAAACAATACGATTATTGATTCGACCTATGAGGGAATTCTTTTTGATTGTTTTAATGAATTATCCCAGGTAACTGTTTCCAAAACAAAGATTTATGGACCACAAACAAATGGAATCGATGTTCGTGGGTATGGAACCACAGCGTTAGTATTCGATGACGTTGGGGTGGCAGATTATCAGGGGACTCGGTTCAACAATGAAAACAGTAATTGTTCTGTTTCTTACTTGCATCAGGGGATATATGATGCAATCGCTCCGGAACCACCGACTGAAATCGTCACCGAGGCAACAACGGAAGAAATAACAGAGCCAGTCACGGAAAAGGAAGAACCGCAGATTTCTGAGCAGATAAGGATTGAAGGATATCAGATTAGTACCACTGTGGAAGGAAGTCGTGTCATTGCCTCTGTTGAACCTGAAATAAATGGAAAAAAGGTAGCAGAATATGGTTTAATTTATGGCCTGGCGGTGTATAATGGAACAGTAACAGATTGGAAGGCACAGGATATGACCGTGGATTCCGATAATTATTTTGTAAAGGGATTTGACAGCAAAGGACTTGGTGTCCTGAAGGAACAACTTGGCGATTCCGCCACGGCAATTTATTATAGTATGACCATGAAATTTGGTGCTCATTCCAAAGAAGCATATGAGGCTGATTATAGAATACGAGGATATGCAAAGTTATCGGACGGAACCTATGTATATGGTAAAATTCAGTCCTATTCCGTTTTTCGGATTGCAAACTATCTTTATCAGCATCAAATGATGCCTCGTGAGTCTGCATATAATTATTTGTATGATCATATATTATCAGTTGTGGATCCATCTTATAAAAAGATAGATTATGGATGGAGTTCGTTAGTTCAGTAAAGAAGTTAATGTGGATTATTTTAGGGGAAACTCTAAGGATAATATAACTAGAAATTAGGAGGAATTAAAAATGGATTTAAAGACATTACAGAAAGATATGGTTGCAGCAATGAAGGCAAAGGATAAGCCTAGAAAGGAATCCATTTCTGCATTGGTGCAGGCGGTAAAAAAAGCCGGAATTGATGCAGGATGTCGTGAGGATATTCCGGAAGAAATGGTAAATAAAGTGATTTTAAAAGAATTAAAGTCAGTGAAGGAGCAAATTGACGGTTGCCCGGATTCCAGAGAAGACTTAAAGACAGAATATCAGGCACGTTACGACGTGTTCAATGAATACGCTCCAAAGTTAATGAGTGCTGAAGAAGTAGAAGCAGAATTAAAGGAAAAATTTTCTGAAGTAATTGCCACTGGAAATAAGGGGCAGATTATGAAGACTGTGATGCCTGCGTTCAAAGGAAGAGCTGATGGAAAGGTCATCAATGAAATCGTAGCAAAATTATGTTCTTAAAAAGCCAAGAGAGAAAGGTGGGAGATTTATGAGAAGTAAGAAGTTATTGTCCATGCTTATGGTTGCAGCGCTAACCGTTTCGACTTATTCAGCAGTAGTCATTACAGAAGGTGGAGAAGTCGCACAGAACGTGACGTATCAGTTCGCAAACGCGAAAGCAGGCTCTGCAGCGGGAACGATTTCCGTCACCACAGAGAAAGCCGGAACTTACGAATTATACTGGGGAGATGGCGAAGGTCAGAAATTAAAGAGCGGTGATGTGGAATTTACAGAACTGGGAACTGTGACTACCGCGGAAGGTAACTTGACAGCAGATTATAAATTTATTTCACCATATACCGTGATTCCGGAAGGTGCAAAGGAAGTCCTGGTAGAAGATAGCACGGATACTGTTGTGGATAGTTATACCATTCCGGAAAATAAATTGTTTGCCGAAGGCGAACAGAAATATACTTTCGCATTGATGAGTGATGTGCATTTTAACAGATATAGCGATTTTAGCGCAGATGATGCAGTAAAATCATTTGATGATGCACTGGCATTCATTCACAAGCAGGGTGTGAAGCAGTTATTCCTGACCGGGGACTTAAGTAATCAGGGAGAAATTGACTCCTATAATAAATTCAATAAGGCCATTGGAAAATATAAAGACCTTACTGTTTATACATGTATGGGAAATCATGATGTTTCCTGGACAAAGAATGCTGAAAAAGAAGTGAAATTATTTGCGGAAAACGTTAATAAAACCAGAACGACAGATAAGAACGTAGTCGATGTCTGCGCAAACGGAGTGGACTTCGTTTATCGAAGCGGTAATGACTATCACATCTTCTTAAGTCAGACCAAGGCAAGTTATGGAAAAGGAAAGAGCCTTTTAGCAGACGACCAGTTAAACTGGTTTCATAAGACATTGAATAAATATGCGAATAAGAAAGTTTATGTATATTTCCACACCTATCTAGCGGCAGAAGGCGGCAATGTGACAAAGAGTGTGGGAAACCTGGAAACACCACTTGGATATACATATGACTTGACTTATGTATATGGAAATCAGGATGAGCAGCGCTTAAGAAATCTTTTGAAGAAATATGCGAATGTGACATTGTTTACGGGACATTCTCATTGGGCATATGAAGAACAGATTTACAATCCTTATTTGAATATTGGTAATATTTCCAAGAAAAATGACGGAGCAAGCCTGGTTCATTTAGCAAGTGTCAGCCAGCCAAGAACAGCTGTGTTAGATAAGGAATTGTTCGATAAGGGAACAAAACGTTATGAAAACAATGGTGTGAAATCTGAGGGAACTATAGCAACCAGATATGCTAACAGCACTGTTTATTATAGTACAGATTTCGTGACTGGAAAATATATGGCATCAGCATGCTATATTGATCCAGATGGAAAGAAGGGAACCCCTGAAAAAGAAATTTCAACCGGGGCTACAAAAATTAAAAAGGTTAGTAAGCCAAAGAAGATGAAAAAGTCTTCAAAGAAGAAACCAAAATATCAGGTAACCGTGAAGTTCGCAAAAGTGAATCCGGTATTTAAATATCAGGTTCAGTATTCTACAAATAAAAACTTCAAGGCTTCCAAGACAAAGAGCAAGGTAACAGCAAAGACATCTTATACCATTACCGGGTTAAAGGCAGGAACAAAGTATTACATTCGTGTCAGAGCGTATCGTTACCAGTTTGGTTATCAGATTTTTGGAACATGTAAGAATAAAAAATGCGTAAAAACTCCGAAAAAGAAGAAAAAGTAATGTTTAGAAAAAAAGGTAAGATTATAATCAGTTTCATTTTATGTTTTGCAATTCTAATCACAGCGAATCATTTTGCTTATGGTGAGGACAGCAAGGAGAAGCAGAAGAAAATCATTGACATGCAGAGACAAAATGATGACCTGCAGTATAAAGCCGATTCGGCAGAACAGGAATTGGACAAACTGAATAAAAAGCTGGATAAGATGGGGGAATCTCTCATCGAGACAGCGGAAAAACTGAAACTGAAAAAGAAAGAAATTAAAAAGAATAAAAGAAAATTAAATCGTGCGCAGCAGCAGGAACAGCAGCAGTATGCAGACATGAAGCTTCGAATACAGTATATGTATGAAAACGGAGATATGCAGATGATTGACCTGATATTCAATTCCAGCAGCGTCAATGATATGCTCAGTAAAGCCGAATACATCAGCGATATCTCTGCCTACGACAGAAAAATGTTCCAGAAACTTTCTGATACAAGAAAGAAAATCGAAGTGATTGGTGCACGATTGAATGCTGATAAAAAGAAACTGGTTGATCTCAAAAACAAGCAGAAAAAATCCATTGATAAGATGAAAACACTTTCTGAAAAGAAAGAAGCAGAGATTAAGCTTTATAAGGATCAGATTGCACAGAACCATGTAGATGAAGATGCATTGATGAAAGAACTTCGAGACCTGATTCGAAAGGAACAGGAAGAGCGCAAGGCTAACGGGGAAGAGGATGTTATGACGACACCACATGCATGGCCGTTGCCGGGGCATACCTATCTTTCATCTAACTGGGGAGATCGTGCGGGACGAAAGAGTCCTCACAAGGGAATTGATATTCCGGCACCGATTGGAACTCCAATCGTAGCGTCCGGAGCAGGAACCGTTATCTGGGCGTACAATAGCTCTTCTGCAGGAATGTTTGTGGGAATCAGCCATGGAGGCGGAGTTGTCACAGAATATATGCATATGATGGCCTTTGTGGTGGCTCCGGGAGACAAAGTATCTGCAGGGCAGACTATTGGATACGTGGGACTGACTGGGCAGACGACGGGACCGCACTTGCATTTTGGCGTAAAAATGAATGGTGTAAACGTGAATCCGCATATTTATGTGGGATAGAAATTAAAGGACAAAAGATTGATGCCAGAGGCTTTTATAGAGCATCAAATTGGGGAGAAACCGATGTCGATAAACAATTATTTAGAGATACAATTAAAACGAGTGAATGAACATATGGATCAGATGATGTATGGAAAGAGTAAGATGATTAATCAGATGGTCCGTTGGGTTTTAGACGTGAAAGGAAAACAACTTCGACCACGCTTTATGTTGGCCTCGGCATATTCCTTAAATCCGGATAAGGATATCACGGAATTTGCAGCAATGCTGGAACTGATTCATATGGCAACATTAATTCATGACGATGTGATTGATAATTCTGAAAAACGAAGAAATCGATTATCTGTTCAGAAAAAGTTCGGAATCAAGTCGGCAGTTTATCTGGGCGACTATATGATGTTTTCCATGATTTATAATTTTAATAATCAGCAGGAGCTCATGCGAGAATATAGTAAAACCATACTAGAGCGATTCGAAGAATTATGTTATGGCGAATTGAACCAGAATGAAAAGTTATATGATTTGTCCATCACGAAAGAAGAACATCTTGCCAATATTCAGGGAAAGACAGCGGCATTGTTTGAAGTCGCAACCATGGCAGGGGCAATCATGTGTGAGAGTGAAGATCAGGTCATCAATGAATACGCGAAAATCGGAAGAAACTTCGGAATGTTGTTCCAGATTCACGATGATTTACTAGATATTTTATCAGATGAGAAAATCATCGGAAAGCCAACCTTCCAGGATTTTTACAATGGGGTTTACACCCTTCCAATCATTCTGGCAAAAGAAGAAAAGAAGGATTACAAGATAATCCAAAAACTGGCCAATGATGTGAAAAAGGATGGAATGACAAAAGAATATCGCACAGCCTTATTGAGCAAGCTGATTGAAACAAATAGTTTTGCAAGAGCATGTGACATTGCAAAAGGATATTACGACGAGGGGATGGAAGCCATCTCCGTGATGCCGAATGAAGAGGTTCGGGAGTACTTCCGAGAAAATTATAATCAATTGTTTGAGAAGATTTGTGAGATGTGTGAAAAAAAGAGTAACTAGACTTTAAGTCTGGTTACTCTTTTTTCCTGGGATATATTCTATTAAATCCGCTTTTTTGCATTTAATAAATCCACTGCTTATTTCAACTTAAAAGTTATTTCCACGAAGCCTACTGCATATGGTGCAACATCATATGGGGAAAAGACGACATGCACTTTCTTTCCTTTGATGTAAAATTGGAAGGTGTCTTCTTTGTAATCTTTAAAAGTTGTTTCGTCATATATAGATGATTCAATGTTGTGCTTTTTGAAGTACTTGGTCAATTTTGCTTGTATTTTCTTTTTTGTGGTGTCTAAATCCAGATTCAGTACATCGGTAAGATACACCCTTTTTCCTGTCTTAATATTGTAGTTATACCCAACAAAACTTGAAATTGGATGAGCTCCCCCTGCACTGTATTCTATATTATTTTCTTTGATGGAAAAGTATTTCCCTTTCTTTGATGAAACCTTTCTATCGACAGAGAAAAAAGCCCCAGTTCCATATTCGCCTGTTCTGTAAGTCTTCTTCATTTTTTTATAATATTTCAGTGCTGCCTTGTTTCCTTTTTTCATATCACGATTAACTGCTTTAGCAACTTTAGACTTTCCTTTAACGATTAGGTTCGTGTAGTCCAGAGATGCATAGGTACTGGTTTTCTTTACGGTGTTCGTTTGATATTTTACAGTTTTTGCAGAAACTCCCGTGAATGATAGCAGGCTAATTGCTAAACTTAACACACAAATTGATGTTACAAATCGATTCTTTTTCATAAATCGTACCTCCTTACACTTATATAACTATTATATCATAAAATGAAAGAGTTAGGTCCGAAAAGAAAATCCGAATTTTGATTAATGCTTATCTGAATCCTGCACCTGACTTCCATCCACTTCGATATGATAATGATCTTGATAAATCAATTCAGAAATCGGCACAATCTCATATCCCTTTTTCTGTAATCCTTCAATGACTCTAGGCAATGCTTTCGCAGTATACTTTCCGCCATTGTGCATCAGAATGATGGCACCGTTCTTCAAGGCTTTATGATTCAAAACCGTATCAATGATACTGTCCACCCCATAATTTTTCCAATCCAGACTATCTACGGACCATTGGATTGGGTAATAGTCACATTCCCTTAATTGATAGATTAACTGATTGTCATAATCTCCGTAAGGCGGGCGGAATAGTTGCATGGTTTCTCCCGTAAGCTTCTGGACTTTCTCCGTTACATCATTGATTTCTGATTGAACTTCGTTATAGGTCAGCTCACTCATATGTTTGTGGTGCTCGCTGTGATTGCCAAGGTCGTGCCCGGCGGTGTGGATTGCTTTCACATCTTCTGGATATTTCTCCACCCACCCACCGGTCATGAAGAAAGTGGTTTTGATGTTATATTGACTTAAAATTTTTAAAAGTGTTCCGGTATCTTCATTTCCCCAGGCTGCATCAAAACTAATTGCGACCTGTGGTTTATCGGTTTTCACACAGTAAATTGGTAGCTCCTTTTTCTGCGTCGAGGTGGCAATGGAATCCCATCCATCAGAAATGAGTGTTTTGTCGTAATGGTATGTAATCCCTACTACGGCAATGAGTAAGCAGAGCCAAAAAATGCTTCGGCGAAGCATGGAAATTTTGGAAGTCGACATAGGTGCTCCTAAAAGGTTTTGTAATAGTGTATGCGGAAGAGAGGAGGAGTATGTGAATACTGTTTTACTTAAAATTAAGTTTCGGTTAAAATAAAGATGAAGCAATCGATGATTCATTCACAGGAATGAAAAGTGATTTACTTGAAACGCTAATTGGTGTAGAATATACTCTGACTGAAAAAAGATAGATAAATGGAGGAAGAAAATGGGAAAAGATGTAATTATTGCTTGCGATTTTAACAGCAAGGACGAAGTAATGAACTTTTTGGATAAGTTCCAGGAAGAAAAACCGTTTGTAAAAATTGGAATGGAACTTTTTTATTCAGCAGGCCCTGACATCGTAAGAGAGATTAAGGCTAGAGGACACAAAATATTCCTAGATTTAAAACTTCATGATATACCGAATACAGTAAAGAAGTCCATGGCAGTGCTTTCAAACCTGGATGTTGACATGACAAATCTTCATGCAGCAGGAACCAAGGCAATGATGACTGCAGGACTGGAAGGACTTACAAGAGAAGATGGCAGCAGACCAATTCTTATCGCAGTAACTCAGCTTACATCCACAAGCGAAGAAGCAATGCATCAGGACATCTGGATTGATAAGCCAATGGATGAAACAGTAATGCATTATGCAAAGAATGCTATGGAAGCCGGCTTGGACGGTGTAGTTTGTTCCCCGCTGGAAGCAGGAAAGGTACATGAGCACTGTGGAGCGAAGTTCCTGACAATTACTCCGGGAGTACGTTTCGCTGACGGAGATGTGGGAGATCAGAAACGAGTTATGACTCCTGCTCAGGCAAAAGAAATTGGATCGGACTATATCGTAGTCGGACGTCCAATCACCCAGGCAGAGGATCCGGTGGAAGCTTATAGAAGATGCGTAAGGGAATTCATTGGATAATATCGTAAAGATAAATTTTAAACAACCATATAAATATCAGTTTTTCATGGAATATAAGAATCTTATGGAAGATGTGGTGGTATGGTGTGAAAAAAATGGCGTAAAGTTCACGGAAAATGCGGAATAATTTCTGCAACCGTGAACTTTTTTTGAATTACTGTAGTTCCTTGCCAATATGAGGTTTCACCACTTTCGCGGATGAAAAAAGTATCCCACAAGTTGTGAGATACTTTCGTGATGTAATTATTTAATCTTTATTGTTTTGGTCTTAGACCATTTTCCGGTTGTAGTTTTATTAAATGCACGAACCTGAACAAGATACTTCTTCTTGGATTTTAATTTCTTATAGGTTTTAGTAATTGACTTTGAAGTGTTATATCTCTTTGTAGTCCATTTCTTTGCACCGGATTTTTTAAAGCGAATCGTAATTCCCGTCTGGTTAGATACCTTGGAAACCTTAACCTTCATGGCTTTCTTCATAGCTTTTACTTTAAAGCCTGGTGTCTTTAAAGAAGGCTTGCTGGTCTTATCAATAATTGTAATGGTAAGGTACTCAGATCCATCCAGGAATTGTTTCAGTGTGCTGGATATTTTTGGATTACGTTCTACTTTATATTTGGAAAATGTCTTATTCCCAAGGGACAGACTGCTGTAATTTTGCTGGAATGTAGCAGCTTCTTTTGCACCATAGTAGACTTCAATTACAGAAAGAATAGACTTATAGGTGCTGATTGTAAGCTTTGGCTCTTCGGCAAAAATGAAAACAGTGTTTCCATCTTTTGTATCCTTCATAAATAAGAGATTCCCTTTGGAATAACTTGAGAATTTCTGTCCTGTGCTGGAAATCAAGTCGCTAGGCTTGATATATATTTGTGACTGATCTAAGATTGGAATCTTTTTACTAATATCAATCTGAATCTTTCCACCACCATCTGAAGTCTTTTCCATATGTAAGCCTTCGTTTTCTAAAGTGTATTTTGAAATCACTTCAGTCTCATTCAATGTTGGGAACATATCTCCATATGCGTATCCATGTAAATGACCAATGCTGTCAATTAAAATAGTAGCAGATACGGCTGAGAACAAGGAATTATCTTTAGTAAATGTAAGTGATAAAATTGTTCCGTTTAAAGTGTAAGTTGCTGAATCTTTAGAGCCGTTTGCCGTAGCCTTAATTGTAAGAGTATTTTCGTCTGCGGAAGCAGTCCAGTAACTCTTAGCCTTCGCAAATTCCTTTACTGTATCACTGGAATTAAACGAATTTGCAATTTGCTGCAACGTAGGGGTAGCCGCAGAAACCTTTGTCTGAAAAGCAAAGATTACGAAAAGTGCAGCGATGAATAGTGTCTTTGTAATTTTTTTCATTTTAAGTCCTCCATTTCTTTAGTTATCTTTTTCGATAACGCACAAAGAAACTATAAACGATATGTTGGGGATTCGTCAAGAAAAAGAAACGTTCCTTTCTGAAAACGTTTTAAGTCAGTTGCCAGGTAGTATGATAAATGTTACTATATTATTATTAAGAAAAGGAGGAGAAAGATATGAAGAAAATACTTGTGTTAACAATAGTTTTTGCAATAAGTTGTATCTTTCTGATGGGATGCGGTTCGAAAGGAGACACAAAAGAAGAGAAGCAGACTGAAAAGGAAACCACGGTGGAAAAGACCGGAGCGGATGCGTTGTTAGGAGATTGGACTTATGAAAGTGGCGGATTTACGTATCATTTTAAAGACGATGGAACAGGTGTGTATGATATAGGTGGAGAGGAAATGACTTTTACATATAGTGCGACAGATGATGTTTTAACAATTTCCTTCTATGAGGACACAGACCCGATGGAGTTAGATTATGAAATCAGTGGGGATACTTTGAATGTAAAAGATAGCTTAGGAAACGATACGATTTATAAGAAAAAATAAAGACTGAATTGAATAGAGAGTGCTCAAACAGTGTTTGGGTGCTCTTTGTTTATAAATGGGGTGATTAAATGACATTAAACAAAGCACAGAAACAAATATTGGATGATAGATTTGAAAAATATGATGATGAGCTTCGTTGGCTTTATATGGAATTATATGATAATAGTGATATGTACGGAGAATTATGTAATACTATGGCGGAATATTATGAAGCCAGGAGTGACGCATTAAAGGAAATTGACATGGAACGTTTGGAGGAGCCGGACTGGTATCAGAAAAATTCCCTGTTTGGAATGATGATGTATGTGGATAATTTTGCAGAAAATCTGAAGGGCGCAGTGGAAAAGCTTCCTTATGTGGAAAAACTGGGAGTGAATTATTTGCATCTGATGCCGATTCTGGATAGTCCGGAAAAGAATTCAGATGGAGGTTATGCAGTTCGGGATTATCGGAAAGTGCGGAAAGATTTGGGAACGGTGGAGGACTTAAAGGATTTTACAAAGAAATGTCATGAAAAAGACATCAAAGTGTGCTGTAATTTTGTGCTGAATCATACGTCTGATGAACATGAATGGGCTGTGAAAGCGAAGCAGGGAGAAGGAGAGTATATGAGCCGGTATTACTGCTTTGAAAACTATCAGGAACCCTTCCGCTATGATCAGACAGTGCCTCAGATTTATCCGGCAACGGCACCGGGGAACTTCACGGAAATTCCGGAAATGGGGCATTATGTCATGACCACCTTTCACCGATACCAGTGGGATTTGAATTATCGAAATCCCAGAGTGTTTAATGAAATGGTTTACAATTTTCTTTTTTTGGCGAACTGTGGTGTAGATGTCATACGACTGGATGCCGTGCCATACATATGGAAAGAGCTGGGAACTACTTGTAGGAATCTTCCAAAGGTTCATACAATCCTCAGAATGTTTCGCATTATTAGTGAGATTGTTTGTCCGGGAATTCTTCTGCTGGGAGAAGTTGTCATGGAAGCAGACCGCGTGGTTCCGTATTTTGGAACGAAGGAAAAGCCGGAATGTCATATGCTTTATAATGTGGCTGCCATGGCTACCATATGGCATACAGTGGCCACCAGAGATGTGGGATTGCTGAGAAACCAGATTGATATTATGGGAAGTCTTCCGAAAAGAAATGTGTTCCTAAACTATTTGAGATGTCATGATGACATTGGATGGGGTCTGGATTATGATATTCTTCTTCGGTATGGAATTGCTGAGATTACCCATAAAGAGTACCTGAATGAATATTTTTTAGGCAATGCGGGATTTAGTAACAGCCGTGGAGAATTAAACCGTTCAGAGGAAATACAGAATGCTAATTTCTGTGGAACAACGGCCTCACTTTGTGGAGTTGAGAAGGCTGAGGATGAAGGAAACAAAAAGGCATTAGAAAGAGCGATTTCACTGGATTTAATGCTTCATGCATATATGCTCATGCAGTCGGGGGTTCCAATGATTTATAGTGGTGATGAAATCGGACAGTTGAACGATTATTCTTATAAAGATAATCCGGAAAATGCAGAAGATGCCAGATATCTTCATCGTGGAAAATTCCATTGGGAGGATGCAGAGAAAATCACGGAGAAAGATTCTGTTCCGGGAAAAATTTTCCGAAATCTTAAAAAATTAGGGGAACTTCGAAAGAGGCATCCGGCATTTTCCAATGGAGCGGATTTATGGACTGTGGAAACCTGGGAGGACAGTATCTTAGGAATCGGTAGGTACTATGAAGGGGAGAAAATCATTGGAGTTTTTAATTTCAGCGAGCATGAAAAAACTGCATGGATTGGAGAGGAAGAAGGAATGTTCGAAGACTTAATGACCGGAGAACAAAAGGAAGCGAAGGATATTAAACTGGACGGATATGGATATCAATGGCTTTGTCGAAAACTGTAAGCTAAAATTAAAGAAAAGAACATCTAGTATTCAATACAATTTAATCTAGACAAAAACAGAAAAATGATTACAATAATAGTAGGAACCTAACAAAGGATAAATGGATTGGAAAGGAGATTCCTGAATGGATTGGAAAATTGTTACAGACTCCAGCTGTGATTTTTATGAATTGGAAAAAAAGGACGATAAGGTAGGGTTTGCCACAGTGCCTTTTGTGGTTTCCATTGATGGTGTTGATTATGTGGATAATGAATCATTGCAGGTGGATGAGGTAATCGATGCGATAGATAATTGTAAAGAAACCAGTTTTACATCTTGCCCATCTCCGGCAGAATGGATTAATGCGATTGGCGATGCGAAAAAATGCTTTTTGGTGACTATTTCATCCAGTCTTTCCGGAAGTTTTAATAGTGCAGGAGTAGCAAAAAAGATGATTTTAGAAGAGGATCCGAGTCGTCAGATTGAAATATTGGATTCCTTGTCCACAGGCCCGACCCTTTGCCTGATTGTCAGAAAGTTACAGCAGTTAATTGCTGACAATGATGATTTTGATGTGGTAAAAGATGAAATTCATAAATATATGAAAACAATGCATATTGTATTTGCACTTTGTTCTTATAACAATTTGGTACGTAACGGAAGAATGTCAAAGATTGCGGGAATGGTTGCCAGCACTTTAAGACTGACCGGTGTAGGTGTTGGAAGTCCGGAAGGAACCATTGAGGTAAAGAAAATAGCGCGCGGAAGTAAGAAAGTGATTAGTGTAATTATTAACGACATTAAAGAACGAGGAGAAAATTGTCGCGCTATCATTATTTCTCATTGTCAGAATGAGGAGTTAGCTGTGATGCTCAAGGAAGCAATTCATAAAGTATTCGAAAGTGTCGATATTAAGATTATTCCGACAAGAGGTCTGGATAGCTATTATGCAGAAAAACATGGAATCATTGTAGGATATTAGAAAACAAAAACCTGGCGAAAAATCGTCAGGTTTTTTGCATTATTTAGGGGAAAATATGGTACAATATGAGGTAGATGGTAATGTGCGGATTGAAACAGAAAAGGAGGGCTTATGAGAACAGGACTTGTAATGGAAGGTGGCGCGATGCGCGGAATGTTTACCGCAGGTGTCGTTGATGTATGGATGGAGAACAATATTGAATTTGATGGAGCCATTGGCGTGAGCGCCGGGGCGGTTTTTGGATGTAACTATAAATCAAAGCAGCCGGGAAGAACGATTCGATATAACACGAAATATTGTAACAGCCCAAACTATATGAGTATTAAGTCGCTTATTAAAACAGGGAATATTTTTGATGTGGATTTTGCTTATCATGATATTCCAGAAAAACTGGATCCTTTTGATAGTGAGACCTTTGAAAAGAATCCAATGGAATTCTATGTGGTTTGTACAGATGTAATTACAGGACAGCCGATTTATAAGAAAATCAAAACCGGTACAGGGGAGGATTTGTTATATATGCAAGGTTCTGCATCTATGCCAATTGTTTCAAAAATCGTGGAAGTACAGGGACGAAAACTTTTGGACGGCGGCGTGGCAGATTCCATTCCGTTAAAGTATTTCGAAAGTATTGGATATGATAGAAATGTTGTGATTCTGACACAGCCGAAAGGATATGTTAAAGGACCGAACAGCGCCATGAGCGTGGCAAAGGTTCAGCTAAGACAATATCCTCATTTCCTTCGTGCCATGGAAGAACGACATTTGATGTATAACGAAGAAATAAAGTATATTCGAAAGAAAGAAATCCATGATGAGATTTTAGTAATACGTCCGAAGGAGAAACTTCCGGTAAATCATATCGAAAAGAATCCGGAAAAGCTTTGGGAAACTTATTATTTAGGTCGGGAACAGGGTGAGAAGTATTTAGAAAAGGTTCGTGAATTTTTAGCAGGAAAATAAGTTGAAAGATTAGGCAGAGATAATGACAGATCAGAAAAAAGAAATAAAACAGAATAAATCTGGACAATTCATTGCCGGAAAAGTGCATTGGAACAATGATATCTTATCCGGCATTATTGTTGCGCTTGTTTCTATTCCAATCTCCATGGGGTATGCGCAGATTGCAGGATTGCCGGTAATCTATGGGTTATATGGTTCTTTGTTGCCAATTCTCATTTTTGGCTTTCTTACCACATCACCACAGTTTGTGGTTGGGGTCGATGCCATGCCTGCTGCTATGGTGGGCGGTTTATTGGCAACACTGGGAGTGAAAGCAGAATCGGAACAGGCAATGAAAGTCGTGCCAATGGTTGCCTTATTGGTTGCCATATGGTTTGTGATTTTTTACTTCCTGAAGGCAGGAAGGATTGTAAAGTTTATTTCCACACCGGTGATGGGTGGATTTATTTCCGGAGTGGGAACCTCGATTATATTGATGCAGGTACCGAAGCTCTGGGGCGGAACAGCAGGGACCGGGGAACTTTATTTGTTGGTGAAGCATATGGTTCATGAGAGACATTCCTTTAATGGCTTGTCCCTGGGCTTAGGGCTGGGTACGATTCTTGTGATTTTACTTTGTAAGAAGTGGATTCCGAAAGTGCCGATGCTGGTGATTATGATGGTTGTAGGAATGGCGTTACAGATTGGCTTTCATCTGGATGATTATGGAGTGAAATTGTTGCCACAGGTATCTGGAGGATTACCTCATTTCGTTTTACCGGATTTTTCCGTGATGAAATATGATCCGGTGGAAATGCTCATTCAGTCCTTGAGTATTGCAGCAGTTATAATGACACAGACACTGTTGGCTACCGGAAATTATGCAATGAAGTATCAGGATGATGTAGACAATAACCGGGAATTATTGGCTTATGCGGGAATGAATGTGGGTGGCGCTCTGGTTGGTTGCTGTCCGATTAACGGTTCCGTTTCCAGAAGTGGTGTAGCAGACTCCTATGGGTGTAAGTCTCAGGTGATGTCCATTACGGCTTCCATCACTATGTTATTGATTTTATTGTTTGGAACACCATTGTTAAAGTTTTTGCCGGTTCCAGTTTTGACGGGAATTGTCATGACCGCTTTAATTGGAATTATAGAGTTTTCTCTGGCAGAGAGACTTCGGAAAACCAGTAAGAACGAATGGATTGTCTTTATGATTTCCTTTGGAGGGGTTTTACTGTTTGGAACGGTTTACGGGGTAATGATTGGGTGTATCCTGTCTTTTGCAGTCGTTGCGATAAAGGCTGTTGCTCCATCTACAGCGTTTCTTGGAAGAATTCCGGGAGAAGGAAATTTTTACCCGTTAAATAGAAACATGTCTGCCAGACCAATTAAAAATACTTTGATTTATCGCTTTAATGGAAATCTTTTCTTTGCCAATATCGACCGTTTTGAGAAGGACATTGAAAGTGGAATCCAAAAAGATACGAAGCAGGTGGTGGTGGATGCCAGAGGAATTGATGATATTGATGTTACGGCAGTGGATCGTTTGATGTTATTCCGGAATCATTTATTGAATCAGGGAATCCATTTCTACATTACAGAGCATGAAGGAATCTTAAATGACCGAATCCGAAGGTTGGGAGGAGGAAAAATGATTGACGAAGGTGTGATGCGTCGAACGATAACTTTGGCATTAAGAGATGCAGGACTTCATAAACCTTATGATTTAGCAGATGCGGAAAACGATGGAAAAGGAAAGAATTTCATTGAATCTGAGGAACGATTGGCCGAATTTGAATGGGCTTTTGGGGATGAGGCAGAGGCACGGTTCGAGCAGATGGCAAAGGAAACAGCAGAACATCTTGTAGCAACTATTGCAGGGGATGTGGAGCATAAGGATGTGTTTGGCACCGATGCGTTGAAGACGACCTGGGGACTGATTGGGCGCTATGATGAAGATGAATTTTTCGATTATCTGGAAATCGCGTTGGAACAGCTGGCAAATCAAGGACGAATTACAAAAGATGATGCTACAAAGCTGGAACAATTAGTGGAGGAGCGCCGTGAGCGGGGAGAAATGCGATTGCAGGAATTAAACCCGAAAGCCATGGAGATTCTTTTAAAGCATCGAAGAGAAATTCGAGATCAGTTAAAAGCACAGCTGCCGGAAGAATATGCCCGGGTACATAATCTGAGAAAACAGAGACGTTTAGAAAAAGAAAAGGAATGAAGCAGATGACTTCATTCCTTTTTATTTATTCTTCACATAATTTTGTTGCACGTGCAATGGCATCTTCGATATGTGGCTGGAAGTTTTCTTTTCCGACCTTATCGATAAATCCGGATTTTTTCATAGTGTTCATCGGTTGCTCATTTACATGGGAGAATACCAAAGCAATCCCCTGTTTCTGACAACGCTCAAAGCAAAGACGTAAGGAACGCATTGCTGTGGCATCAATGGCAGGAACTCCACGCATACGGATGATAATGACTTTAGTAAAGTCTTTAAAATCGATGGCAGCTAGCTGTTCAGCATCGCCGAAGAACATTGGTCCGGAAATCTCGAAAACACGAACCTGTTTTGGAATCGGCATTAAATCCATTCCATCCGGATCTTCTTCCGGATCATAGTATTTCCACCCCTTAACCTGAGATTCATCGCTCATTCTCTTAAGGAATAACAGTACGGCAAGAACCATTCCGATTTCGATGGCAACAACTAAATCAAAGACAACGGTTAGACCGAAGGTAGCAACTAAAACTAAAATATCGCTCTTTGGAGCTGCCTTACACAATGTGACGAAGGTTCTCCACTGGCACATGTTATAGGCGACTACAAAAAGAATTGCTGCAATGGTTGGCATTGGAATGAGTGCCGCATATGGCATGAGAATCACCAATACGAGAACCAGTACAATGGCATGAACGATACCGGCAATCGGAGTACGTCCGCCGTTCTTGATATTGGCAGCAGTTCTTGCAATGGCTCCGGTAGCAGGGATACCGCCGAATAAGGCAGAACCAATGTTACCACATCCTTGAGCAATCAATTCCATATTGGAACGGTGATGGGAATTAATCATACTGTCTGCAACCACACAGGACAGAAGTGATTCAATGGATGCAAGAATCGCAATGGTAAATCCGTCTGATAATACAGAACGAATGGTTCCCATGGAAAAGTCCGGCGTATGGAATGTTGGAAGACTGTTGCTAATGGTGTACAAGTCTCCGATGGTATTCACATTCATATTGGAAAAATTTACGATAAGGATTCCCGCAATGACCGCAATAAGGGAACCTGGAATTTTTTCACTGATCTTCGGCCACACAATTAGAATCACAAGACTGATTCCGCCGACTAACAATGCGTATGGATTGACGGTCTTGAGATTGCGTGCAAAAGCTTCAACCTTTTCTGTTGTTTCAATGGTGACAGTTCCTTTCGGATAAACTAATCCAAAGAAATCTTTTAGCTGCCCGATTAAAATCGTAACAGCAATTCCGGCAGTAAATCCGGTAGTGATGGTAAATGGGATAAATTTAATCAAAGTACCTAAACGACAAAGTCCCATGATAATTAAAATGATACCGGCAATGATGGTGGCCATCATTAAGCCTTCCATTCCGTTTTTTGCCACAATTCCTGCAACGATGGTGGCGAAGGCTGCGGTAGGACCGGCAATCTGAACTCGGCTTCCTCCTAAAAAAGAAATGATGAAGCCGGCGATAATGGCAGTATAAAGTCCTTCTTCCGGACCAACACCGGATGCCAAAGCTAAGGCGATGGACAATGGTAAGGCAATGACTGCCACGATAATTCCCGAAATAATATCAGTTGTAAGTTGTTTTCCTGAGTAATTCTTAAGTGTGCTGAATAGCATTGGTTTTATTTTGTCTCTATGCATCATAAACTCCATTCTTTTGCCTGAATCGGCTAGATTAAAAAAATAAGAAAGTCCCGAGGGACAAGAACTTTTCGATTATAGCACAGAGGTAGAAAAAATCAAGAGACAAAAGGTGAGTAGCTTATTTGATTTTTAACCATTTAGAATATGACACATAGTGATAGCGCGTATCGTTTGGAAAATTATAGTAAATATTGAATTTGGTCTGCCAACGATTTTTCGTTGGGTTAGAATTAACGCAGTAGATATCAGAATAAGGAAGGTATGGTACAACAATGGTTTGTTTGTTATTTCCCAATTCTGAGTTAATATATTCAATTTTTTCTTTTTGAGCATTATGTAATATGACACAATGATTGATATCATTTGTTATAAAGAGTACGAAAAATATTGTAATCACAATATAGGATAAATTTTTTGAAACATTATAAAAAGGATAATTGGATAATGATAATTCTTTTAAAGTCAAATTTAAGAGTTCTAAAATAAATAACATAAAAAGCATATAGCCGGGCATAAAGCAACGTGTATTAATTGGAGATGAAAAAAGTAATGGTCCGGTTAATGGCAGCTGTGCTAACAAAGGAAGAAGTAAAAGAAGTTTTTGCTTTGAGTCCTTGATAGCAAAACAAATGCATAATACTAAATTTATGTAGAAAAGCAGACAAACGACAGTACAGATTTCATTGTCCATTGGAACTTTTGCTTTTAAAAGAAGGAAAAGGACTTTTCTTCCGAAAAAATAAAGGAAGGAAAGTAAATTAAAGCTAAGAAAGAAATTTCTTCCCTTAAAAGAAAAGAAGAAACAAAAAAGGAGGATGGTTCCAGTCAGTGAGAATAGAAGAAATGTGTTCTCAGTTAGCCATTGTGGGATGATTGACTGAGAAAATTTCCACCATAATTGTTTCAGCATCAAGACATTATCGACAGAAAACTGAAGGGATTTATAAGTTTTATCATTTCCTTCAACAGCGTTAAAATAAGCAGTATTTGTAAACATCAGAAGAAATCCAATGATGTTTCCAAGTAAAATGATTCCATAGATTTTATGAAATTTCTTTTTTATCACACGGTAATAAACTGTGGTGATGACACTACAAAAAAGAAGACATAAAGTAGATGTCTCCAAATATAATTGCATACAGATACTTAAAATGAAAATAAGAAACAATCGGAATTTGGACATTTCAGAAATGTCATAATATTGATTAACCCATACCATGAACAGGAACAGGAAAAAAACCGATGTCACATAGTTTGAAAAGCCTGCAGACCAGCAAAATGTTTGTGTAAGCATTGGACGCGGCATAAGGAGAATCCCCAACAAAACAAAAAGTAACAGTGAACGATATTTCAACATTCCGGAACAAAGATAGATGATACCAAAAACAACGACCACTTTTAATAAGGATGCAACCATTACCGGGATTCGAGTAAGGAACATTATGGTAAGGTTACCGAGATGCCGACCGTTGTACCCCAGGAAGCCTCTCATTAAACGGTGTAAGCCAACACGAGAACCCCATGCCCAATCATCATAGTTTTCGGGAATAAGGAGAAGTATCACAAAATATAGTGATAGAAATAATAAGATGGGAATAAGTGTTTTCTTATGTGGGATAAATGATTTCATATGCTACTCCTTACTATGTTTTAACAGTTGTTAGTGTATCATAGAATCATATGAAAAAAAAGCATAGCAAGGAAGAGGATTTTTATTTGACATTCATAATTTCTTATAATATAATCAGAAACGATAGCGATGACGAAGAGAAGTAGCCGTACTTATCGCTGACAGAGAGCAGGCGTTGGTGGAAGTCCTGTAGAATGAATTACGGTGAATAACACTTCAGAGCTGTGAACTGAAAGAGAGTTTTCTTTAGTAGGGAATCCGTCATCTGCACGAGACGCAGAAGGTCTTTCATGAAGCGAAGACCGTGAGGGGCTGCATTTGCAGTAAATCAGGTGGTACCGCGGATTAGTATATTAGTACTGTTCGTCCTGAGATGATACATCTCGAGACGGGCAGTTTTTTTCGTTTTGGCAATGAGCCGTGCATTGCTGAATAGAAGAACTTTGCTTTGCACTTGTGGAAAGCAAAGTTCTTCTATTCAGCAATATAGGGCGAAGCCCGCGACGAAACAGACCGAAGGTCTGTGAGTTGCACGGCGAAATGCAAAGACAGAAGACCGAAGGTCTGAGAGTTGCACGGCGAAGTGCAGGGACAGAAGACCGAAGGTCTGTGAGTTGCACGGCGAAGTGCAAAGACTCATTCGAGATTAAATAGGTATAGAAATGAAAGGAGAAAACAATGGACGTAAACACAAACAACATTTATCGTGACGTAACAATGGATCAGCTTTCTGAAGCAAACGTTGGTCAGACTGTAAAAATTTCCGGTTGGATTGAAAACATTCGTGACCATGGTGGTGTTTCATTTATTGACTTAAGAGACATGTATGGTGTGATGCAGGTAGTTATGCGTGACACAACTTTATTGGAAGGACTTAGTAAGGAAGATTGTATTTCTGTGGAAGGACCAATTGAACACAGAGATGAAGAAACTTACAACCCTAAGATTCCTACAGGAACCATTGAATTAGAAGCAAAAACTGTAAAGGTTTTAGGTAAAGTTTACAGACAGCTTCCATTTGAAATCATGACTTCCAAGGAAACAAGAGAAGATGTGAGACTCAAATATCGTTACTTAGACCTTAGAAATGCAAAGGTACGTGATAACATGATTTTCCGTTCCAATGTGATTTCATATCTTCGTCAGAAGATGACAGACTTAGGATTTTTAGAAATCCAGACACCGATTCTTTGTGCTTCTTCTCCGGAAGGTGCCAGAGACTATATTGTACCTAGTAGAAAATTCAAAGGAAAATTCTATGCATTGCCACAGGCACCACAGCAGTACAAGCAGTTACTGATGGTTTCCGGCTTTGACAAGTATTTCCAGATTGCTCCATGTTTCAGAGATGAAGATGCCAGAGCAGACCGTTCCCCAGGGGAATTCTATCAGTTAGACTTTGAAATGAGCTTTGCTACACAGGAAGACGTTTTCCGTGTAGGAGAAGAAGTATTAGCAGATACATTTAATAAATTTGCACCGGAGGGATATGAAGTGACTCAGGCACCATTCCCTGTTATCAGCTTTAAGGAAGCAATGTTAAAGTATGGTACCGATAAGCCGGATCTTAGAAACCCATTGGAAATCATTGACGTAACTGATTTCTTCCAGAGATGTACTTTCAAGCCTTTCCATGGAAAGACTGTTCGTGCTATCGTTGTAAATCAGAAATTATCCAAGGGGCAGCATGAAAAATTGTTGAAGTTTGCCCAGAGCATTGGTATGGGTGGACTGGGATACTTAGAAGTATTAGAAGATGGTTCTTACAAGGGACCAATTGATAAATTTATTCCGGATGACATGAAGGATGAAATCAGAGAACAGGCAAACTTAAAGCCAATCGATACCATCTTCTTCATTGCCGACAATGAAAAGAATGCATCTCTTTATGCCGGACAGATTCGTACAGCTTTAGGAGAAAGACTTGATTTAATTCAGAAGAACCAGTATAAGTTCTGCTACATCAACGATTTCCCAATGTATGAATACGACAATGAAACAAAGCAGATGATTTTCACACACAATCCGTTCTCTATGCCACAGGGTGGTTTAGAAGCATTGGAAACAAAGAATCCGGAAGAGATTCTTGCATACCAGTATGATATCGTATGTAATGGTGTGGAATTGTCTTCAGGTGCGGTAAGAAACCACGATATGGAAATCATGGTAAAGGCATTTGAAATTGCAGGATACACCGAAGAAGATCTGAAAGAAAAATTCGGAGCTCTTTACAATGCATTCCAGTTTGGTGCACCACCTCATGCAGGTATGGCACCGGGTGTTGACCGTATGATTATGCTTCTTCGTGATGAAGAAAACATTCGTGAAGTAATTCCGTTCCCGATGAATGGTAACGCGCAGGATTTGATGTGTGGAGCACCGGGAGAAGTTACAGAACAGCAGCTTCGTGAAGTACACATTAAAGTACGCGCATAATAAGAAGGAGGACTTTATGGCTATTATAAATGTTGCAATGTTGGTAGCTGTATTTGGTGTGTTTGTTCTTCTTGGAATAATTGTCGCCATTGCGCTGACAAGCAGAAATAAAGATAAATAAATGAAAAGATAAGGCTTTGCATTGTGTAAGGCCTTTCTTTTTTTGAACAATCAAATAGTTTTTGATGTGGCTGAAACGCCCATTCTATCAGGGTTGCAACTGCCGGTTGACAAATTGATAAGTCAACTTGGTGGTGCGCAACCGGAGAAAATGCTATGTTTTCTACATCAGCTGATCCATTTGGAAATTCTTGATTGAAAAAGTTTCCGGATGAGAACCTTGCAGGTGTGAAACCTGTTTCGTATAATATTAGAAGATGGAGGGAAGACTATGAATTTAGCAGATAAGATTATTTCATTAAGAAAACAAAAAGGTTGGTCTCAGGAAGAACTGGCAGCCCAGATGGATGTGTCCAGACAGTCTGTATCAAAATGGGAAAGTGGAGCCAGTGTGCCGGATATTGATAAAATTTTATTATTAAGTAAAATTTTCGGGATTACCACCGATTACTTATTAAAAGATGACGGAGAAGTGGAGCAGGAAATCAGAACAGAGATTTCAGGAGAGAAAGAAACGCCGAAGCGTTTTGTGTCAAAAGAGGAAGCAAAAGCGTTTCTTGAATTACAAAAACAGTCCGCGAAAAAAATTGCCTTTGGTGTGTGGCTTTGCATCATGTCTCCGGTAACGCTTCTCGTTTTGTTGGGATTCAGTCAGAAACCATATCAGTATCTGGGTGAAAAGATGGCAGTGCTGGGGGGACTGAGTGCATTGTTTGTAATTGTGACGATTGCGGTAGCGCTCTTTGTCATTACAGGATTGTCTATGAGTAAATATGAGTATCTTCAAAAAGAAGAAATTCTTTTAGATCGGGAAATGGAAAAAGAAGTTGTGGATGAAAGCGAAGCATTTCTTCCAATCTTTGCAAGAAATATTGCCATTGGCGTAGGCTTATGTATCATTTCCGTGATTCCGGTGGTGTTGTTTGGCGTTCTGGAAAAAGAGGCAATGACTGTTATGGCAGTAGGACTTCTATTATTTCTGGTAGCTTGTGCCGTATTTTTATTTGTTCGTAGTGGCATAAGAAAAAGTGCCTATGATCAGTTATTGCAACGAGAGGGTTTTACCGTAGAACGGAAACAGACAAACAATGAAATGGAAAGTTGGGCCGGGGTTTACTGGATGGTTGTTACAGCAGCATATCTTGTGATTAGCTTTGTTTGGAACAGTTGGAGAATCAGCTGGTTAATCTGGCCAATTGCAGGAATGCTCTACGGAGCAATCACCTTGATTGTGGAACAACGATTGAAAAAGAAGTTATAAGAGGTTTTTGAAAAAGGTCGAAAGGAATTTTCGACCTTTTTTGAATGTTAGGGGGAATTGTGTGGTATAATAACAGCATTCGCCAGAAAGGAGGTTGAAATGAAAGAAAAAACATATATTGCCATTGACTTAAAATCATTTTATGCCTCCGTGGAGTGCGTGGAACGAGGTCTGAATCCACTGACCACAAATCTAGTGGTGGCAGATGCTTCCAGAACATCGAAGACAATCTGCCTGGCAGTAACGCCGGCATTGAAAAAGTACGGGTTATCCGGAAGAAGCAGATTGTTTGAAGTCGAGCAGAAAGTAAAAGAAATCAAACAAAGTACGGGACGGGAAATTGAATATATTACGGCAGTTCCCCGGATGGCGTTGTACATCCAATATTCGGCTTTTATTTATAGCATTTATTTAAAGTATGTCAGCCCGGAGGATATTCATGTGTATAGTATTGATGAAGTGTTTATGGATGTGACCCATTATCTTTCCCTGTATCAGATGAGTGCAAAAGAACTGGCCAAAAAGATTGTTTTGGATGTGTACCGAAGTACGGGAATTACCGCTACGGTTGGACTGGGAACGAATCTCTATCTATGTAAGATTGCAATGGACATTGGTGCAAAGCATGTCCTGCCGGATGAAGATGGCGTGCGTATTGCGGAACTGGATGAAATTTCTTATCGGGAAAAAATGTGGGACCATCAGCCACTGACAGATTTTTGGAGAACCGGTGCGGGAATCATGAAGAAGTTGGCTCAGCACGGCATGTACACGATGGGAGATGTGGCACGGATGTCTCTCCAAAACGAGGACTGGTTATACAAGATTTTCGGGATTGATGCAGAAATTCTTATTGACCATGCCTGGGGATATGAGCCTTGCACCATTGCGGACATTAAGGCGTATCGCCCGAAGAGTAACAGCCTAGGCTCCGGACAGGTCTTGCAGGAACCGTATCAAAATGAAAAAGCGCGAATTGTGGTTCGGGAAATGACGGAACTGTTAGTGCTTGATCTGGTGGACAAGAATCTGGTCACAGAGTCCCTGACGCTTCATATCGGTTATGACCGAATCAACGTGGACGAGGGAAATTACAATCGGGAAATCAAAACAGATTATTACGGAAGAACAGTGCCAAAGCCGGCACATGGCACGGCAAATCTGGGGGCTCCGTCCTCATCCACATCGGAAATTGTAGAGGCAGTTCTTCAGTTGTTTGATCAGATTACCGACCCTTCCTTGTATATCCGACGGATTAATCTTTCAGCCAACAATGTGATACCACGAGGATTTGAACAACTAAATATTTTTTCGAATCCGGAACAATTGGAAAAAGAACGAAAGATGCAGAAGGCAATGTTAGCGATTCATAGACGCTTTGGGAAAAATGCAATCTTAAAAGGAACCAATTTAGAAGAAGGGGCAACCACCGTGGAACGAAATCAGCAGATTGGAGGACACAAGGCATGAGAAATGATTATCAGGATATCCTCCATAAAGAATGGAGAGGCGCTGTGGGACACAGACCAATGCCTATGGAAGAACGGGCAAAAATTTTTCTCCCTTTCGCTGCATTGAAAGGTTACGAGGAAGCAATTGCAGAAAAAAAGCGAATCACGGTAGAGAAAATAGATTTGTCGGAGGAAATGAAGGAGGTGCTGGATCAGCAGTTTCAGGAAGTGCTTCGGCAGTTGGAACAAAAACAACATCCCATGGTCACGGTCATCTATTTTGAAAAGGATAA
>CACXEU010000007.1 GCA_902766735.1 uncultured Lachnospiraceae bacterium
GATACGGAATTAAGGACTTACTGGAGGGAAGTGAAAAGGCACCGAATTATCAGGGAGGGACCTGTCTGGTATTTCGTTTGTGTGTTGATAATTACCATCGATATGGATATATTGATGATGGAGAAATTTTGGAAAATAAACCGTTAAAGGGAAAACTTCATACTGTGAGACCTATTGCAGTGAACGAATATCCGGTATTCATTCAAAATGCCAGAGAATATACGGTTATGCAGACAGAAAACTTTGGTGTGGTTTCACAGATTGAAGTGGGTGCAATGATGATTGGAAAAATAAAGAATCATCAAACATCCGGAACAGTTGTGAGAGGTGCAGAAAAGGGAATGTTCCTTTATGGAGGATCTACCGTGGTTGTGCTTCTGGAAAAGGGCTATGGAGAGATTCCGGAGGAATGTTTCCGTGCCACAGAAGAAGGTTATGAAATACCTGTAAAGTATGGGCAGGTACTTAGCAAATAAATTTGAAAGTGAGGATGATGGAATGCCAATCAAAATCAGACAAAATATACAGGCGAGAGATATTCTGGAAAACGAAAATATTTTTGTAATGACAGAGACACGTGCTATGACTCAGGACATCCGTCCGTTAAAAATACTCATCCTCAATTTGATGCCGACGAAGGTTGTGACAGAGACACAGATTTTGAGAAAGTTGTCCAATACACCGCTACAGTTGGAAGTGGAATTTTTACAGACAGCAACTTATCAGTCCCGTCATGCAGACAAAAATTATCTGGATGAATATTATAGAACCTTTTATGAGGTCAAGGAACATTATTATGATGGGTTGATTATTACCGGGGCACCATTGGATTTTATTGATTACACGGAAGTGGAATATTGGGATGAAGTGTGTGAAATTATGGAATGGTCCAAGAAGCATGTGCATTGTACCTTCTATTTGTGTTGGGGTGCTTTTGCCGGTCTTTATTATCATTATGGAATTCGAAAAAGGGATCGTTTACCAAAATTATCCGGTATTTATGAACATAAAATTTTAAATCGCCAGTCCCCGCTGTTCCGTGGATTTGACGACGTGTTCTTTGCACCGCATTCCCGGGCCACGGAGATTACGAGAGAGCAGATTCTGGCAGAACCGAAACTGGAATTAATGGCGGAATCAGAAGAAGCCGGAGTGGCAATTGTCAAGACGGTGGACAGTAGACAATTCTATGTATTCTGTCATTCAGAATATGATGCAGATACATTAAAGTTAGAATATGATCGAGATGTGAGTAAGGGCTTGGATCCAAAACCACCACTGAATTATTTTCCGGATGATGATCCGACCAAGGCACCAATTGTGAATTGGAGAGCTGCAGGTCAGTTGTTGTGGACAAACTGGATAAACTACTATGTTTATCAGACCACTCCTTATGACATTAATGAGGTACAGAACGAAGAATAGATTAGAAGGGAAGGAATCGAATGGTAAAGATTATTGCAGATAGTACTTGTGATTTATCAAAAGAATTAATCGAACAATATGATATTGATTTAATTCCATTATATATCCACCTGGGTGAAGAAGAGTATCAGGATGGAGTCAACGTGACACCGGAAGATATTTACCAGTGGTCGGAAGAAAATAAATCCACACCGAAGACTGCAGCATCTTCTATTGAAGATGTTATAAATGTCTTAAATCCGTATGTGGAAGCAGGGCAGGAAGTGGTATTTTTTACAATTTCCAGCGAAATGTCAACAGAATACAATGTTGTCAATATGGCAATTGACGAATTGGAATGTGAGGATTTAGTTACCGTAATAGATTCCAGAAATCTTTCCACGGGAATTGGGCTGTTGGTATTAGAAGCAGCAGAAATGGCACAGCAGGGAAAAACAGCAAAAGAGATTGAAAGCGTTATGGAAGCACTAAAGCCATATGTTCGTTCCAGCTTCGTGGTGGATACATTGAAATACCTTCATCGAGGCGGCAGGTGTTCGGCAACCTCGGCTTTGGTGGGTGGAATATTTAAGGTGAAACCGAAAATCGTGGTGAAAGATGGAAAGATGGATGCTGGGAAAAAATATCGTGGCAGCTTAGAACATGTTCTTTCGGAATATACCAAGGAAATGGAAAAGCAGTTGCTTTCCGCCAGGGATAATCATGTGTTTATTACCCACTCTGGTTGTGATGAGAGTATTGTAGCTGAAATAAAAGGCTATCTGGAAGGTTTGAGTCGATTTAAGCAGATTCACGTGACAAGGGCAGGAGGTGTAATCTCCAGCCATTGTGGTCCGGGAACCTTAGGTGTGCTGTTTATTGAAAAAGAAAAGCAGTATGGACCATATGACAGTAAGTTTGACAAAAACCGTAATGGTATTATGGAGGCAGAAGAAAAAGCTGCAGAAAACTCCTATATTCAGCGTCTTGCGGAAATTGATAAAGGTCCGGACGATTATGACGAAGAGGATGATTCCGGGGAGGATTTCTAATGGCAAAGAAAACAGCTCGAGAGAAACATAATAGACTGGTAAAAATCATTGCAGGCATTTTAATTGCAATTTGTATCACCTTTATTGTATTGCTTCTTCAAGCAGCAGACCAAAGAAGTTTTCTGGTAGTGTTCGTATTACCTTGCATTATTGCAATTGCAATCATTATTTTTACTGCCCGGGACATGATGAAGTGACGAATCTTTCAATAATGACTGATTCAACCTGTATTTTTGATGAAAAATTGTGGATTATGTCTATGACATTTTTTTCTCAAATGCGATATAATTATGAGTAGCGTTAACGACTCGATTTGTCGAGAAAAGATAGAGAAATGATTGTTCGCAGGAGGAAATTATGTTTGATGTTGGAGAGTATATTGTTCATGGAAGAAATGGTGTATGTCAGGTTAAGGAAATAACGCATATTGACATTTCAGGGGCGGATAAAAATCAGCTATATTACACATTGGTTCCGGTACATTCAGAAGATCGAAAAATATTTTATCCGGTTGACAGTGATAAGGTTGTGATGCGTTCTGTCATCAGCAAGGAAGAGGCAGAAACAATCGTGAATCATATGGATAACATTGAACCGATGTGGATTGAAAATGAAAAGCAGAGAGAAAACAGTTACAAGGAAGCAATTAGCTCCGCTGATTGTCAGAAGCTGATTGGAGTCATTAAGGCGTTATATGAAAGAAACCGTCAGCGTATGGCAGAAGGAAAAAGAATTACTTTCGTGGATGACAGATATTTAAAGGAAGCAAAGAAAAATCTGTTTGATGAATTTGCTATTGCATTGGATATTGAGCAGGACGAAGTAGAAGATTATATTATGACACATAAGTAGAAGGATGCGGATGCATCCTTTTTTTGTTATGTTTTACCTTTTGTTTTTTAGATAATGCTTTTACATTTTTAAACATGAACTTAAACAAGTTAGTAAAAATAAGACAGATGTTGCGCGAAAAGAAGAATAATGGTAGACTCCCATAAAACAAAAAAGCGGAGGTGCAAAATGAAAAGCGTAAAAATTAAAATGTTAGTTATGATTATTGGAGTACTTATAATGTGCGGATGGGAAACCAACCAAACTAGAGCTAAGGAAACGAAACTATATGTAACAGAGAGTTTAGAAGTTGATTGTGATTCGATGGAACCTCTGTATAATGTTGATGACAAAGTAGTTGCTTATTATTTCGATGGCGATAACGGATATGCCATTATTGGGCTAGATGGAACCTTGATTGAATTTTCAGAAGAATCAAAAATAGACAAATTCGACAATACAGATTGCGAAAAATCATATTATGCAGGTACAGGAGAGTATTATATTGAATCAAAAAAAGATAATGAAATAGAAAATGTTTATACTGGTAAAGAGATAAATAAAGAAACTGTTCAAAATATTGAAATAGATCCATATCAATATAATAATAGTGGTAAAAAGAAGGCTGAACTTGATGTGAGTAAGAACAAAAAATCTGTAACTATTACATATCCGGATGGTGGAAAGGACCCAAAAGGAAAGACAACATACACAGATACATTCTTTAAAACATTGACGTTTAAGTCAAAGGCTAATTTACCATATTCAACCAGATATTTTAGTTATAATGTCAATGGAACGTGTGGTTCAACAGCATCTGCAATTATGATGTATTATTATTATGATCATATTGGTTCCTCATACATAACAAACAACTCGTATATAGGAAAAACTGAAGCAAAACAAAAAGCATTTGTAAACCATTTTAAAAGCTTATTGGGGGATAATGGAAATGGAACAGGATATAAAAAGGTTAAAGATGGGATAAACAAGTATCTAGGAGAAATAGGAAAGTCGAAAAATTGTGACTATATCACATCGGCCAATATATTAGAAAATGTATCCTCGCGAATTATGAAATGTATAGATAACAAGAGACCGTGCATTGTTGGTTTGGATGGAGAGCCGACATACGGAGATCATTGGGTTGTAGGTGTTGGATACGCAAAGTATTATGGCATAAATGGTCGTTCTCGAAGAGATGTGTATTTTATTAAAGTTAATAATGGATGGTACACAACATCAAGTAAAAGTATTGTTTATGTGAACTATGATTATGTTGACGGAGTGATATTTCTAAAATAAGATAAAAGTTTGTTATTTATGGGAAAAGGTTGTGAACAGGAGGATGATTGATGAGGAAAAAATCAACAATTTTGACAATAATGTTATTGGTTTTAGCAACTTTGTTTTTAACGTCTTGTAATAAAACGAAGGGTGGAGAGGACTCACTCACGGTTTTTGATATTGATACAGATGAAGTTGAAGTGATGTATAATAACCAGACGGTTTCCCTGAAAGGGGGAGAACATAAAAAATTCATCGATGTCATAAAGGACATTAGTAAAGGAGAAAGTGTAAAAGTCGATGATGATATTGAGTATGATATGATGATTGATTTTAAGAACGGTTATGCTGCAAAAATTTCGACTGAGAAAAATATATTTTGGTTTGATAATGAAGAGAAAAAAATTTCAGATGAAAATATGAGGGCAATATTGAAGTTTGTCGAAAAATGATGTGACTCTTGAAAATAATTATTTTTGTTCATAATAACAATTTCGTTTAGCAATTGCGTTTTGCTGTGTTCTTAAAATAAAAGGTTGCCAATTTGGTTCTGTGTGAATTATAATGAAACAGATTGAAATATAAACGGAATTTTAGTCGTTTCTATATTATAGAATGAAATGTAGAGGCGATGAAAGGAGTTATACAATGGATGAAAAGAGAGGGTTTGGTCAGGATATTGATCTTGATGAAACAAATGTTATTCCGGAAATCGATGATTCTGATTTTGGCGAAACAAAGATTATCCCGGATTTAGAGGAAGTGAAGGATTTCGGTCAGACCGGAGAAATTGTTCCACCGATTGAGATTGATGATTCAGATTTTGTGGATGAAGTGGAATTTGTGGAAGATGATTTAGATTTTGATTTTCCGGAAGAGGAAGAAGAGTATTTCGAGGATGAAATTGTTATTGAAGATGAAGATGAGGAAGATGATGAAGATGATGACCTCGAAAAGATGGAGTTGACAAATCGAAATAAGAAGTTAAATATTATTGCCATTGTTGTTGCAGTTGTTGTGATTGCAGGGATTGTGACAGTGGCAGCAGTGATGTCAAAGAATTTTGGTAAAGAGGAAGAAACCACACAGGAAGTTACAACGGTTGTGACGACCGCAGAGGAAACCACTACGGAAAAGAAGACCGAAGAACCAAAGGAAGAGTGGACAGAAGAAGAAACGGAAGCACCGGAAGAAGTGTGGACGGAAGAAGAAACCGATGAACCGGAAGAGGTTTGGACAGAAAAGAAAGCGGAACCAAAAACAGAAAAGGTGACAGAAGCACCACAGACAGAAGCACCGCAGACGGAAGCACCACAGACGGAAGCACCAACAGAGGCTCCACAGGATGAAGAAATAAATACCGTTGAGGAATAGTATGGAAATTAATCAGAAAACCAGTGATTACCTGATTGCGTTATTAAGGGCTATGGTTCGTCAGGAACAACCGGCAGAAAAGCCGACAGAAGTAGATTGGAAAGATGTACTGAATCTGGCCAGATATCATCAAGTAGACGAGATGATTTATGATGCAGTGAAACGTCTGGAAAAAGGCCCGGAAGGTGACCTTTTGGAACGCCTGGAGGAAGTTCATAGAAACAATCAGCTTGTTAATATGTTCCAGCAGGCAGAAGCAAAAATGATTATAGAACAGTCTACAAAGGGAGAATATTATATTCTCCCTTTAAAAGGTGCCGTGATGAAGGAAATCTATCCGAATCCGTTGTATCGTCAAATGGGGGATTTGGATTATCTTGTGGAAGAAAAGTCAATCAATGATTTTATTCCAATGATGAAGGAACTGGGATATGAAGCTTTTGACGTGGGTTTGGAAGACAGTCATGATGTTTATAAGAAACGTCCATATATTGAAGTGGAGATTCACAGACGACTGTTACCACCGACAGAAGAAAATCATTGGTATACCGATAAAATTTGGGAACGGCTGGTACCGGATGCAGAAAATCTGTATTTGCTTCATATGACATTGGAAGACTATTATTTGTTCCACCTTCTTCATTTTGAAAAGCACTATTCTATGGGCGGAAGCGGAATTCGTTCCATATTAGATCAGTATTATCTGATGAAAGTTTATCAGGAACAATTGGATTGGAATTATATTAACGAAATCCTGCCAAAATTTCATTATGTGGAATTTGAAAAAATGTGTCGGGATTTAGCGGAGTGCTGGTTTGGCGAAGGGACAATGACCGAGGAACTGAAAGGACCGGCAGAATACATCATTAACAGTGGAGTTTTCGGAAATTTCGAACAGTATCAGAAATGGTCTTTTGAACGTTATCAGAGAGAGCAGGGAATTAAAACGAAAAAGGGTTACTTTTTCCGGCGTATGTTTATGGAAAGAGAACGAATGGAATTTATCTATCCGTCCATAAAAAAACATGGATGGCTTCTTCCATTTTGCTGGATTCATAGATTGTTTAAATCGGTATTCTGCAATTGGGGCAGAGTAAAAATGGAGTTAAAGCATTTTCGGAAGAAGGATTAATAGAACTGACAGGAATGAGTGATGAGATTTAATAGGGAACGATTGATTCAGGATATCAAGAATATTTATAAGCCGGCCATTGTAATGGGAATTTATGGAATTCTTTTTGAATTGCTGTTTCATAAAATTTGTCCCAGTCGACTGATTTGGGGAGTGCCGTGTCCCGGATGTGGCCTGACCAGGGCAATGACTTTGGTCATGAAAGGGGAGTTTGCGGAGGCGACTCGAATGCACCCTTTCTGGATCGCAGTGGTTGTTGTAACCGTTGTGGCATTGGCTGAACGATATCTGATTCAAGATGAGGAACGATATAAGAAAATCAATAAAATAAATGAGAAGATTTTATTTGTGATTCTTATGGCTTGTCTGATTTATTACGGTTACCGAATGAAAACGATGTATCCGAATCAGGAACCAATGATTTATGAAAAGGATAATTTAAGAAATTTATTCAAGAACATCATAGAGAATATCGCAGAGCGTATCACAAACCCGTAAAACCTGGAAACAGGTTTACGGGTTTTTCTTTATACAATTCTGACTTTACAACTGTCTTGTCAGTTCTCGGAAGTTGTGTTATAATGACTTAAATTTTCACAAAAAAATGCCAAATGGCAGAAAGAGTAATTTATGAAAACTGATATATTAATTATCGGAAGTGGATGTGCAGGACTTTATTGTGCATTGAATCTTCCAAAAGACAAAAACATATTGATGATTACGAAGGATGTGGTGGAACACAGTGATTCCTTTCTGGCACAGGGTGGAATCTGTATGCTTCAGAATGAAGAGGACTTTGATAGTTTCTTTTATGATACTATGAAAGCAGGTCATTTCGAAAATAATACGGCAGCAGTAGAAACCATGATTAAGGAATCGCCGGATTTATTAAAGGATCTGATTTCTTATGGTGTGGATTTCCAGAAAGATGAGGATGGAAATCTTATGTATACCAAAGAAGGTGGTCATGCAAGAAAACGAATTCTTTATCACAAGGATATTACGGGAAAGGAAATAACCAGTCACCTGTATGACCGTTGTAAGGAATTAGAGAATCTCACCATTAAGGAACATTGGAGCATGGTGGACTTACTTTGTGAGGACAATGTCTGCTATGGTGCCGTGGTTCGAAAAGCCGATGGAACCCTGGAGACTATTACTGCAAAGATTACCGTTCTGGCTTGTGGTGGAATCGGAGGAATCTATCGTCATTCCACAAATTACAGACACCTTACCGGAGATGGTGTGGCAGTGGCATTGAAAAACGGTGTGGAATGTGAACACGTGGATTATATTCAGATTCATCCGACTACGTTTTACAATGAGGATGAGAAAGACCGGAGCTTTTTGATTTCCGAATCTGTCCGAGGGGAAGGTGCGCAATTGTTTAATGCGAAGAAGCAGCGTTTTACCGATGAACTTCTTCCGCGCGATATCTTAACCCATAATATTCGAAAGCAGATGAAGAAGGAAGGCAGCAAGCATGTATGGCTTTCCATGAGACCGATTAAGAAGGATGATTTATTGAGTCATTTCCCAAATATCGTGAAGCATTGTAAAGAACATGGATACAGTGTTCCAAAAGAAATGATTCCGGTAGTTCCTGCCCAGCATTATTTCATGGGAGGGATAAAGGTGAATTTGAATAGCAAGACTTCCATGAACCAGTTATATGCCATTGGAGAAACGGCTTGTAATGGGGTTCACGGAAAGAACCGATTGGCTAGTAATTCTCTTTTGGAAAGCATGGTTTTTGCGAAAAGAGCAGCTCTTGATATGATGAATCAATTTGATGGTGCTGTTGAAAAAGAATATCCGGAATTTGATTATGCACCTTATGAAGATGCGAAAAAACTGGAAGATTCTTATAAGAAATTAATTCAGGATGAGATAAAAAGAAGTAAAGGAGAGGAAGAATAAGATGTTTGATCCGATTACATTAAAGTTAAATGTGGACCCGTTGATTTTGAGTGCAATTAAGGAGGATGTTACCAGCGAAGACGTAACAACTAACTCCGTTATGCCGGAAGGCTGTATGGGAAGCGTGGATTTGATTTGTAAGGAAGATGGAGTGATTTGTGGACTCCAAGTTTTTTCCCGTGCATTTGAATTACTGGATGATCAGGTTCAGGTGGAATTATTTGTGAAGGATGGTGACCGGGTAGAGAAAGGTCAGCTAATGGGAAAAGTTACCGGAGATATCCGAGTTCTTCTGGTTGGGGAACGAACCGGACTCAATTATCTCCAGAGAATGAGCGGAATTGCAACTTATACCCGCTCCATTGCAGAATTGTTAAAAGATAGCAAGATTAAATTACTGGATACCAGAAAGACCAGCCCGAATAATCGTATTTTCGAGAAATACTCTGTAAGAATCGGCGGAGGAAATAATCATCGTTATAATCTGACTGACGGTGTTCTGTTAAAAGATAATCACATCGGGGCAGCAGGTGGTGTAAAAGAAGCCGTTACCATGGCAAAGGAATATGCTCCTTTTGTAAGAAAGATTGAAGTAGAAGTTGAAAACTACGATATGGCGAAAGAAGCAGTGGAAGCCGGTGCAGATATTATCATGTTAGATAACATGGAACATGATGAGATGAAACGTACCATTGACATGATTGATGGAAGGGCAGAAATCGAAGTGTCAGGAAATGTGACCAAGGACAACATTGCACGCTTAATTGATTTAGGTGTGGATTATATTTCCAGTGGAGCATTGACTCATTCTGCGCCAATCATGGATATTTCATTAAAAAATCTTCATAGAATTTAAGTGAGGTATAAAATGAGTGGAGAAAAAAGAAGGGAGAATCTGCTAAAGATTTTGCGGGAAAGTGATGAACCGGTATCCGGAACAAAACTGGCGGAAAATTTTCATGTAAGTCGCCAGGTCATTGTTCAGGATATTGCTCTGCTCCGTGCAAAGAATCATGATATCATATCGACGCATCGTGGATATGTGTTGCAGGAAAAGGGAAACATCCAGCGGGTATTCAAAGTGAAACACAGTGCAGAGAAACTGTTGGATGAACTGAATCTAATCGTGGATTTGGGCGGACAGGTGGAAGACGTTTTCGTTTACCATAAGTTGTATGGTGTGATTCGTGTGGAAATGAATGTGAAGTCCAGAAAAGATGCAAAAAGATATGTGGATGGAATTTACGGTGGTGTTTCCGTTCCATTGGAGCAGATTACATCAGAATATCATTATCATACTGTGACGGCAGATTCTACAGAGACTTTGGATGAGATTCAGGAAGAACTTCAGAAACAGGGATATCTGGTAGCATTAAGGGATTATGAACCGGTAGATTTTTGGAGCGGAGTGTAGTTGTTGGACGAAAAAAGACATTTGTATGACAAAAACAGACAATTTTCTTGAAATGAAAAAGTATTATGTTATAATTGAATGTGAAAAATTTAAAATGGAGGAGAAAAAATGAAGAAGAAAATTTTAGCTTTATTTATGGTTTTAGTTTTAGCCATGAGCGTTCTTGCAGGCTGCGGGGATAAGAAAGAGGAAAAGAAATCTTCCGGTGAAAAGAAAGTAGAGGCTCAGGAAGACAGCAGTTTCTTTAAGGAATTAGGAAAGGTATCTGACTTGAAGGTTGGAAGTGAAAAGGTAAACTTAAAGTATGTGATTAAGTCTGATAAGCTTGCTGAAGAAGAATCATTGAAAGATTTTCTTGATGCTGATGGAAATCTTGTAGTGGATCTGACAGCAGATGTTGTTTCTGAAAGTGAAACAAAGGTAGCTGTAGATTTATCCGTAAATATGGGAACAAAGATTAACGGAAAGATGGCTACTCTTGTTGTTGATGGAAATATTTTATATCTGGAATATAAGGGATTATTAGATACCTTGAAATCATTCAAGGACAATGAACAGATAGCCAGCGCGGTACAGCAGATTGAATCAAACTTTGGTTCTGCGATTAAAGTTGATGTTAAGAAGGTTTCAGAAGTTGTTAAGCCTATTATGGATAAATTAATGGAATCTACATCTACTTCAAATCCTGAAGTAGGAAACATTGCTAAGGTTTATATGGCAGTAGTAAAGGATTTAATTAAGAATCCTCAGGGCGCAAATGAATTGGTAAAATCATTATCAGATGCTGCAGAAAAGAATTACGAAAACCTTGAAGGTGTTGACGGAGATATGTACACATTAACAATCAATGCTGACAATGCTCAGAAGATGGTTGATGATACTGAAAACTTCGTAAAGAATGATGCGCAGAAGTTGGTTGAAGATGCAATCACATATGTATATAAGGTTGCAGGTGAAGATGCTTTAGGAAAACCTGAAAGTGAACTTAAGGCTAAGGTTCCTGAATGGGTAGATAAGGCCGCTACAGAAATCGCTAAGAATAAGGACAAGGTTGTTGAAGAAATTCAGAAAGCAAAATTAGATGGTGTATTAAAAGTTAAAGTTGATGAAGGAAAATCTGCAAACTTTGAAATCGCAATGAAGATGGAAGCAGAAGGAACATCTATGGATTACACAGGTTCTGTTGAATTCAAGGCAGGTTCCGCTTCAATCAAGGATAAGATTCCGGCAGATGCAAACGACATTACAACAATGATTACTACATTAATCAATATGTATTCTAGCCAGATTACAGGCGCAGCAAGTGATGCTGATTTACCAGTAGAACAGTAAATTTGAATCATTGAAATACCGGCAGAAAACCTGCCGGTATTTTTATGCCATATGGTTGAAGAAAAAACAGGTCTCCTGATTATTCAGGAGACCTGTTTAAGATTCTTATTTTTTATTATCAATGGAAGCTTTCACAAATCCTAAGAATAATGGATGGGGTTTGTTCGGACGGCTCTTTAATTCCGGATGTGCCTGTGTGGCAACAAAGAACGGATGGGATGGAATTTCTACCATCTCTACAATTCGTCCGTCTGGTGAAATACCGGAAAGAAGCATTCCATGTTTTGCCAAATCATCTCGATAGTCATTATTAACTTCATAACGATGACGATGTCTTTCGTGAATTAATTCCTTTCCATAGAGCTGGAAGGCTTTGCTGTTTTTATCTAAAAGACAAGGATAAGATCCCAGTCTTAAGGTTCCACCAATATTGGTGACACCTTCCTGATTCGGTAACAGATTGATAACCGGATGTGTTGTTTCGGGATTTAATTCGATGCTATGTGCATCCTTAAATCCGATGACGTTTCTGGCAAATTCCACAATGGAAAGCTGCATACCAAGACAAAGACCTAAATAAGGAATCTTATTTTCGCGGGCATACTTAATGGCAGCCAGTTTTCCATCGATACCTCTGGTACCAAAGCCCCCCGGAACTAAGATACCGGAAACATCTCCGAATAGTTCTGCAGCATTATCTGCGGTAACAGTTTCGGAATCAATCCATTTAATGTTGACTGTTGCGCGGTACGGATAACCGGCATGTTTTAAGGATTCCACAACACTGATGTAGGCATCATGTAATGCAATATATTTTCCGACTAACGCCACGTTAACGACCTGCGTCGGGTTCTTTGCGTTTTCAACCATTGCTTTCCATTCTGTTAAATCCGGTTCCGGACAATCCAGTTGCAAACTCTGGCATACAATTTCAGCTAAATGTTCTTTTTCCATAGCCAATGGTGCTTCATAAAGCATTGGAACTGTTAAGTTCTGAACAACATGACTCTTTGGTACGTTACAGAACAAGCTGATTTTATCTTTTAAATTATCGTCAATTTCATATTCGGTTCTGCAAACGACAATATCCGGCTGAATCCCAAGATGCTGCAATTCCTTAACACTCATCTGAATCGGTTTCGTTTTCATTTCCTGGGATGCAGGAAGATAAACCATCAATGCAACGTGAATTAAAATGCAGTTTTCACGGCCTACATCATGCTGAAACTGTCGAATTGCTTCGATGTATGGCTGAGATTCAATATCGCCAACGGTTCCTCCGACTTCGATGATTGCAATTTCTGTTTCATCCGAATCGCTCTGGTGGAATCGACTTTTAATTTCATTGGTAATGTGGGGAATTACCTGAACAGTTCCACCACCGAAATCTCCATGACGCTCTTTTTCTAAAACACTCCAGTAAACCTTTCCAGTAGTAACATTGGAATTTTTTGTAAGACTTTCGTCGATAAAACGTTCGTAGTGACCTAAATCCAAGTCTGTTTCAGCACCATCGTCTGTTACAAAGACTTCCCCGTGCTGAACGGGATTCATTGTACCCGGATCAATATTAATATACGGGTCAAATTTCTGCATCGTCACCTTATAGCCACGGGCTTTTAACAATCTTCCCAGGGAAGCTGCTGTAATACCTTTTCCCAGACCGGAAACGACACCACCTGTTACGAAAACATATTTCACTGCCATGTAACATTTCCTCCTATTTAATTGTAAACATATTTTTCAATGTGCCTAAAAATAAAAACACCTTACTAGTATACTACCAGCCATGGCGTTTCGCTAGTTTACAAAATTAGTAAAAAAGTGCGATTTGTTAAAAATTAATGAATTCTTAACTAAATTTTCACAATAAAATCTTCATATATGTTATAGTATCATAGGAAAACTTAAGGGATTTTGGGGAATACTGAAAATATAGTTTTATGAGGATAGATCCTTAAAATCAAAGGAGGAAAACAATGGATAATAATCAGAATCGTCCAAATAACAATCAGAATTCGAATAAGGATTGGAAGAAAAATACAATTCTGCCTATTGTGATTGCTGTGTTGGCAGCATTTTTATTTACAACAATGACTTCATATTTTTACGATAAGTTGACGACAAAAGAAATCAGTTATGATCAATTTTATTATATGCTGGAGCACAAGTATGTAAAAACAGTAGTGTTTGATGAGGATAAGATTCTCATTACGCCGACGGATTCCATGGAAACGAATGTTAAAACATATTGGACCGAGCACATTGAAGATCCGGAACTGATTTCCGAATTAAAACATAAGTATACGAACGTGAAATTCAAAGGAGAGGATGAGGGAAGTGCGGCAGCATTACTAATCATCCTGCAGTGGGTTCTTCCGTTCGTAATCTTCTATGGATTTATTATGTTCATGATGAAGAAAACCGATGGAATCGGAGGTTCCTTTAGCGTTGGAAAGAGCAAGGCGAAAATTTATGTGCAGAAGGAAACCGGCGTGACCTTTAAGGATGTTGCGGGACAGGAAGAAGCAAAAGAATCCGTATCCGAACTGGTGGACTTCTTGCATAATCCGGGAAAATATACTGCTATTGGTGCAAAGTTACCGAAGGGAGCGTTGTTAGTAGGACCTCCGGGTACCGGTAAAACATTGTTGGCGAGAGCTGTTGCCGGGGAAGCCCATGTTCCGTTTTTCTCATTGTCCGGTTCGGACTTTGTGGAAATGTTTGTGGGGGTCGGTGCATCCCGTGTGCGTGATCTGTTTAAGCAGGCAGAAGAAAATGCACCATGTATTATCTTTATCGATGAAATTGACTCCATTGGTAAGAGTCGTGACTCCCGCTACGGTGGAGGAAACGACGAAAGAGAGCAGACCTTGAATGCGTTGCTGGCTGAGATGGATGGATTTGATCCGTCAAAGGGAATTCTTATTCTCGCTGCAACGAACAGACCGGAAGTGTTAGATCCTGCTTTATTAAGACCGGGTCGATTTGACCGAAGAGTCATTGTGGATACTCCGGATTTGAAGGGTCGTGTGGATACCCTGAAAGTTCATTCCAAGGATGTGAAGATGGATGAAACCGTTGATTTGGATGCTATCGCAAACATTACCAGTGGTGCAGTGGGATCTGATTTAGCAAATATGGTCAATGAAGCAGCAATCAATGCAGTTAAATGCGGACGAAACGCAATCAGCCAGGACGACCTGATGGAAGCCGTGGAAGTGGTAATTGCCGGAAAAGAAAAGAAAGACCGCATCTTAAGTAAGGAAGAAAAGAAAATTGTAGCATACCATGAAGTAGGACACGCTCTTGTTTCTGCATTGCAGAAGGATGCTGAGCCGGTTCAAAAAATTACCATTGTTCCAAGAACTATGGGCTCCCTAGGATATGTGCTTTCCGCACCGGAAAAAGAAAAGTATCTGATGACAAAGGCAGAATTAGATGCGGAACTGGTAGTGCTGTTAGCCGGACGTGCTTCTGAGGAATTGGTTTTTGATTCCGTAACTACAGGAGCATCCAATGATATGGAAAAGGCTACGAAGATGGCTCGTTCCATGATTGCTCAGTACGGTATGTCAGAAAAATTCGGATTAATGAGTTTGGAACAGGTTGAAAATCCATATCTCAGTAAATCCTCTCAGCTTAATTGTAGTGACAAAACTGCAACGGAAATTGAAGAGGAAGTGAAGCTTCTTTTGAAAGAACGTTACGAAGATGCAAAGAGAATGCTCAGTGAAAACAGGGATAAACTGGACAACATTGCAGGATTCCTTTACGATAAAGAGACGATTACAGGAAAGCAGTTTATGGAGATTTTCCATCATGGTGTACCACAGGAAGTGGGAAATACTATAGAAAAAAATGACAGATAAGGCTGTTACAACCCATAAGAAAAAGAAAGAAACAACTATTTATTATAATGAAAAAGGGAAAAAAACTGGAACAAAAGTTGTAACATTAGATAAGTATGGAAATGTTATTAAAGAGGTATCTAAAGAAAAAAATAGGTTGAGACATGTATATAAATATACGTATAAAAAAATATACTAGTGGAAAAGGTATATAAGAATTACAATGAGGATGGAAAACTTTCAAGTTCCTACGACTATCGTTATAAGAACGATAAAATCGAAAGCATGATTCATATGTTCTATAATAATGGTAAGGTTACTAGTAAAGAAATCGAAAAATATACTTATAAAGGAAAAGATATTTACAGTACGTTTATTAGTACAGTGGGTGAGAATAGCGATGTAACGAGATGTGAAGTAAAATTAAGAAGGGACAAGGCGGAAAATCCTATTTATTTATGGCAAAAAAATTATACTAACGATAAATTAGTTAATACCATTACTTATAAAAATGAATTATATACCAGTGGTGCAGCCAAAGGCTGTCTGAAAAAATCAACCCACTACAGGGATGGAAAGCTGGATGAGATATGGACTTATAATGTAAAGAAAATTAAAGTGAAAGTTTTGAAGGAAAAATAAGCAGAATGGAAAGAAGCTGTTTGATGTGAAAGTCAGGCAGCTTCTTTCTATTTCCTGGGAAATCAGTTATACTAATAAAATGTAACGGAGGAAAGGATATGTCGGAGTTTAATGTCTCAGAAGAACTGAAGAAAATGCCTCAGACCCCGGGGGTGTATTTGATGCATGATTCCCATGATGATGTCATCTATGTGGGAAAGGCGGTAAATTTAAAACGTCGTGTTAGTTCTTATTTTAGAAAAAGTACAAAGAAATCCAGTAAAATAGAGTCTATGGTTTCGAAGATTTGTCGGTTTGAATATATTCTGACCGATTCCGAATTAGAGGCTCTTATTTTAGAGTGCAATTTAATCAAGGAATATCGGCCTAAGTATAATACTATGCTGATGGACGACAAGGCTTATCCTTATATCTGTGTGACCGTGACGGAAGATTTCCCGCGAATTGTTTTTGCGAGGCGGATGAAGAAGGACGGCAATAAATATTTTGGTCCCTTTACCAGTAGTGGAGCAGTGCGGGATACCATAGAATTATTGCAGAAGATGTATCAGATTCGAAATTGTAATAAGGCAATTTCCATGGAAGAAGGATTCAGCTTTTCCGGAACTATTAAGGAAGTTCCGAAAATTAATGGACGTCCATGCCTCTACTATCACATTGGACAATGTAAGGGAGCTTGCCAGGGGTATATTTCCAAAGGAGATTATCGCAAGCAGGTGGATATGGCAATAAAATTTCTGGAAGGAAATTATCGGGACACATTAAAAGAATTAGAAGAAAAGATGCAGGCAGCATCGGCGCAGATGGAATTTGAACAGGCTATGGAGTATAGAGATTTGATTAACAGCATTTTGCATGTTGCCGGGAATCAGAAGATTACCACCCATCAGTTTGAAGATCGGGATATCATTGCCTATGCAGAAGAAGGAAATGATGCGGTAGTTCAGATTTTCTTTGTGCGAAACGGAAAGTTAATTGGCCGGGAGCACTTTTATCTGACTACAGTACCGGGGGACACGGGAAAGGATATTCTGACCAGTTTCGTAAAACAGTATTATAGTGGAACACCATTTATTCCTCATGAGCTATTAGTGCAAACAGAAATAGAAGAGCCGGAACTGTTAAGCGAAATGCTCAGCAGAAATCAGAACTATACCGTCAAGATTGTTCACCCGCAGAAGGGAAAGAAAAATAAACTGGTGGAACTGGCAGCGAAAAATGCCAGAACCCTTTTGGAACAGAATAAAGACAAGTATCGGAGGGAACAGAAGCGGACGGTAGGAGCCGTAAGAGAAATCGAGGAACTCATTGGACTTTCCGGAATTGAACGAATGGAATCCTTTGATATTTCCCACACCGGCGGAATTGAAACCGTTGCTTCCATGATTGTCTATGAAAATGGAAAACCGAAGAAAAACAAATATCGAAAGTTCCGAATGAAGTGGGGACAGGGAAATGATGATTATGCCAGTATGGAAGAGGTGCTGACAAGACGATTTACCCACGGCTTGGAAGAACGGGAAAAACTGGATGAAGAAGGCAGGGAATATGAACTGGGAAGCTTCAGTCATTTTCCGGATTTAATCATGATGGATGGTGGAAAAGGTCAGGTAAACGTAGCCTTGAAGGTTCTGGAAAAACTGGGACTGAACATTCCGGTATGTGGCATGGTGAAGGACGATAACCATAGAACCAGAGGATTGTATTATAACAATGTGGAACTGCCCATTGATACCCACTCCGAAGGATTTAAACTGATTACGAGAATGCAGGATGAAACTCATCGGTTTGCCATCGAGTATCATCGCAGCCTTCGAAATAAAAAAGAAGTGCATTCCGTACTGGACGATATCCCGGGGGTAGGACCGTCCAGAAGAAAAGCTTTGATGAAATACTTTAAGTCCATCGAGAAGATTCGAGAGGCTTCCGTGGAAGAATTAAAAAATGCCCCTTCTGTCACGGAAAAAGTGGCAAAAAGCATTTACGATTACTTTCACTAATGTTAAACTAAAAGACAGAGCAAATTTGAAAAAGAAAGGTGCGGAATATGGAAAGTATTGCATTTAGCAAGATTATTGAAAATTATAATCTGAAATATCATACGCCGGATATTGATGCCAGTAAGGTAATCATTAATACCCCGGAAGTCAACAGACCGGCGTTGCAGCTAGCAGGTTTTTTTGAACATTTTGATAAAGAACGAGTTCAGATTATTGGAAATGTGGAATGTGCATTTCTTGATAATATGGAACGTCAGAACAGACAATGGGTTTATGATAAATTAATGACCAGTGGAATCCCATGTCTGATTTTATGTCGTGGTCATGAACCGGATGAAGATATGTTGGAGGCCGCCAATAAAAATGGTGTACCAATCTGTTCCACACAGGATGCAACCTCCCCATTTGATGCGGAATTGACCCGTTGGCTGAAGGTTCAGCTGGCACCATGTATTACCATTCACGGCGTGTTGGTAGACGTTTACGGCGAAGGTGTGTTAATCATGGGAGAAAGCGGCATTGGTAAAAGTGAAGCTGCTCTGGAACTGATTAAGCGTGGACATCGTCTCGTAACTGATGACGTTGTGGAAATTCGAAAGGTTAGTGAGGAAACATTAATTGGTACTGCTCCGGCAATCACAAAACATTTCATTGAATTGCGTGGTATCGGAATTATCGACGTGAAGGCATTGTTTGGTGTAGAAAGTATTTTGGACACTATCAATATTGACATGGTAATCAAGTTGGAAGAGTGGGACCGCGAAAAAGAATACGACCGTCTTGGATTGACGGATAATTATACAGAATTTTTGGGCAATAAAGTCGTATGCTATTCGATTCCGATTAGACCGGGTCGTAACCTGGCTGTCATTGTTGAGGCTGCATCGGTTAACCACAGACAGAAGAAGATGGGGTATAATGCTGCTCAGGAATTGTATAATCGTGTAAATCAAAATCTGTTAAAGAATATGGAGGATCAATAAAAAATGAAGAAGTATTGTTTTGGGGTAGACGTTGGAGGAACAACAGTAAAGATTGGATTATTTGAAACCGTTGGAAACTTAATTGATAAATGGGAAATTAAAACACGCACAGAGAATTTCGGAGAAAATATTCTTTCCGATATTTGTGATTCGATGGATGCGAAGTTAGTAGAAAAAGGAATCAGCTTAGATGAAATCGAAGGTGTTGGAATCGGCCTTCCGGGTCCGGTTTTGGAAGATGGAACTGTATTACAGTGTGTAAACCTTGGTTGGGGAACCTTTAATGTGGCAGAAAAAATGTCCGAAATGTTCCATGGATTAAAGGTGAAGGCTGGAAATGATGCCAATGTTGCCGCTTTAGGTGAAGCATGGAAAGGTGGCGGAAAAGATTACGATGATATTGTTATGATTACTTTAGGAACCGGTGTCGGCGGTGGAGTTGTTCTTGGAGGTAAGATTATCACAGGATACAATGGTGGTGCCGGAGAAATCGGTCATATGCATGTCAACGATGAAGAAGAACTCACTTGTGGTTGTGGAAGAAAGGGCTGTCTGGAACAGTATACTTCTGCGACCGGTGTAGTACGTTTGGCAGGAAGATATATGAAGGCGACCAATCAGCCATCTAAGATGAGAGACTTTGGGGACTCCATCACAGCAAAAGATGTTTTTGATTTAGCAAAAGAAGGTGATGAAGGTGCCAATGCAGTTGTGGCACAGATGGGAGATTATTTAGGAAAGGCAATGTCTTCCATTGCAGCAGTAATTAACCCACAGGCATTTATTATCGGTGGTGGTGTAAGTAAAGCTGGACAGTTCCTTATTGATGCCATTAAGGGTGTTTACAGAGAAACCTGTTTTGCGGCTTGTGGTGATGCAGCAGTGCATTTGGCAGAACTTGGAAATGATGCAGGAATGTATGGCTCTGCAGCATTGATTGTAAAATAAAAGACAGAAATAAGAACTCTCAGGAGGATGATTTTGGAAAATATCATAGCGCGTTTAAGCGATATTGTTGGAAATGATTATGTAAAAGTTAATGAGTCCATGGCAGGACATTGTACCTTCCGTTGTGGAGGAAATGTAGCAGTTTATGTCATTCCGGGAAGCATTGATGAAGTCGTTGAAGTGGTGAAGGCTTGCCGGGAAGAACAGCAAAAGTTTCTGATTATCGGAAACGGCAGCAACCTGCTGGTTCGTGATGAAGGATACGATGGGGTTGTCGTGGAAATTGGCGCAAGAGTTAGCACCATCGATATCATTGGTGAAGATATTGTGGTAGATGCCGGTGCGAAACTTTCTGTGACTGCCACAGCGGCCATGGAAAATGATTTGGCAGGAATGGAATTTGCACATGGAATTCCGGGAAATGTTGGTGGAGCAGTAGCAATGAATGCAGGTGCTTACGGTGGAGAAATGGCACAAATCATTAAGACAGTGAAAGTATTGGATGAAAACAATGAAGTGAAGGATTTATCTTTGGAAGAACTGGACTTGGGATATCGAAGCAGCAGAATCCAGAAAGAAAACTTGATTGTACTCCAGGCAAGATTAGGTCTGATGTTAGGAAGTGCCGGAGAAATCGCCATGGTGATGCAAATGCTGATGACAAAAAGAAGGGCGAAACAGCCATTGGAATATCCAAGTGCAGGAAGTACTTTCAAGAGACCGGAAGGATACTTTGCCGGAAAACTCATCGAGGATGCAGGCCTTCGAGGCTATACCGTGGGTGGAGCCCAGGTATCTGAAAAGCATTGTGGATTTGTAATTAATTATGACCATGCCACAGCCACAGACATTATTCAGTTAATGCAGGATGTGAAGCAGAAGGTAAAAGAACAGTTTGATGTTGAATTGGAACCGGAAGTAAAGATTATTTAGTGGATTACATACGACCGGTGGAATGGAGAAAGAATGCGATTTGTTATTGTTACGGGGATATCAGGAGCAGGAAAAATTACCGCATTAAAAGTGTTTGAGGATAATGGGTTTTATTGCGTCGATAATTTACCTATTGCCTTGATTGAGAACTTTGTGGACTTATTATTTTCCCAGACCAGTGAAAAAAATAAGGTCGCCATCGGAGTGGATATCCGAAGTGGTGAGAATCTGGATATGATGAATCAGATTTTGGAAAACATGAAGGCAAAAGACCAGAACTATGAAATTCTGTTTCTGGATTGTAACAATGAAACCTTAATCAAACGATTCAAGGAAACCAGACGAAGCCATCCTATGGGTGATTCGGACAGTGTAGAAAATGAAATCAATGAAGAGCGACATCAGCTGGAATTTTTGAGAGAACAGGCAGACTATATCATTGATACCAGCAAACTGCTGGTTCGCAATTTGCGAAGCCAGTTAGAGAGTATCTTTATTAATAATCAGGATTATAAAAATCTGTTTGTGACCATTATGTCTTTTGGGTTTAAGTATGGGGTACCGGCAGATTGCGATTTGGTTTTTGATGTGAGATTCCTTCCGAATCCTTACTATATTCCGGAACTGAAAAAGAAAACCGGATTGGAAAAAGAGGTACAGGATTATGTAATGGACTCTTCGGTTTCCCATGAATTTCTAGAGAAACTGGTGGACATGGTTTCGTTTCTGATTCCAAATTATATTGCAGAAGGAAAGAATCAGTTAGTCATTGGAATCGGGTGTACCGGTGGACATCATCGTTCTGTGACCATAGCAGGAGAATTGTATCATAAATTGTTTGATGAAAAGGCGAATTATGGAATAAGAATTGCACATCGAGATATATTAAGATAGGAGAAGTATGAATTTTTCCCAAAAAGTCAAAGAAGAGTTAGTAGATAAAATTAGTAATGCAAATCATTGTAGAATAGCTGAGATTTCAGCTATTCTATCTTTGTGTGGCAATGTGTTGATTGATGAAAATAATCAGTACGCCCTTGCGGTTCGCACAGAAACGGAAATGACTGCAAGAAAAATGTATCATCTGCTTCGCAAGACCTTTCGAATTGAAGCAGAATATGCAGAAAAAGTCAGTGCATATTCCAAAAGTCAGCGAACATATATTGTAACCATAGAAGACCATGAAGAGGCTATGAGAATTTTACAGGCAACCAAATTAATTCGTGAAGATGGAGAGATTGAAGAAAACCTGTCCATTACCAATAATATTGTCATTAAAAAGGAATGCTGCAAGAGAGCCTTTATTCGTGGAGCGTTCATGGCAGCGGGTTCCATCAGTGATCCGTCAAAAGGTTATCACTTTGAAATTTCGTGCAATAGTGATGGAAAATCGATACAATTGATAAAATTATTAGAATATTTTCAAATTGACGCAAAAGTAGTTGCAAGAAAAGGTAAATTTGTGGTATATATCAAGGAGGGTGAGGGCATTGTTGATGTGTTGAATGTTATGGAGGCGCCCATTGCTTTGATGGAAATGGAGAATATTCGTATCCTGAAAGATATGAGTAATTACTATAACAGACAGGTCAACTGTGAAACGGCGAATATTAAAAAAACTGTTACTACGGCATGTAGACAAATCGAAGATATTCAGTTCATTATGAAAGTTAAGGGAATTAATTATTTACCTGAGAAACTTCAGGATATTGCGCAGATGCGCATCGAACACCCCGATGTTCCGCTACAGGAACTGGGCACTATGATGACGCCGCCCCTTGGTAAGTCAGGGGTCAATCATCGACTGAGAAAAATCAGTCAGATTGCAGACGAGTTGCGAGGAACATGATTTGTGAGTTCATTAAAGCATATGGAGGAATGAAGAAATGACAACGAGAGACATTACGATTGAAGTTCAAAATGGAGTTGAGGTAAGTCCCGTAGCAAAATGCGTACAGGTTGCCAGCCAGTTTGAAAGTAAAATCTATGTTGAAAGGGACACAAAGAGAGTTAATGCGAAAAGCATCATGGGAATGATGGCATTAGGAATTGTCCCGGGACAGAAAGTAAGTGTTTCAGCCGAAGGAGCGGACGAAGTACAAGCTATTGAGGGGATTGCAAAATTTTTAGAGAATAAATAAGAGGAAAGGGAAAACATGCAGAAGCATTTTTTCCCTTTTGTCTTTAACATAAAGGAGTGCTTATGGGAAAAGGAAAGAGAATACTAATTATTGTAATGTGCATCCTGTCGGAATTATCGATTCTGTTACAGATGTGGAAGGTTAATTACTTTACCGGAACTTCTTGTTTGATGAAAATGGCGGCAGGAGAAAAATTGGGAACACATTCCGTATATTTTAAGTCACACATCGTAACGGCGCTGGTGATGTCACTGGAATTCCTGGCAATGTTAATTTTCCTGATTTCATTTCTTAGAAATAACCGAAAGGGAAGGTTGAAAACCTCCTATATTGTGTTATTGTTACATACAGGAATTATGGCATTCACTTCTATGATGTTCCAGAGAGCTTATAAGGTTGATAACAGTAATTTGAAATTAAACATCACGGTTTATTTTCTTTCCATGTTAATCCTTGGGGCTGTTTTAGTAGTTTTCATTATGAGAGAACAGATGGGAGCCCATTATGGATTTATCTTTTCGCCGGTATTGCTTCTGGTGATGGTGGGACTGTTTTCTACCAATGGATTGTTTGGAATGAATGGAATGTCCCGTGTGACGGGAATTCTGACTGGAGGTGCAGTGATTCTTCCGTATCTGACAATCTTTACATTTGAAAAAATTGTGCTGGAACCGGCAATGAAAAAATATCGATATTAAATAAGTTGATGCAGTAGAGTTTCTACTGCATCATTTTTTAGTTTGGTACGAATTCTATTTTTGTTATCGATAACAAAAAGGCATTTTACAAAAATAAATACCTTTTTGATAAAAATTCCACTTTAGAGGTTCTTTTCTTTTTAGTAAAACTATTCTTGTACGAGTGATATATATATCACGAAGGGATCGAAAAAAATTGAAAGAGGAGAAGAAAAAATGAAAAAAAGAACGATCAAAAGAGTTACAGCAGCTTTTTTAGCAGTGGCATTAGTATTAACGTCTTTTGCTACTCCAGCTACAAAGAAAGCAGTAACCGCAGCAACTATTGGCACAGGTTCAGATTACACTGTAACCGCAACAGACGATTCGTCTACACAGACAACTTTAACTTTTAAGGCTAACAATTACGCACAATATGTTATTGCACATTTTAAAGTGAACGGCGGTGCAATGCAGAATGTTAACATGTCTAGTGGAAACGGATACGATTATAATCTTGCCATTGCAGGATTAAAGACTGGTGACACAATTAAAGTATTCTTTACTTATAACAAAGGTGGATTACAGTATGACTCACAGGAAATGACTTATAAGACCGGATCTTCTACAAGCACAAATGGTTCTATCGAAAAACCATTCGGTTTAGTAGTAAGCAGTCCATCAAACAATACCATCGGAGTTGTTTGGGGAAGAGGAAACATTAACAGCTATAATGTTTACATTGATGGAAATAAAGTAAGTAGCGCAGTAGGATGTGCTTACTATACATATACAGGATACGCAGCAGGAACTCACACCGTTGCAATCTCAACAGTCAGTGGTTCTTCTGAATCAGAAAAAATATCTGCAACAGTATCCGTAGCAGGAAGCACAGCTCCAGCTACAACAAAGGCAGCTGAAACCGGTGTTGTATATATCTATCAGGATATTAACTATGGTGGACGTGTTGCAGCTTTAAATGAAGGTTCTTATAACCTTGCAGCATTAAGCGCTAAAGGATTTAGAAATGATGACTTAACCGCTTTAAAGGTAGCATCAGGATATGAAGCAGTACTTTACTGGGATGATAATTTCCAGGGAGCACAGAAGGTTGTTTCTTCTGATACTGCTTGGATTGGAAATGATTGGAATGACAAGATGTCTTCTATCGTAGTTCGTAAGAAAACACAGACTACACAGGCTCCAACAACAACAAAGGCTTCAACATCTACAGATACAAGTATTGCACAGCCATTTGGCTTAGTAGTATCTTGCCCGGCAAATAACACCATCGGTGTTGTTTGGGGAGCAGGAAACATTAACAACTACAACGTATACATTGATAATAACCGTGTTGCATCCGGAGTGAAATGTGCATATTACACATATACAGGAATTGCAGCAGGAACCCATACCGTATCTGTTACAACAGTAAGCGGAAACAAGGAATCAGCTAAGACATCCTTATCAGTAAATGTTACAGGTTCCGGATCAGTTCAGCAGACAACAACGACAAAGCAGCAGCAGCCATCCGGCGGAACAGTTTCCGGTGTTGAAAAGCCAGCACTGAGAAATGACATTCCTGTCAATGACAAGATGTTCTTACAGTTAAACAACAAGACAAACGGAAAATATTCAGACAGCCAGATTTATTGGTGTGTACTTGGTTACAACTCAAGCAATCAGCTTTGCTACTTAGATACAAACGGAAACTTAATCCCAGCAAACACAGGAATGAATACAATTGAAAAGAATGGAAGAAAATGTGCAAACATTTGCCATCCAATCTCTGAAAAGAGTTGGGTATACCTTCCAAGTATTGTTTCAGGAAGAATGTACTTAAGCTACGGAAGTCCGGTTTACATTACATTTAATCAGGCAGCTGACGGAAGAATCGGATATGCAGGTCCTGACCTTAACAACACATCAGATCCTAACCAGGATGTATTATTCGAATTTGCAGAATTTACAGTAACCGGAAGAGAATATTGGGGAAATACAACACGTGTAGACTTCTACTCCTTCCCAATGGTAACAAGATTATACGGAACAGGTGGTTTTGATAACAGACCTGGAGATTACCCAACATACGATAAGGTTGTTGGTGACATCGGCTCAAGAACAGATATCTTTAACAAGTTTAAAAACAATGCTCCTTCAGAATGGAAGACTTTAGCAGACAACAAGAGAATCATGGCACCATGTAAGAAGACATTTAATGAAGGACAGGCATATGGAAGATACTTTGATAACTATATCAATGAATTCTGGAATAAGTATTCTTCACAGAACTTAGTATTCCAGTGCGAAGCGGGAACCTTTACAGGACGTGTAGAAGGCGACAGAATGAGATTTACAAAAGCTGGTGATGGCGGAACATACTATGTATACAAGCCAACCACCCAGGATGTATTAGAAGGAAAGGGTAACTTCAACAGAGGTAACTCTACTGAACTTGTAATTGAAGCTCAGCTTTGTGCAGCATTCAACAGAGGTGTTGCAACAGATCCTGCAAACTACAATAACCCAAGTGCTTACTACAAGAACAGCACTTATAACTGGTATTCAAGATTCTGGCATGAAAATTCAGTAAGCAACCTTGCATATGGATTCTGCTACGATGATGTAAATGACCAGAGTACATTACTTCATTACACAAATGCAACCGCATTAGTAATTGACTTAAAGTGGTAATAAGATTTTTTCAACATATGTTTTTCTCACAGGGGGAGCACACTTCGGTGTGCTCCTTCCTTGCGTGAAAAAAATTTTTTCTTAATATGAAATAAAAGGGAAATAATCTTCGTTTAATAGGTATAATGATGAGTCCCAAAGGACGAATCACAAGAATAGGAGGATTATTATGAATAGAGTAGCAAAGAAAATTACATTGGTAGCAACTAGCTTGACATTAGCATTAGGAATGTCCATGAGTGTTATGGCGGCAAAGAACGACAGCAATAAGTGTGGAAAGAATGCGATTTATGAGTTTAATAAGTCTACAAGGACACTTACCATTCAGGGAAAAGGAACTGTTAAAGGAAAACATTCTTGGAAAAAACTGAAGCCGAAAAAAGTCGTGATTAAAGACGGAATTACGGAAATTGGATATAGCGCATTTGCAAGTCTGAAAACATTAAGGAGTGTTATAATTCCAAATTCCGTTCGAAAAATCGATGGATATGCGTTTGAATGTTCTTCTCTGAAAAAACTGAATCTTCCGAAGTCCGTAGAAGTAATCGGGACGGGTGCTTTTTCAGAAACCAAATTAAAGGAAGTAACTGTTCCTAAAAGCGTGAAGAAAATGGGCTCTTATGTTTTTGGCAGTTGTGGACGATTGAAAAAGGTAGAATGGAATTATAGTTACATCCCGGCTAGAACATTTTCTTATTGTACATCATTAGATAAGATTTCCATCAAATCAAAAGTTCAGCATATTGGCATAGAAGCATTAGAGGGAACCGCAATAAAGGCATTTACGGTTCCAAGTAGTGTAACAAATATGGAAAGAGGTGTTTTTTCTAATTGTAAGAAATTAGAAAGTGTAAAGTTATCAAGCCGTTTAAAAGAAATTCCGAAGGATACTTTTTTCAATACCCCAGCTTTAAAGAAGATTCACATTCCAAACGGTGTTCAGGTAATTGAGGGAGAAGCATTTGAAGAAAGCGGAGTGGAAAATCTAGTGCTTCCAAATAGTGTTACACAGATGAAACCTTATGCGTTTGCCGGTGCAAAGCAGTTGAAGCAGATTACACTTTCCGATAGCTTGAAAAGAATTGAACATGATACCTTTAACAACTGTGTTCAGTTAGAACAAGTAAAATTTGGTTCCAAGCTTGAATTAATCGGAGAAGAAGCTTTTGTAAATTGTAAATTAACAAACTTAGTGATTCCATCAACAGTAAAAACAGTAGAATATGGAGCATTTAAAAATACAAAATGTCAGAAGGTTACAATTCAGGAAGGTGTTAGAATTATTGATTACTGGATTTTTGCGCAGTGTGGAGAATTAAAGAGCATCTCTATTCCAAGTACGGTAACAACCTTCCAGACCAATGCATTATCAAAGTGTCCAAAATTGACTACAATTACAGTGGCAGCAAAGAATGGAAAGTATGCCGTTAGCGATAATTGTCTGACAAGCAAGGATGGAAAGACCTTATTAGTAGTTCCGGGTTCAAAAACAGGAACTTTTGAAATTCCGGAAGCAGTAACCACGATTGATCAGGAAGCGTTTACCGGATGTACAAAGATTTCAGCATTTGCAACCAATAAGAATCAGAACATGACTACAAAGAACGGAATGTTATGCAGCAAGGATGGAACAAAGTTAATTGCAGCACCACAGAATGTTTCAGGAACGTTAAGAATTCCTGATGGAATTAAAACCATTGGCGCAGCAGCAGTTCATTATTCCAAAGCATCTGCCATCGTTATTCCGAACACAGTAACAGTCATTGATCCATGTGCATTTGAATACTGTAATAACATTACTGAAATCACAATTCCGGGAAGCGTATATCAGATTCCGGAAGCAGGGTTCTGGGAATGTGCAAAACTACGCACTGTAACATTGGAAGAAGGAATTAGCAGAATCTGGAGAAACGGATTTTATGGATGTAAGAACTTAAAGAAGATTACATTACCGAAGTCATTATCTTATATTCACAAGACAGCTTTTGAAGAATGTTCCGGCGGATTAAAAATCTACTGTAACAAGAATTCCTTAGCGATGGCTTATGCGACAAAGTATTATTTCAATTACAGAATTATTTAAAAAGATAGTTCTTGTTCATATATATTTCTTTTGGGAGTGCACTCGTTGTACTCCCGCTTTTTTTCTGTACAAATATCTTTGTTTCGGGTTATAATAAAAATAATGTGCAAAAAGAAAAAGGAACACCATTAGGAGGCAAAAGATGAAACTGATTTCGTGGAATGTGAATGGAATTCGTGCCTGTGTTACGAAGGGATTCATGGATTTTTTTAATTCAATTGATGCAGATATTTTCTGTATTCAGGAATCAAAAATGCAGGAAGGACAGTTGGAATTGGAACTGCCGGGGTACCATCAGTATTGGAACTATGCAGAGAAAAAGGGATATTCCGGGACTGCCGTTTTCACAAGGCAGGAGCCAATCCAGGTAACCAATGGGATTGGAATCGAGGAACATGACCACGAAGGTCGTGTCATTACCTTGGAATTTGAACAGTTTTATCTGGTGACCTGCTACACGCCGAATTCCCAGAATGAATTAAAGCGTCTGGACTACCGGATGCAATGGGAAGATGATTTTAAGGCATATCTGAAAAAATTAGAAAAAACAAAACCGGTGATTCTTTGCGGGGATTTAAATGTTGCTCATCAGGAAATTGACTTAAAAAATCCGAAAACCAATCGAAAAAATGCCGGATTTACCGATGAAGAACGCGAAAAGATGACAGACTTGCTGGCAGATGGATTTATTGATACCTTCCGATATTTTTATCCGGAAGAGGAAGGTCGTTACAGCTGGTGGTCTTATCGTTTTAAGGCACGAGAAAAGAATGCCGGATGGCGGATTGATTATTTTATTGTTTCCGAGGCGTTGAAAGATCAATTAGAGGGAGCAGACATTCATAAGGATGTCATGGGCTCTGATCATTGCCCTGTGGAATTAACCATTCATTTGGATTAGAGATAGAAAGAGAGTAACCAATGAGTTTTACCCATTTACACGTCCATACGGAATACAGTCTGTTGGACGGTTCCAGTAAAATTAAAGAAATAACAAAACAGGCTAAGGCACTGGGGATGGATAGTCTTGCCATTACGGATCACGGAGTGATGTATGGAGTCATAGACTTTTACCGAGCTGCCCGGGCGGAGGGAATTAAGCCGATTATCGGATGCGAGGTCTATGTGGCACCGGGTTCTCGTTTTGACAAGGAAAAGAATGAGAGTGAAAGCCGATACAATCATTTGATTTTGTTGGCAGAAAATAATACAGGTTATGAGAACTTATGCAGAATTGTATCCAAGGGATTCGTAGAAGGTTTTTACTATAAACCCCGCGTGGATTACGAGGTACTGCAGGAGTTTCATGAAGGGCTGATTTGCTTAAGTGCCTGTCTGGCAGGAGAGGTGCAGCGTCATCTCGCCAGAGAAGATTACGAAAGTGGAAAGGCAGCAGCATTGCGTCATCTGGAAATTTTTGGAAAAGACAATTATTTTCTGGAAATGCAGGACCATGGAATTCCGGAGCAGAGAACGGTAAACCAGCAGTTAATGCGCTTAAGTCAGGATATCGGTGTAGACTTGGTTTGTACCAACGATGTTCATTATACCTATGCCGACGACGTGGAAGCCCATGATATTTTGTTATGCATTCAGACCGGCAAGAAAAAATCTGATGAAGACCGTATGCGCTATGAGGGGGGACAGTTTTATTTGAAGTCTCCGGAAGAGATGGCGCAATTGTTCCCGTATGCCCCGCAGGCATTGGAGAATACCGGAAAGATTGCTGAACGCTGTAATGTGGAATTTGAATTTGGCGTGACAAAACTTCCGAACTTTCCGGTTCCGGAGGGATACACTGCATGGACTTATCTGAAAGAACTTTGTGAGCAGGGACTCCATAACCGATACCCGATTTTTCAGGGACAGGAGGATCCGTTCTGTAAATTGAGCCAGGCGGAACTTCAGGAACGTTTGGACTACGAATTAAATACCATTAAAAATATGGGGTACATTGAGTACTTCCTGATTGTCTGGGATTTCATTCATTATGCGAAATCCAATGGAATTGCTGTTGGACCGGGACGAGGTTCTGCGGCGGGAAGCATCGTATCTTATTGTTTGGAAATCACGGACATTGAGCCGATGCGTTATAACCTGCTCTTTGAGCGTTTCTTAAATCCAGAGCGTGTGTCCATGCCCGATATCGACGTGGACTTCTGTATCGAGCGTCGTCAGGAAGTGATTGACTATGTTGGAAGAAAATACGGTAAAGACCATGTAGCCCAGATTGTAACCTTTGGAACATTGAAGGCAAAAGGTGTAATCCGTGATGTGGGACGTGTTCTTGACATGCCTTATGCACAATGCGACAGCATTGCAAAGATGATTCCGAATGATCTTCATATGACGCTGGACCTTGCTTTGAAGCAAAGCCGCGAACTGAAGGAACTTTACGATAATGACCCACAGGTAAAATATTTGATTGACATGTCAAAGAGGTTGGAAGGGTTACCACGTCATGCATCCATGCATGCCGCCGGCGTGGTTATCTGTGCAAAGCCGGTGGACGAGTATGTACCGCTTTCCAGAGCTTCCGACGGTTCCATTACCACTCAGTACATCATGACAACCTTGGAAGAACTGGGATTGTTAAAGATGGACTTCTTAGGACTACGAAATCTGACGGTCATTCAGAATGCGGAGCGGTTTATTAAAGAAAACCGCGGTGTGGAAATTGATTTAAAAACAATTAATTATGATGATAAAAAAGTGCTTTCCTATATTGGAACCGGAAATACGGAAGGAATTTTCCAGTTGGAAAGTGGCGGTATGAAGAACTTCATGAAGGAATTGAAACCGGATAGTCTGGAAGACATCATTGCCGGAATTTCCTTATACCGACCGGGACCAATGGATTTCATTCCGAAGTATCTGGAAGGAAAGAATAATGCTTCCTCCGTTACCTATGATTGTCCGCAGCTGGAACCAATCTTAAAGCCGACCCACGGCTGTATTGTTTATCAGGAACAGGTTATGCAGATTGTACGTGATTTGGCAGGTTATTCGCTGGGCCGAAGTGATTTACTCCGTCGAGCCATGTCGAAAAAGAAACAGGATGTCATGGAGAAGGAACGGAAAATTTTCGTTTACGGTGATGAGGAAACCGGGGTTAATGGTTGTATCAAGAATGGAATCAATGAAGGTATTGCAAATAAAATCTTTGATGAAATGATTGATTTTGCAAAATATGCCTTTAATAAATCTCATGCGGCAGCCTATGCAGTAGTAGCCTATCAGACGGCTTACCTGAAATATTATTATCCGACCGAGTTTATGGCAGCCATGCTTACTTCCGTTATGGACGTGGCAAGCAAGGTTTCGGAATATGTTTATTCCTGTCGTTCCATGGGAATCAAGATTCTTCCGCCGGATATTAATGTGGGAAGCAGTGGATTCTCCGCAGATGGGGATGACATTCGCTATGGCCTGACTGCCATTAAGAATGTAGGAAAAAATATTATTGACCAGATTGTTTCAGAAAGAGAAAAGCGAGGCAAGTTCGTGGACTTGGAAGATTTCATTAGCAGAACTGCCGGTCTCGGTGTGAATAAACGTGCCATCGAAAACTTTATCAAGGCAGGGGCCTTCGATTCTTTCGGTGCTACAAGAAAACAGATGATGATGGTGTATGTTCAAATCATTGATGGCGTAAATCAGGAAAAGAAAGACGCCATGGAAGGACAGGTTACGCTGTTTGATTTTGCGGGAGACGAAGAAAAAGAAACCTATAAGGTGCAGATGCCAAATGTAGGAGAATACGAAAACGAACAGAAACTGGAATTTGAAAAGGAAGTTCTAGGAATTTATGCCAGTGGCCACCCATTACAGTCTCAGGAGAAGAAGTGGCGCAAACACATTACAAACATAGCCATTGATTTTGTGGAACCGGAAGAAGGTGAAGAACCTAAAATTCCGGACAAGAGTAAAGTGACCATTGGTGGAATTGTATCGGTTGTGACGAAGAAATTTACAAAGAGTGGACAACAGATGGCGTTTATTACCTTGGAAGATTTAGTTGGAACCGTGGAAGTCATTGTCTTCCCACGTCAGTTTGAACGAAATCGTGAACTGATGGAGGAAGGGAAAAAGATTTTCGTGACCGGTGAGGCACAGTTCGAAGAAAATTCAGCAGGCAGAGTCATCGCCAACAGTATTACCGAGTTCGCCATGATGCCCTCAGAACTCTGGATTGCCTTTCCGGATAAGGAAACCTACGTGGCAAAGGAACCAGAGTTATTACAGCTTTTAGCTCGTTACCATGGGAATGATAAGGTATGCATTGCTTTAGCAAAAGAGCGTCAGCGTAAAGTTCTGCCGGTAGAGTACCGCGTGGAAGTGACAGAGAGTTTGCTTTCCACACTGCGAGAACAGTATGGGGAAGACTTCGTGAAGGTCATTGATTAGTGCGATCGAAGCACTAGATTCCTAAGTGAAGTGCATAGAAAAAGCAGGTTTTGCTCTGATTAGTGCAATTGAAATAAAAAATGTTGGAGATGAAGTATGATTATTACATCAGCGTCAAATGAACAAATAAAGAAAGTGATTCAGCTGAAGGAAAAGGCGAAGGTGAGGCGAAACGAAGGATGTTTTGTAGTGGAAGGCATTAAGATGTTTTCTGAAATACCGGAAAGCGACTTGCAGGAGGTCTATGCTTCTGAACAGTTTGAAAGGGAGCATAGGGAGGTTTTGAAGGGAGTTCGCTATCAGTTGGTAAGTGACAGCGTGTTTAAGAAGATGTCTGACACCGTAACGCCGCAAGGGATTCTTGCAGTTGTGAAGATGAAGGCATATCAGGTGGAAGATATTATAAAAGAAAGAAAAGATGGGAAGAGCTGTTTTGTGGTTTTGGATCGCTTGCAGGATCCGGGGAATTTAGGAACCATTCTTCGAACGGGAGAAGGAGCTGGAATCAGTGGGCTAATTATGAGCCGCGACTGCGTGGATATTTATAGTCCAAAAGTGATTCGTTCCACTATGGGGTCCATTTTCCGTGTGCCTTTTGTAGTGGTGGATGATTTGAAGGATGCGGTAGAAACGCTAAAGAAGAATGGAATTGTGACTTATGCGGCGCATCTTCAGGGAGAACTGTATAGCAGTGGAAATCTTTCAGAGGATTGTGCGTTCCTGATAGGAAATGAGGCAAGAGGGCTTAGTGATGAGATTGCAGAATTGGCAGATAAGAAAATTAAGATTCCAATGGATGGAAAAGTGGAATCTTTAAATGCGGCTGTGGCAACAGCAATTTTGATGTATGCCCATAAGATGCAATAAAAATACCCCCGAAAACAATTTGTTTTCGGGGGATTGTTTTGCAATGAATTAAATATTTCCTAATTTTTCAATCGCCTTATCAGCAATGATTTCTTCGAAGTGTTCTACATAGAACAGTTCTTTTGCGTAAGATGGTTCTTCGCGTTCACCCTGTTCTGTCAGAATGCTACAGATTTTGTTGAGCAAATGTTCGTCGTTCGTCTCCATGCAGAGGGACAAGTAATATCTGCCGTTTTGTGGAGATTTGTAAACAGAACTGTCACCTCGGTAAAACGGAGCCAGCTGATTTGCTACTGTGATAATCTCCGGCAGGGTGTTAAATACATAGATGCAATAGAGAAGGGATGAATCGGAAGATTCTTTCGAAACAGGTTCTTCAGTTTCGGAAGTTTCTGCTTCAATTTTCTCGAAATCGTCTAATTCCATTTTCATATCTTCTAAACGGGAGAAGAAATCATCTGTAAACTCTTTGGAAAAGATATTGGAAAAATGAGATTTCGTATCTTCCGGATGTTCCACCTTGGTAATGACCAGAACAATTCCTTCAGAGGACAATGGCATGGCTTCTACCATTAATGGGATATCGTTAACCTCAAAACCAAAGTCGTCGTTAGCCTGCTGCATCATATCTTGAAATAATTCCTTCGTTTTTCCTGTGCCAAGGGCAAGCTCGCTTAAATTAAGATCGCGATCTTCTAAGTCTTCCTTGTTCAGGGTGCAACGAATCTGATTATCATTGATTTTTTCGATTTTCATTGAAATCACCTCCTAGATTCGTGGGATATTAATGAAATTAATCAAACAAGCTTTTCTATTTTTTTAGAAAAATCATTGTTATTTATAGTATATCCAATTAAAAAAATAGTGTAAAGTTTTTTGATTAGTAATATATTACAAGAAGTTGGCCAAAACGACAACCGTATTTTAAAATTTTATGCAGAAATGATAATAGTATTTTTTGGTAAAATCAAAAAAATGGTTGCATCACACAATCAATATGTGTATACTATAAAGGACAAACGCATTGTGGGATGGAACGACAACAACTGACAGTATATATCACGAAGGAAAATGGACTTCCTAATTTTTAAAAAATTACGTCAGAAGGAGAATCCCTACAAACAAGTGAGCCATAATTAGAAGTCAAGGACATCTATTTGTGGCTCTTTTCGGGTATGAAAAATGTGGCGTTTGAATAATGAAAATACAGAAAAATGAGATAGAGAATTCGCAGTGGAGGAACTATGAGAAAAATCACAAAGAATATTACCGCTATCGCCTTAGGAATTTCCATGATTGTAACCATGTCCGGGTGTGAGGCGTTTCGTAAAACAAATAATGGGAAGGCGAATCTTTCCTGGTATATGAAACTGACAGATGACAATGAAAAGCCTTTGACCATCGAAGGAGAAGGAACATTGGCAGCAGTGGCCTTAGAAGGAGGCTATAGTACGGAATTTGCAATTGTTCGTGGAAAACAGATTTTCCTGAACTTGAGTATGGTTCAAAAAGAAATTGATTCGAGATTTTATTACAATGAAGCATCGAAACTGGTAATGTTTACCAATGCTACCACAATTTATGAAACAAAGATTGACAGCAGTGAAATCAGTGGCGAAACGGTGGATTATGTAACAAGCATTTTAGATGGTGAGACTTGTTACGTGAATATTGAATTCCTTAAGAAGTTTATTGATTTTAAATATAAATATGTGAAAGCAGAAGGAAAAACTCCGGCCAGAGTTAGCTTAAGTTATAAGCAGGGAGCGGCTACGGTTATGACAGTGGATGACGACATCGAAATGAGAACCGGAGGGAATTATCAGAATCTGATTGTGGCAGAAATTCCGGAAGACAGTAAAGTTACGGTGATTGAGGAATCAAAGAACTGGAACTTGGTTCGAACAGAGGATGGATTGGTAGGTTATTTACCGGTTTCTGAATTAAGCGATAAGAAGACCGAAAAAAGAACTTATCAAACAGATGAAAAGGAATACACTCATAAAACATTGGATGGTCAGGTCAGTCTTGTTTGGCACTTGGTAACAAATATGACGGCCAATGGCGGATTAGGTGATAAGTTAAAAGGGGTGAAAGGAGCCAATGTGGTTTCCCCAACATGGTTCTCCATTGCAGATGGGAAGGGAAATCTTAAGTCCATTGCCAGCACTCTTTATGTTGCTAAAGCGAAAAGTGAAGGCCTTCAGGTGTGGCCTTTGATTAGTGACCTGGATGAGAAGGGAGCAAAGGCTTCCAAAAAAGTGTTGAAGTCTAATTCTGCTCGTAGAAATATGGTAGACTCATTGATGTACTTTGCAGACCAGCATCATTTTGATGGAATCAATGTGGACTTTGAACGGGTTACGGAAGATATGGCTCAGGACTATCTGCAGTTCTTAAGAGAATTGTCTATTGAATGTCGTAATCGTGGCTTGGTTCTTTCCGTGGACAATTATGTTCCGACTGCCGGAACAGCATATTATGACCGGAAGCAGCAGGGATTGTTGGCGGATTATGTCGTTGTAATGAGTTATGATGAACATGCTACCAGTGAAGATGGTGCAGGCTCTGTTTCCTCATTGAATTATACAGAACAGTCCATTAAGGATACTGTTGCGGAAGTAGTAGATGAAAGTCGTGTAATCAATGGAATACCGTTTTACACGACGGCATGGATTGAAACACCGGTGGATGTTTCCGATGGTTCCGGAACTTATGTAGCGGATTCCGTGAATGGAGATTATTACCTGACCAGTCAGGATATTTCCATGGATACCGCAAAGGAACTATATCAGAAAGCCGGAGCGACTCCGGTTTTTGATGAGAATACCGGACAGAATCAGGTGTCTTATCAGGATGGTAAAAAGTTTGTGATTATTTGGTTAGAAGATGAGACATCTGTAAAGAGTAGATTGGAATTAATGAAGAAATACTCCTTGGGTGGATCAGCATATTGGTGTCTGGGACAGGAATCCTCAGAAATCTGGAATGTGATTCAGGAGTATTTTAAGTAGGGAAGAACTATGGATGAAAAAGAAAAGTATATGAAAGAAGCCATTCGACAGGCAAAGAAGGCTGCTCAGATTGGTGAGGTTCCCATCGGATGTGTGATTGTTTATCAGGGAAAAATCATCGGCCGTGGATATAATCGTCGAATGGTGGATAAGAATACATTATCCCATGCAGAGTTAAATGCCATTAAGAAGGCAAGCAAGAAACTGGATGATTGGAGACTGGATGACTGCGAATTATATGTTACAACGGAGCCTTGCCAGATGTGCTCCGGGGCAATTGTTCAGGCGAGAATTAAGAAAGTTTACATTGGTTGCATGAATCCCAAGGCTGGATGCGCCGGTTCCATTATGAATCTTTTACAGGTGGAACAATTCAATCATCAGGTGGAGATTGAAAAGGGAATTTTAGAAGAAGAATGTAGCAATTTGTTGAAGGATTTTTTTCGGAGCCTCCGGGTAAAATCTTGACAAAGAAAAAGTGAATAAGGTATACTATATTTCCACGCAGCCGGGGAGGTAGCGGCGCCCTGTACCTGCAATCCGCTATAGCAGGGGTGATGGTCGGCCTAGGGTTTATTTTGTAGGGCTGCCCTTTATAAGTGATGTTGACGTCTGGGTCTTATGCATCAGAGACCTGCGAACCGTGTCAGGACAGGAATGTAGCAGCACTAAGCAGTGCTCTTCTGAGTGACATGAGGGTGCCTGGACCGAGTTAACTGTAGAGGTAACGCTTATGAGATATTCTCAAAGCAGACCGCGTGGTTTTAAATGGGAACAATGACTGCATTTGCAGTCTTTTTTTGTGTCAAAAATTCTTGCAAAATATGTACGAAGATAACACCTTGACAAAAACAATCTACAAATGTAGAATACAAATAGAAGCCAATTCTACGGATGTAGAAAAAGGAATGGATGGAATATGAAAGAATTTACGATTGGTTTAATATTTAATAATGTGATCTTTGGAATTGCCTTTTTATTGGTTTTGGCAATGAGTCCTTTGCTGAAAAAATATTCTAAACGATGGCGGTATATCGTATTCATTGCTATTGGCGTCAGCTTGATGATTCCTTTTACAATGTTGTCGAAGGCGGCAGTAAGTCAGATGCCTGAAATAAAAAAAGAAAAAGTGGTTCAAGGAAAGAAACAGATCGTAATGGGGAAGGACTCCACCTGGAAGTATGTTCGGGAAAAGCAGGAGAAACAAAAGACGGAAAGGAGCCTCGAAGAGGAACAAGCACCGGAGCGACAGGAGGTTGACGCTAAAGAGCCTGGAAAAACAGAATCTTCTGGAAAGAAGATGAAAAATGAGAAAAAAGAATCCGGTGTAGTCCAGTGGTTGAAACAGTGGTATCAGGGGACGGACAAGGACGTTATTCTAAAAGGAATCTTTGGGGTGTGGATAATTGTGGCCGTGGTAAACATGATGTATTACCTGTTCCTGTACCAATATCATAAAAAAAGAATCCGTCGTTTTCGCACTCCGGTGTCGGATGAAGAATTAAGGGAATTGTTTTTAAAGGAAAAGGAAACGTTGAACATTGACAGGGAAATTGGTTTGTTCCAATGCCAGAGGATTAACACCCCGATGGCGGTAGGAGTGGTGCATACTTCTATTCTGATTCCTTACATGGAACATTACCAAGGAGTTCGTTATATTCTGATGCATGAACTGGTTCACCAGAAGAAACGCGATATGTGGGTGAAACTCTTTTACGTGATTGTGAAATGCGTTCATTGGTTTAATCCATTCGTCCATCTTATGGTGAAAATCGCGTACGATGATATTGAATTACTTTGCGATGATGAAGTGGTGAAAACACTGGAAAAGAAGGAACGAATCAAATACAATGAGTCCATTTTAAATGTGGTGAAAGAACAGTATCGTCATGAGGAAAAGGAAAAAATCGCATTTTCTTTTGGTATGATTCAGGGAGAAAATGACTTGAAGGTTCGAATGTTGAATATTATGAACATGAATCAAAAGCCAAAAGGTGTGAAGTGTGCGGTGATGCTGTGTGCCGTGATTTTGATCATTGGTTGTGGAACTGCATTTCACCAGAGCTATGTGAGTCAGGCGAAGGAAAACTTGCAAGGAATCCAATTACATTCCAAATCGGTTTATCGTGCCATGGCATCTATAGAGCGAAAGAAGCGGGAACAGTTTAAAACATGGATGGATTCACAACAATCGACAATTCAGGAAAAATATAAAGATTCTGATATGATGGAGCTTCTATTTTCGTCAATGTCTCAAACACTCTTGAGAAAAGTGGATTATTCCGAGCAGAAAGAAGTATTCTTTTGGAAAACTGTAATTTACTGGTCAGACTATGCTTTTTACAATGAAATTGATTATGAAGATGATGGACTTGTAGTTAAGAAATCAGAAGATTTTCCGGATTATTTTGAAGTGAAGGAAAAGGATATAGAAGTATTGTGCGACAGTATGTATGGACAGGAGTTATCGAGTGTCTTAATTCCGGAAAGTATCAAGGTTACTTATGATAAAGAGAGGAAAGTATATTATGTGATTCAAAATAAAGAAGAACTACTGACAGAAGGAAATATGGGCGGGATATATGACTATACTTGGGGTTATAATATCTTTACAAAAACCTGGTCGTTTCCGCTTAACGTAAATGAAGAATTTTATTATCGAATTAAATATGTTGAAGCTGATAATCCATACCATTGTCAAATAACCGGTGTTGAGAAAAAGGAATACGAAAAAAGTGATGAATTATCGTTACTGGAGCAGGAAGAAACAACTGCGAAAGCTGTAGATGTGATAAGAGATTCTGATAATGCTAAATTGTTACCGGAGGAAAAAGTAAATATGATGATGGAAAATATATTAGAAAAAAATGAATTGAATCCGATTCTAAAGGCAGTTATTGATTGTGGCAGATTTGGTGATGAGTTCCTTGAAAATGAAGAAGAGGAAGCTTTGAATTTTGAGATTGCAGATATGTTTATTTGGAGCTCATATTCCAACAAGGATATTTTTGAAATGGAAAATGAATTGTATTATGTAGATGATCAATTTTTAAATAGAGCAGCAGGAATTCTATTAGGGAAGGATATGACGCCAGAAACATTGCCAAAAGGAGAGTCGGTCAAATATGATGCTTCAAAAGGAAAATATTGTATCGCTATAGGGGAGCCCGGTCAGATAACTTACACCGCTGAAAATATAGAAGTAACGGAGAATGGTGTGTTGATAGAGGGAAATGGAGAAGATTATATAAGCGGCGAAATTGTCAGAGAGTATACTCTATGGCTGAAATATAGCGAGGATACGACATATCATTTTACAGTTGATAAGATAAACATATATGATTAAAGAGCTTAAGGAGGATTTATGAAACGATTACCAGATGCAGAATTAGATGTCATGATGGCAATATGGAAAACAGGAGAAAAATGTACAAGAATGGAACTTGAGGAAAATCTTGATACCCAGAAGGAATGGTCCGCGACAACCATTTTATCCATGCTTTCCAGATTGGAGAAAAAAGGATTTCTTCAGGTGACAAAGGAAGGAAAGCAGAATGTATACGAACCATTAGTTTCTCAGGAGGAATATCTTCAGGCAGAGAGTAAAACGGTATTAGAGAAGATGTATAATAATTCCATTACTAATTTCATGTCAGCGTTATATTCAGGAAAGAAACCCAGCAAAAAGCAGATTGATGAACTGCAGGAATTGCTGGATGGTTTTAAGGAAGAAAAATAAAACCGGTTTCTGTGGAAACAGAATGTGTGGCATTTGACCAATGAAGAGGCATTTTTCAGGAAAATTTCGTGAAAAGTTGCCTCTTTTTCTTCTTTATTTTAGAACGATTTTATTATATAATTAATTCCAAAGGTGTAAAGGGGGTAGTACGCCCAAAAATAAGCCGAGGATATTCCGAAGAAAGGAGAAGTTATGTCTTATACAGCATTGTACAGAAAGTTCAGACCAACCACATTCGAAGATGTAAAGGGACAGGACCACATTGTACAAACATTACAAAACCAAATAAAAGCAAATCGTATAGGTCACGCTTATCTTTTCTGTGGAACGAGAGGTACCGGTAAAACCAGCGTGGCCAAGATTTTTGCCCGTGCGGTGAACTGTGAGAATCCGGTTAACGGGAGCCCTTGTAATGAATGTCCGACTTGCCAGGCAATTAACAATGGCAGCGCCATGAATGTCATGGAAATTGATGCTGCGTCAAATAATGGCGTGGATAATATCAGACAGATTCGTGATGAAATTCAGTATTCTCCATCCAGTGGAAAATTCACCGTTTATATCATCGATGAAGTGCATATGCTTTCCATTGGAGCGTTTAACGCGTTGTTAAAAACATTGGAGGAACCACCTTCTTATGCCATGTTTATTTTGGCGACAACGGAACCTCATAAGATTCCGATTACCATTTTGTCCAGATGTCAACGGTATGATTTTAAGAGAATTACCATTGATACCATTGCAGCAAGATTGTCCGAACTGATGGAAAAGGAAAACATTGATGTGGAAGAAAAAGCTATCCGTTATGTGGCAAAAGCAGCGGACGGTTCTATGCGTGATGCCTTAAGTTTGTTGGATCAGTGCATTGCCTTTTATTTAGGACAGAAGCTGACCTATGATAATGTTCTGGAAGTTTTAGGAGCGGTGGATCAGGAAGTGTTCAGTCGACTGACCAGAGCGGTGATTGAAGGGGATACCGTCCAGAGCATTCAGATTTTAGATGAAATGGTGATTCAGGGTAGAGAACTGGGACAGTTCGTCAATGATTTTATCTGGTACCTGAGAAACCTGATGCTGGTGAGAACATCCGATGGATCTGTGGAGGATATCATTGATGCATCTGCTGAACGATTGGAAGCCTTGAAAAATGAAGCGGCCATGGTAGAGACGGATATTATTATGAGATACATTCGTGTTCTGTCAGAATTATCCGGTCAGATGAAGTATTCATCCCAGAAACGTGTGTTGGTGGAAATCGCATTGATTAAACTGAATCAGCCGTCCATGGAACGGGATAATGGTTCGCTTAATAATAGAATTGCATTATTGGAAAAGAAAATTGAAAAAGGAGACTTTGTGGTTCAGACTGCGGGAAATGCACCACAGCCGGTGCAACAGCCGAAACCGAAGAAGGTCTGGGATAAGGCTGTTCCGGAAGACATCCAGTATGTGGTGGATAACTGGGGAGCAGTACAAAGACATATTTCCCAGCCATATAAACAGTTTTTAAATGGAGCACGATTCAGTGTGAAAGGGGATGACACCCTGCTGATTGTCTTTGAAGGTTTTGCAGCTACCGGATATGGAGCCTGCAATAAGCCGGAAGTCATTGAAATGCTGAACACTATTATTGGTGAGGAAATTCAAAAGCAGGTCAAAGTCGAAATGAAATTATTGGAGACAAACCAAAACTTTAATGATTATTATCAGGAAGTAATCAGCCATATCAATATGGAAATAGAAGAGGAGGATTTTTAAATGGCAAAAAGAGGAGGATTTCCGGGAGGAATGCCTGGAAACATGAATAATTTAATGAAGCAGGCACAGAAAATGCAGAAGCAGATGGAAGAGGCACAGGCAGAATTAGAACAGTCTGAGTATACTGCAACTTCCGGTGGTGGTGCTGTAGAAGTTACCATTTCAGGAACAAAGGAAATTACAAAGATTAAATTGGATGAAGAAGTTGTTGATCCGGATGACATTGAAATGTTAGAAGATTTAATTATGGCAGCAGTCAATGAAGCTATTCGTAAAATGGATGAAATGTCTACACAGAAAATGTCAAAGATTACCGGTGGCTTAGGAAATATGGGATTATTCTAAATCCTCTATGGATTTATCGATTGTAGAGAGAGGGAAACACTGTGGATTACTATAGTGGTTATATCACAAAATTAATCGAGGAATTGTCCGGACTTCCGGGGATTGGAACCAGAACCGCTGCAAGGCTTGCTTTTCACATTCTGGATATGCCGGAAGAACAGGTGAAAGCCTTGGCGGATGCCATCGTGGAAGCAAAGGGCAATGTGAAATATTGTAAAGAGTGTTGTACATTGACAGACCAGGAGGTATGTCCGATTTGCAGCAGTAAGCAGAGAGACCACAAAACCATCATGGTGGTGGAAACTACCAAGGATATGGCTGCTTACGAAAAAGTAGGAGAATATCAGGGGGTATATCACGTTCTTCACGGAGCCATTAATCCAATGGCGGGCATCGGACAAAATGATATTAAGTTAAAGGAACTGTTTCAGCGGTTGAAGGATGATGTGGATGAAGTCATCATTGCAACGAATTCCAGCGTGGAAGGAGAAGCGACCGCTATGTATATCAGTAAAGTAGTGAAACCTCTTGGAATCAAGGTGACCCGAATTGCCAGCGGAGTTCCCGTGGGAGGCGATTTGGAAAATATTGACAATGTTACATTACTGCGAGCTCTTCAGGGAAGAGTGATTGTTTAAATAGGGATTATACAAAAAAGAGTTGTTTAAAATAGAGTAAAAGAGGAAGTCAAATGGATAGAAATGAATTTAGTTTAAGAGTGGAAGCATTGAAGGCAGCAATGCACCAGCAAGACTATGAAAAAGCGATGGAGATTGCAGATGATCTCGATTTGAGAAAAATCAGAGATAATAATCTGCTCAGCATGGTAGCAGATGCATATGAAATGAATCATGACTACGAGCGTTCTAAGGACGCTTTGTTAACAGCGTATGAAAACACTAATGCCGGAAGACAGCTGGCATACCGATTATGTTTAATATCCATTAAAACGAAAGAGTATGATGATGCGAAAGAGTTTTACGAAGACTTTGTTGAAATGGCTCCTCGTGATACAGGAAGATATATTTTAAAATATAAAATGGCAAAAGCACAGGGTGCACCGATTGAGAAGCAGATTAAAATTCTGGAAGAATATGTCAATATTGATATGGAAGAAAAGTGGGCCTATGAGCTGACGAAACTGTACCATATGGCTGGCGATCAGGAAAAATGCGTTGATATGTGTGATGAAATCAGCTTGTGGTTCTCTGAAGGAAAATATGTCTTAAAGGCATTGGAGTTAAAGAAAAAATATGTTCCTTTATCTGCAGCACAGAAGCAGAAGTATGAAGAAGGAAAACAGAAAGCTTTGGAAGAGGCTGCAAAAGAAGAGATGGACGTGATTGCACCAAGTGATGACATCATCGAAATTTATCCGACAGAGGAAGAACTGTCAGGAGAAAAAGCAGAATATGTCGATGAAGAGGAACCGGTGGAAGAAATCATCGAAACTCCTCAGAATATAGGAATGTCCCAGTTTGATACCATGGACATTCAGGCAGTGATTGCTGAAGGGATGAAAGAAGTGGAACTTGAAGATGAAAACTTCCATGAAGGGGAAGGTTCTACTAAAGTTGCAGAAGGAAAGATTCCATTTAAGGAACTCGATAAGCCAAGCGATTCTGAACAGGTATTTAAGCCGGCAGGAACTGAGGAAATCAATGAGGCTGCCATTAAGGCGGGAGATGTTGTTGAGATAACCATGGAATCGAAAGAAGAAGCTGATGTTTCGGAAACGGTTGCAGAAGAGAAGACTGATGTTAGTTCCGAAGCAGAAGTAAAACCGGAGGAGACAACCGAAGAAGCCGATGCAAAACAGGAAGAAGCTTCTGTAGTAGAGGAACCGGTAATTGAAAGTCTTGATGATGTGCAGGATATTCTGAAACAGTTACAGGCCCGAGGAATTCTGAAGGCTGAAACAGTGGAGCAGGCTGTAACCATCATTGAAGAAGCAGGAAATGAAGAAAAAAAAGAACTGGATGAAGAGTTCGCAAAAATAGATCAGGGACTTGATGAAGTAATCATGAATGAATCCGAAGAAGAGTTGGATGATGAGATAGATGAAGAGTTTGAAGAACGAATTGCATCGACTCAGAAAATCATGTTGTCCAAGCAGGATTTAGGAGAGGAAGAGGAAGAACCTGAGAAAATCGAAGAAAAAATTGAAGACGAAGTCGAGGAAGAGCCTGAGGCACTTGAGGAAGAGCCGGAAGTAGTTGAAGAAGATTCCGAAGTCCCGGAAGAAGAACCTGAAGTAGCTGAGGAAGTTGCAGAAGAGGAACCAGAGAACGATGAAACTGAGGAAGACCCGGTCTCTAAAGCAACAATTGCCATTCCAAATCTCAAGATGATGAGAGAAGAATTGCAGAATGAAACCATTGCACCTTCCGAGGCGATGGAAAAACAGGAAGAAGAACTGTATGAACCGGTCAATAAGGCGGTGAAGGCAGAAACCTTAAATCATATTCCGGTATTGGATTTGGGATTTGAAATGCCAAAAAGAGATACTTCTCAGGATGTTGGCAAAAAAGAATTATATGAAAATATTGTCGCAAATTCTGATTTAGGAAACATAACGGATAAGATTCCAAGTAAAGAAGAAATCGAAAATGCAATTCGTGAAGCGGAAAAACAGGAGCAGAAGGACACGAATGAAGGGCTGAGAGCTACCACAAGTCTTTCCGCAGCGGTGGAAGTGATTTCCGGAACAAACTGGAGACAACAGGGTGAGGAAGAACCGGAAGCGGAATTGGAACTTCCAGAGGTGGAAGAATTTATGGACGCTCCGGAGAGTGAGGATGAAACTCCGGAATTGAATACTACAGATATTCCTGAGCCGAATACAGCAGAAATAAAGATGTTCTTGGAAAATGAAGAGGAAGCACCTTCCGTAGAGGCAGAGGAAGAAACCGAAGTGACAGCAGAATCCGAGGAAGAAACCGAAGCGGCAGCAGAATCCGAGGAAGCGACCGAAGAGGCAGAACCTGAGAACGAGGAAGAACCGGAAAGGGAAGAAGTGTCAGATGAGGAGGAACCGGAAACTGTTGAAGGAGAAGGTGCCGTCGAAGAAGAGGGAGAAGACGCAACTGAACCAGAAGAAGTTACGGAAGAAGAATCGCTCCAAGAAGAAGCAGAAGAGGACTCTGAGAATGAGAATAACTCTGATGCAGATGAATATGATTCAGAATATGATCCAGAGCATAATTCAGAATACGATGACGAAGAAGATTCAGAATACGATGACGAAGAAGACTCAGAATACGACGGTGAAGACGATTCAGAATATGATGACGAAGACACTGACGAAGAACCGGATGATGTTTCTGAGAAAGAACCGGCAATTAAACTGACCAAAGAAGAAATGGATGTGTTCCGCCACTACCTGAATGTGGAGGGATTGGAAGATTCCATCCGTGAAACGGTGGAAGCATTGATTTCTGAATATAATCCGGATGGAAAGTCAACCGAAGGCAATGTAATAATTCTTGGAAACAAGAAGACAGGAAAAACCACATTAGCGATTGAAATGATTAAGCTGGTTAATAAAAAACGTGGAAGAAGAAACAGAAAATTAGCAAAGGTCAATGCAGTCGCATTGAATAAGAGAGGATTCAGGAATTCCTTAAGTAAGCTGATTGGATGTGACCTGGTTGTGGAACATGCTCATGAGTTAGGAGCCATGACAATTAGTGAAATCATTGATTGCGCAGGAATGTTTACTGATGATATGCTGATGGTGTTAGAGGGAGACACGGAAGGAATGGAAAAACTTCTGGAGACAACCCCTCGTATTAAGGAAGTGTTCAACCACACGATTCATATCCGTGAATACAACATCAAAGAATGGGTAGAATACGGAAAACGATATGCAGAAGAAAAGGGATATGTGATGGATGAACTTGCTAGCCTGGCTTTCTACAAGGCAATTGATGACTGTTTCGGTACCCGTAAGGGAATCAAGCAGCAACATGTAGAAGAAATTTTAGATAAAGCAATTGCAAAGAGAAGTAAGAAACTTTTCGGCGCAAAGAAAAATGAAGATGGATTAATCATTTTGATTGAGAAAAACTTCAGATAAATACCATTTTTGGAACTATATCAATGAAAGACAAGATGTCTTTCCCGTTAAACGAAAGGAAAAACCATGGAAAATTTAGAATTGGCAAAAGTTGCTAATGAGGTACGTAAGAATATCATCGAGGGAGTGCACAGTGCAAAGTCCGGGCATCCGGGCGGATCACTTTCAGCAGCTGATATGATGACTTTCTTATATTTTGAAGAAATGAATGTGGATCCAAAGAATCCAAAAGCAGCAGACAGAGATCGCTTTGTATTGTCTAAGGGACATGCGGCACCTGGCTTATATGCTACTTTGGTGGAAAAGGGATTCATTCCAAAGGAAGATATGGTGACATTGAGAAAGCCATCTTCATACTTACAGGGACATCCGGATATGAAGCACACACCGGGTGTAGACATGAGTGCCGGATCTCTTGGTCAGGGAATTTCTACTGCAGTAGGAATGGCATTGGCAGGAAAGATGGCTCAGGCAGACTACCGTGTGTATACCATGATTGGGGATGGAGAAAGTGAAGAAGGTCAGGTTTGGGAAGCATGCATGTTTGCAGGCGCAAGAAAGTTAGATAACCTGGTAGTAATTTTAGATAATAATAACCTTCAGATTGATGGAAGCATCGAAGAAGTTTGTTCTCCATATCCATTTGATAAGAAGTTTGAAGCCTTCAATTTCCATGTAATCAAGATTGATGGTCATAACTTTGATGAAATCAGAAGTGCATTGAAGGAAGCAAAGGAAACCAAAGGAATGCCTACAGCGATTATTATGAACACTGTTAAAGGAAAAGGCGTTTCTTATATGGAAAACAAAGTGAATTGGCATGGTGCTGCACCAAACGATGAATTGTTTGCAGTTGCTATGGAAGAATTAAAGAAAGCAGGTGAAGCATTATGTCAGAAGTAAAGAAGATTGCAACAAGAGATAGTTATGGTTCTGCATTGGTAGAGCTAGGAAAAGAACATGATAATTTAGTCGTACTGGATGCGGACTTGGCTGAAGCTACAAAAACAGCAAAGTTTAAAGCAGTATTTCCGGAAAGACACATTGACTGCGGTATTGCAGAAGGCAATATGATTGGTGTGGCTGCAGGTCTTGCAACTTGTGGAAAGGTTCCGTTTGCAAGTTCCTTCGCAATGTTTGCAGCAGGTCGTGCTTTTGAACAGGTTCGAAACACCGTGGGATATCCACACCTGAATGTAAAGATTGGAGCAACACATGCAGGAATTTCCGTAGGGGAAGATGGAGCAACACATCAGTGTAACGAAGACATTGCATTAATGAGAACCATTCCGGGAATGACAATCATTAATCCTGCAGATGATGTGGAAGCACAGCAGGCAGTTAAGGCTGCTTACGAATTGGATGGTCCGGTTTACTTAAGATTTGGACGTCTTGCAGCACCGGTAATTAACAGCGAGGATTATAAGTTCGAATTAGGAAAAGGGGTTACCATGAGAGAAGGTAAGGACGTTACCATCGTGGCAACCGGACTGATGGTATCCATGGCATTGGAAGCTGCAGAAAAGTTAGCAGCTGACGGTGTGGATGCAGAAGTTATCAATATTCATACAATCAAACCTTTAGACGAAGAAATAATTTTGAATTCCGCAAAGAAGACGGGAAAGGTTGTCACTGTGGAAGAACATTCTGTGATTGGCGGATTGGGAAGTGCTGTCTGTGACGTTCTTTCTGAAAAGATGCCTACCCCGGTTAAGAAGATTGGGGTTAATGATGTGTTCGGTCATTCCGGACCGGCACTGGAATTGTTAAAGGAATTTGGTTTGGATGGAGACGGAATTTATCAGTCAGTAAAAGAGTACTTGGCATAATAGTTAACTTGCATTTTTGAAGAGGAGTTTGAGGAAATGAAGCAACTAAAGTTCTTAGGATTTGTCTTGGTCTTTTGTTCGATAATGAATTGTTCAGTTATGGGAGAAAGACTTATAAGTGATGGAGTTAGAGGAAACGAATTGTGTGAATCTGCAGAAAATTGGGCGGAATCAATAATACATAGTAAAAATTTGAATGCATATGTGGATTCCAAGATTATTAGTGAAAACGGAGAAGGCAAGTACTCTATTTCGCTATATAGTGGGGATAGTCCTTACGGATATGCAGTAGTGCGAGTTCAAAATGATGATTGCTGGGTGGAATATGGAGCGATTGGGAAAGGGATTGAATCAATTAATGATACAATTGAGGAAAATATTCAGAAAAGAGGGATGAGCTTTCCAAATGCTGAAAAAAGCATAGTAGAAATTGCACCATTAAATTATGCAATGATTATTGAAGAACCGGAGACAATGAGAGTATTTGATAGCTATGGAAATCAAATGTCTATAGTCGAAGAAAAGGTAAAATGGAGCGGTGCTAGCAAAAAATATAAGGACCATGAAGAATTATTCATTTCATCTAAAAAGTGGATTGCACCAGTGTATAGACCAGAGAGAAGCATAACACTGAAAAAGTACAATTCAAAAACAATTTTACCTACGCAAGGATGGAGTGAAATATGGGTGGGAAAATATGCATGTGGTGTGCAGGCTTTATTACAGATAGGACTGATGGAAAAGGTAATTGCTAATACAGCCGATGCTAAAGTGAATGCGTACAATAAGTTATGGAAATATACAAAGACAGTTGAAACGAAAGATTCCAAAAAAAATACTGCCAAGACTGGTAAAATAGTATATGGTGAAGGGGGGATGGATGATGCTGCAAAAGGTTTTGTAAAGTATTTAAAGGAAAAAGGGTACAAAAAATCAGACTATAAAACTAGTTCGGATAGACCAACTATTAAATGGATTAATGATAAATTGAATAAAAATAAGTCTTTATTAATGGTGTATGGGATAAATATAGGCGGAAAGAGATCGGGACATTTTATATCAATTCTAGGTTTTAGACGAGCTGTCGAGGTATCAAAGAATTGCACATATGATTACTTGATGGTTTATGATGGATGGGATTCTAATGTAGCATATATGAATTATTCGAAAATTGATTTTATGGATTGTGCTGTAACTTATTTTAATGTTAAAAAGTAAGAAAGGAATACCGTTATGAACTCAAAGTGTTTTTGGATAAGTGGAATTCTGTTATCTGCTTTACTTGTGATATTTGGATGTAAAAAAGATGAAGAAAAAACCGTAACTGCAGATTATCATAGAGGAACGCTGTATGGTGTAGTAAAAGAAGTGAAAAGTGAAAGGAATGCAGAAATTATTTTAGAGATAACTGAAAAAAATGATGTCTATGAGACAGGAACAAAGATTTGTGTTACATATGAAGATGTAATTGATATTTCAGATGGAGATGAGGTTAAATCAGATTATCGATTAAAAAAAGGGGACAAGGTTGGTATTTCTTTCTCAATGGAGGACAAAGAGTCTATCAATAAAAAAAAATACGAATGTACTGAGATAAGTCTCATTAAAAAGAAATGAAAAGGTGTGAAATACAGAAACGAGAATTTATCAGTCAGTAAAAGAGTACTTGGCATAGGATTTAGATTAATTATTTAAGAAAAAGCTTTCATTTGAAATGCAAAATCTTTAAATAATTCGTTCAAGACTTTATTATGGAAATATCAGTGAAAATAGTCTTGAAAAAAATAGGATAACTGATATACTATCCACAGTTAAACGAAATGCAAGGGAGCAGACATAACAGTCTTGCTCCCTTTTTTGGTACCCGCGAAACAACATTATAGAATGATTCGTTTAACAGTAAATTAATCAGATATTTAGGATTAATTTCTTAAATATAAAGTGGTATGGAGCGTAGCCCTGGACCACATGTTTCTTAATCTCGGAAGAGTCGATGAATTTTCATCGGCTCTTTTCAAACATATGGAAAATAGTGTATAATAGCAGGAAGAGTGTTGAACGGAAAAGGAGGAATGTCTATGGACATTTTCGATAATGCAAAAAAATTAGGATTTGGATTAATGCGTTTGCCGTTAACCAATCCTGCAGATGACAGTAGTATTGATATTGAATTAACAAAGAAGATGGTGGATATATATCTGGAAAGAGGATTTACATATTTTGACACTGCCATTATGTATTGTGGGATGAAAAGTCAGAATGCAGTAAAAGAAGTTCTTACGAAAAGATATCCAAGAGACCGCTTTACATTGGCAACTAAGCTTCATGCGGATTTTTTTAATTCCTTTGAGGAAAGAGATAGAATTTTTAAGGATCAGCTGGAAAGCACCGGGGTGGATTTTTTTGATTACTATTTGATTCATGATGTAGGTTCTGATCGTTATGATAAGTATGTAAAATATGATTGTTTCAACTGGCTAAAGGAATTAAAAGCCCAAGGGCTGGTTAAACATATTGGATTTTCTTTCCATGATAATGCAGAAATGTTGGAAAAGATTCTTAGTGAACAGCCGGATGTGGAATTTGTTCAGTTGCAGCTTAATTATCTGGATTGGGAAAGTGAAGGCGTGCAGTCCAGAAAATGCTATGAGGTTTGTGAAAAGTATGGAAAACCAGTAGTGGTTATGGAGCCGGTTCGTGGAGGAACTCTTGCCAATGTACCGAAGCGTGCTGAAAAACTGTTTTTGGACTATGATCCGGATGCCTCAGTGGCTTCTTGGGCAATCCGTTTTGCAGCCAGTCAACCGAATGTAAAGATGGTTTTAAGCGGAATGAGTAATATGGAACAGATGGAAGACAATACCGGTTTTATGAGTGATTTCAAACCACTGAATGAAGAGGAATTGTCGATTGTAAAGGAAGCGGAGAAAATCATTCATGATAGCCTGGCGATTCCTTGTACTGGATGCTCTTATTGTACGGAAGGCTGTCCGATGAAGATTGCCATTCCGAGATATTTTGCATTATATAATTTGGATATGCTGGAAAAGGATATGGATGCCTGGAGACCGCAGGGAACCTATTATGAAAGACTGGCTCAGGTTTTTGGACGACCGAGCGAGTGTATTGCCTGTGGAAAATGTGAAGGAATTTGCCCACAGCATTTGCCGATTATCGAAGATTTAAAAATAGTGGCAAATCATTTTGAAAAATAAGAAAAGCAAAAAGGAAGAAGGAGGACAATGAAATGGCTTGTTTTTTAGTGCCAACAACGGAGGCGATTATAACAACTGTTGCAACAAAGGTGATAAAATCAAAGGAAAAAAAGGAGGAACATACTGAGGTTCCGAAAGTTCACTTATCTACGAAGATGGGATGGTTAAATAAAATGCTTTGGGGAGGTTCTGCACTTTTAGCATTTGAACATCTCTGGCATGGAGAAGTAATTCCCACGTTCCCATTCTTAACAGCAGTGAAAGAAGGAGAAACCAGTGGGATGCTGGCGGAAATGAGTACTGCCGGTGTGGCAATGGCAGCCCTGGTCACCCTGGTTTGGGTTGGAATGGTCGTAGCAGTTTCCTATATGGAAAAAAGTGCGAAGAAGACTGCAAAGGAAGGGGAGTAAAGCTAGCATGACATTACTAATTACAGTTTTTGCCGCAGTGATTACCACTGTTTTATGGTATGTAAAATCGGAAAATAATCCGATGATGTTAGGAACATTAGCCCTAATGTATTGGGGAGCATCCCTGATGTGGAGTATTGACGCAGTCTTCGAATATGCAGAATTGGGTGCAGAATATTTCACACCGAAGCCAATGGATATGCTGAATGATTCTTATTTGGGATTCTCTGTTGTAGCATTGGGATTAGTAATCTGGTTGGTGTATGTTTTGATTAAGGATCCTAAGGGAACCGTAAGAGCCAGATTGTTTCAGAAATAAGAGAGCAATTGAAAAGTGGTTCTGAAGTTATCAGAACCACTTTGTTTCTATCAACTCCGGAGGTGGACGGAATGAATACGGAAGTTAAAATGATTCTGGAAGCAGTGCGAGATGGGAAGATGACCATTGATGATGCATTGCTTCAAATAAAAAAAGAACCATTTGAAGATATTGGATATGCGAAAATTGATATGCATCGACAGGCACGACAAGGAACAGCGGAAGTGATTTATGGTGCCGGTAAGACGGTTCCTCAGATGATTGGAATCGTGGAAAAGATGCAGGATAAAGGACAAAAAAGAATACTGATTACTCGCTTGAGTGAAACGGCAGCAAAAGAACTGGAACAAGCAATTAAGGGATTTCAGTTTCACGAACAGTCACGAATTGGCATTGTAGGAGAACCCCCTGTTCCGGATGGAATCGGAACCGTTGTGGTAGCTACCGGTGGAACCAGTGATATTCCTGTGGCAGAAGAAGCGGCTGATACTGCGGAATTTCTGGGCAATGAAGTGGTAAGACTTTATGATGTAGGGGTGGCAGGACTCCACCGTTTGTTAGCACATCTGGAGGAAATTATGAGTGCTTCGGTAATTATTGCCATTGCCGGAATGGAAGGCGCCTTGGCCAGTGTGATTGGTGGTTTGGCAGATTGTCCGGTCATTGCTGTACCAACCAGCGTAGGATATGGGGCTTCCTTTGAAGGGTTATCAGCATTACTTTCCATGCTGAATTCCTGTGCCAGCGGTGTATCCGTGGTGAATATTGACAATGGTTTTGGAGCTGGATATTTGGCAAATATGATAAATCATATGGAGGTGAAAAAATGAAAACAATCTATATTGATTGCGGAATGGGAGCAGCAGGAGATATGTTGACTGCCGCACTTTATGAATTATTAAATGAAAAAGAACGAAAGGAGTTTCTGCAAAAAATGAATGAAGCAGGAATTCCGGAAGTTGAGATAGAAGCAGAGCCCAGTGAAAAATGTGGAATTTTCGGAACACATATGAAAGTACTGGTAAATGGAACAGAAGAAGTTTCTCATCATCATGGGGATGAACATCATCATAATGAGGAGGAACATGAACATCATCACCATGAAAAACATAAACATGAACAACATCATGAAGAGGAACATGAACACACTCATAACCACGTACACCGTGGGATGCCAGAAATTGAAGATATTTTTCAGGGGTTACAGGTATCAGATCGGGTAAAACAGGATGCACTTTCTGTCTACGGGTTGATTGCAGAAGCAGAAAGCCATGCCCATAATCGTCCGGTGAGTGAGATTCATTTTCACGAAGTAGGAACCATGGATGCCATCGCTGATGTCACGGCTGTGTGCCTTTTGATGGAAATGTTGGCGCCGGAATGTGTTGTGGCATCTCCGGTTCATGTGGGTTCCGGTCATGTGCATTGTGCTCATGGCATCTTGCCGGTTCCTGCACCGGCTACGGCGTTTATTTTAAAGGATGTTCCAATTTATTCCGGAAAAATCCGGGGGGAATTATGCACACCAACAGGAGCGGCATTATTGAAATATTTTGTAAATCGGTTTGACTCCATTCCAATGATGAAAACAGAGCAGATTGGTTATGGAATGGGGAAGAAGGATTTTCCACAGGCAAATTGTGTCAGAGCATTTTTAGGAACTGTGGAAGAATCGGCAGAAAAGGTTTTGGAATTATCCTGCAATGTAGATGATATGACAGGAGAACAGATTGGGTTTGCAACAGAACAGTTGCTGGAAGAAGGGGCATTGGAAGTCTATACTGTTTCTGTGGGAATGAAAAAGTCCCGCCCGGGAATTAAGATTTGTGTTCTTTGTAAGGAAGAAGACCGGGAACATATGGTAGAACAGATTTTTAAACATACCACGACTCTTGGAATCCGTGAGAATCTTTGCAAGAGATATACGCTTACCCGGGAACTAAAAAAGAATGATACCCCGTTGGGTGGAATTCGGGTAAAACAGTCTAAAGGATTTGGCGTTACAAGGGAAAAGTTTGAGTATGAGGACCTTGCAGAAATTGCAAGAAGCAGAAAATCTTCTTTGGAAGAGGTTATGAAAAAAATTACAGAATAAAACCAAAAAGCCGCTGCATTATGCAACGGCTTTTCTATTTATCGATTCACACGCCAGGTTAAAGGGTCTTCCTTTGGTGCCGGTTCTGTCTGTTCCGGTTCCGTAATCTGAGTATCTTCATTGACGGAAAGAGTATCTAAGGAAGTTTTTAATAACAGAGATGTTTCTTCTTCAGTGATTCCCATTTCTTCTGCCAATTCGGATATTTCAGGAACGCGTCCCAATTTTTCTGATAAATCTTTTGTGGCTTTATCTAATTGATTTAGTTTATTGGCCAAGTGCTGTCCAATGCGGTCGGAACTTACCTGATTGCTGATGGCCTGATCCAGTGCAACGTCAATCGCTTTTTTCAAATAGGATTCAAAGGATTCAGCAGATTCGTGAAATTCTGAAATCGCCTGAATCAATCCCATATTGCCTTCCTGGATTAAATCGCCAAAGGTAACACCCTTTCCGCGTTTTTTTTGTGCAGCTTCTGCTACGAGTTTTAAGTGAAGTTCTACCAGACGATTGACCACGTCCTGATTTCCTTCGGTTAACTTCTGAAGTAATGTGGCTTTCTCATCAGCATCTGCTGGAGGGATGGATTCCAACTCTTTTAAATACATATCAATGAATGATAACTCTTCCTGTGACTCCTTTAAAGGGGAAGTTTCTTCAGGAATTTCCAAACTTTCGGAACCTTCGGATTCATCCGGGGAAACAGGTGCTTCGGAAAAAGCATTATTTTCTGTTCCTTCAAATCCTTCTACAGTGATTTTATTTGCTGACAGATAAGAATAGATTAATTCATACTGGTTATCATCTAAGGTAAGTTCTTTAAAATGGTTCTGAATCTCCTGCTTGGAAAGTAGATTCCCCTGAGCAGAGGCGTATTCTACTAAAGACACAAGAGCATCATTAAATAATAATTTCTGATCCATATGTTTTCCTTTCTGAATGGTGTGACTTCTATGATAGCATTGTCACTATTCGCATTTATGATACATAAAAGCCTTGCAAAAATCAAGGATAATGGGTAACATTTAATAGGATCAAAGAGAGCCAATTCAAAAATATAGCGGGAATGGAGTAACAATGAAAGTAATAAAGATTGAAAACAGCAGAATTTTTTCTTTAATAAAAGTTCTGGTTTTTATTGCGGTCTGTGCCGTTATTGGTGCAACAGCAGCATATATTCAGCATGAGTCGGATCCTACGGAAGTAGCAGTGGAATACTTTAAGGTTTTTATGAAACAGGACTACAAGGGGATTAAGAAATTAATTGATGTACCGAACGATAGTTATCTGGATGAAAAAGCATTAGGCGCGATTATTGCTGACCAGAAAAAGGATTTGAATGTTGATCAGTATGAAGTAAAGGATCCAATCAAGGAAAATGGAAAAAATCTCGTTGTAATTCGGTGTTCCAATAAGGAAACCGGAAAAAAGAAGGATTTTAAAATTTTTCTGAATTCTTATCGAAAGGGATTTTCCTTAAAGCCATCGTATAAGGTTGACTTTAGTAATTACTATGTAAAGGATTGTGAAATCAGCATTCCGGAAGGTGATACTCTGCAATTAAACGGAACTGATGTGCCGGAAGAAATGGTTGTAGATACAAAGGATGGAATGAAACAATATGAATTTTCAACCATCTTAAAAGGGGAATATAGCATATGTTCTCATAATCAGTACGGAGTGTTTGAAAAAAAGATTCAGGTGAAGGAAAATCAGTCGAAAACAAATCTGACTCGATTGACGTACGGAGCAAAAAGTAATTATCGTGCGAAAGTGGAAGAGGCTTATCAGGGAATGTTCCAACAGTATTATGCATCGGTAAGAAAGAAGGGAAGCGGGGAAAAAGACTATCTTGCATTCTTTGAAAAATCAGCACGCAAGAAGGCAAAGAAGGCGGTTAAGAGTTCCGTTTCTTTGATTTTTGATGAGGAACATCGTGAAAAGTATGGATTAAGCAATGTAGATATTAGTGACCTGAAAACCACAATCACATATAATAAAAAAGAACAGCAATTTGATGTGGTAAGTACCTATCAGATGAAATATGACTGTGTGACTGCCACGTCCTTGATTAACAGTTATACGGAAAGTTATTCCGGAAGCAGTGCAGTTACCATGAAGGCTTCCATCTCTGTAAAACAGAAAAACTTTAAAATCAAGGATATTGTTGTAAAGAATAAAAAGAGTAAGAAGAAAAAATAGGAGAATTATCATGGCAAAGCAGACATGGAAAGCAGGAAATATGATTTATCCGATTCCGGCTGTATTGGTAACCGTAGCAGATAACCAAGGCAATGACAATGTCTTGACCGTTGCGTGGACCGGAACCGTTTGTACCAATCCGGCAATGGCATATGTATCCATTCGCCCATCCAGACATTCCTACAAGATGATCCAGGAAACAGGTCAGTTTGTAATAAATCTGACAACGAAAGACCTGGTATTTGCCACAGATTACTGTGGAGTAAAATCCGGAAAGGATGAAGATAAATTTAAGACGGCAAAATTGACCAGGGAAAAAGCCACTTATGTTAAGGCACCGTTAATCAAGGAAAGCCCGGTGAACATTGAATGTGAAGTAACGCAGGTCATTCCTTGTGGAAGTCATGACATGTTCCTGGGAAAGGTTCTTTGTGTTCATGCAGATGAACAATATATGGATGAAACAGGAAAATTCGATTTGCAGAAGGCAAATCCATTGATTTATTCACATGGACAGTATTTTGAAACCGGGGAATATCTTGGGAAATTCGGATACTCTGTTCAGAAAAAGAAATAGAGGTTACAGATAAAAGGAGTGGCAGAATGAAAATAATATTTCATATTGATGTGAATTCGGCATTCCTTAGCTGGACCGCGGTGAAAAGGCTTCGGGAAGGAAGCACCTTGGATATCCGTAAGGTTCCGGCAGTGATTGGAGGAGATCAGGAAACGCGCCATGGAATTGTTGTTGCAAAGTCTATTCCTGCGAAACGGTATGGAATTCGTACAGCAGAAACCATTGCATCGGCAAGAAATAAGTGTCCTGATCTTTTAATCGTTCCGCCGGAACATCAGTATTATCAGAAACAAAGTCATAAGTTAATGGACTTACTGAGAAGTTATACCCCGAGAATTGAGCAGGTCAGTGTGGATGAGTGTTATATGGACTATTCCAGTATTGAAAACTCCTTTGACTCTCCAATCGTGGCTGCTTATCATATTAAAAATCACATTCGAAAGGAACTGGGCTTCACCGTAAATATCGGGATTTCTGATGTGAAGGTTCTGGCAAAAATGGCTTCCGACTTCGAAAAACCGGATAAGATTCATACGTTGTATCGAAGTGAAATTCAAGAAAAAATGTGGAAACTTCCGGTGGAAGATTTATTCATGGCAGGGAAATCCAGCGTGGAAACATTGCATAAATTGGGAATTTTTACGATTGGAGAATTAGCACAAAGTTCCGTTCCGGTTTTGGAATCTCATTTGAAAAGTCATGGTGTTTTACTGTGGCAGTTTGCCAATGGAATCGATGATAGTGAAGTGCAACCAATCCGTGAAGAGGCGAAAGGTGTTGGAAACTCCATTACGTTATCAAAGGATTATACTAAATTAGAAGAGATTGATAAAGTTCTGTTACAGTTATCCGATAAGGTGGCCGGCAGGCTCCGGAAGTTGGAACAAAAAGGAAAAACTGTAGCGGTAGAAGTGAAATACAATGACTTTAAAAAAACGTCTAAGCAGGAAACTTTTGAGAAGGGCGTGGATTCCGGTACAGTGATTTATGAAAGTGTTCGGGAATTATTTCGGGAAAACTGGAGTGGAAAACCGGTTCGATTATTGGGGGTCAGAGTGACGAACTTGATTGATATCACTGAACCGGAACAGTTAGAGTTGAATGACTTTTGGGAGAAAGAAACCAAGGAAAAAAAAGCGGGACCATCTGATGAAAAATTAAAACAATTGGATCAGGCGTTGGATCAGATAAAAACAAAGTATGGCAAGTCAGCGATTATGCGTGCCAGTATGATAGAGGATCAAAACAATGAAGAAAATGAAAGATAATATTGTATTAATAGGAATGCCGGGGGTAGGAAAAAGTACCATTGGCGTTATCCTGGCAAAAATTCTGGGATATCGGTTCGTGGATGCGGATCTGTTGATTCAGGAAAGAGAAGGAAAATTACTTAAGGAAATCATTGCAGAAAAAGGAATTGACGGCTTTGTTCAGATAGAAAATGAAGTGAACCAATCTATTAACACTACAAAAACAGTTATTGCAACCGGAGGAAGTGTGGTGTATGGGAAGGAAGCCATGGAACATCTAAAGAAAATTGCCACGGTAATTTATTTGGAGCTGGAACTGGGTGCGTTGCGCAGACGATTGGGCAATTTGAAAAAGCGAGGTGTGGTATTAAAAGAAGGACAACGTCTCAGTGATCTTTATAAGGAACGTGTCCCTTTATATGAAAAATATGCAGATTTCACGGTGAATGAACATCGATGCACCGTTGAAAAGACCATTGAAAAGATTGTGGATACACTGGAAAACGAATATGGTGCAAATGTATAAATTGCCTTAGAAAACCTTGTTTTTTTTAGGGGATGGCGGGTGTTATTGTAAGATTTACACAAAAAAACAACCTCGAAAACCAAGAGATTGTGCTTTCAGTGGTTTACAAAGGAAGATATTGTGTTATAATATCTTAAAGTGTGTGTTCACACATTTACCGATGAATTAGACATAAGGAATTATTGGAAAGCAGTTTTGGAACTGTGAGAATTATACATAGATATCAGGAGTGAATATGGAACGTTATATAATGAAGGGCGGCGTAGCATTAGAAGGTGAAGTCGAAATTGGCGGAGCAAAAAATGCTGCATTAGGATTACTGGCCGCAGCAATCATGGCAGATGAAGACGTGACTATAGAAAATTTACCGGATGTAAGCGATATTAATCAGTTGATTAATGCAATAGAAAATATAGGTGCAACTGTTACCAGAAATGACAGACACACCGTGACGATTAACGGAAAGACGATTTATTCTCATATTGTTGAATATGAGCAGATGAAGAAAATCAGAGCATCTTATTATTTATTAGGTGCATTACTTGGAAAATTCGGAAAAGCAGAAGTTGCTCTTCCGGGAGGATGTGATATCGGAAGCAGACCGATTGATTTACATCTGAAAGGATTTTCAGCTTTAGGAGCTGATGTTGTTACCGACCATGGAATGGTAAACGCGAAAACAGATCGTTTAGTGGGAAATAATATTTTCCTTGATTTTGCTTCTGTTGGAGCGACAATTAATATTATGCTCGCTGCAGTAAATGCAGAAGGAAAGACAATTATTGAGAATGCTGCGAAGGAGCCACATATCGTAGACGTAGCGAATATGTTAAATAGTATGGGAGCAAATGTTCGTGGTGCTGGTACCGATAAGATTCGTATCGTCGGTGTGCCAAAGCTTCACGGAACGGTGTATTCCACGATTCCGGATCAGATTGAAGCAGGAACGTTTATGTGTGCTGCTGCAGCTACCGGTGGAGAAGTGTTAGTAAAAAATGTGATTCCAAAGCATTTGGAATGTATTTCAGCAAAATTGGTAGAAATGGGCTGTACCGTTATTGAATATGATGATGCGGTGAAAGTTAAGGGGAATGATGGAATGACCGAAGCGAAGGTTAAAACACTTCCATATCCTGGATTCCCGACAGACATGCAGCCGCAGATGGCAGTTTGTCTTGCGTTAGCAAACGGAAGCAGCATGGTTACCGAGAGTATTTTTGAAAACAGATTTAAATACGTGGATGAATTAAACCGTATGGGTGCCATGATTAAGGTTGAAGGAAATACAGCATTTATTTCCGGTGTTGGTGGATTAGAAGGTGCTCAGGTTAGCGCGCCGGACTTAAGAGCGGGTGCAGCGTTAGTAATTGCAGGGCTTGCAGCAAATGGTTTTACAGAAGTAGACGATATTGTTTACATTCAGAGAGGCTACGAGAAGTTTGAAGAAAAACTTGCAGGACTGGGTGCAATTATTGAAAAAGTTGATACAGATAAAGACGAGCAGCGTTTTAAATTAAAAGTTGGTTGATCATAAAAGAATCAAGTGCAATGCGCTTGATTCTTTTATTATAAAAATTGCATTCTGAAAAAAGAAGGGAAGAAGCAGATGGAAAAGAGTTTTGAAAGATTCATTGAACGAATGAAGCAGCAGGAGAAGGTGATCAATTATGTACAGGTCAGACAAAAAGGTAAAATCATTTTTGACTGGGGCCGATTAAATAGAAAAAGCAGATTGAATACATGGTCTGTCAGTAAGAGCTTTATCTCTGTGGCTGTCGGAATTGCAATGGATGAGGGATTGTTGACGCTGGATGAAAAAATTTGTGATAGTTTCCGGGATTATCTGCCGGAAAACCCTTCGGAAAATTTACGGAACTTAATGGTGAGACATCTGCTGACAATGACCACCGGTGTGGAAAACCCGTTGTTTTTTGATAATGATCCGGAACGTTATATAACGGAAGACTGGATTGCTTATTTCTTTTCTCAGGAATTTCCCTTTAAGCCGGGAGAACGTTTCTTATATTGTAACTTCAATACATACCTGCTGGGCTGTTTGATTGAAAAGAAAGCAGGGATGGATATCATGGAATATTTAACTCCAAGATTGTTTACGCCACTAAAGATTTATAGTCCTGATTGGACCCGTTGCCCGAAAAAACATATTCATGCAGCCAATGGTCTGTATCTAACCATTGATGAGTTTGGAAACTTTGGAGAGATGGTTTTAAACGGTGGGGTTTTTGACGGCAAGCGGATTGTATCAAAGGAGTATCTGGATATGGCAACAAAGAACCAGATGCCGGAAGAATGGGATTTGAAATATGGATTCCAGTTCTGGATGAATCCGGACGGTAAAGGTTTCCGGGCAGATGGAAAGTATGGACAATATATTATCATCCTGCCGGAGAAAGAAATGGTGGTTAGTGTTCAGTCACTGAGCGAAGGGGACATGTTCTCTGAGGTCTGGAGCTGGATTCAGGAATTATAAAAGGAGAGGAACTTGTTTGAAACAGGTTCCTCTCTTCATCTATGCCTCTCGTTTAGCAAGGGTAGTCTCCATCCAAATTTGAAGAGACTCCACGGAAATGGATATCTTTTCTAATTCCTCCTGGATGCGTGTAAAATCTTCATATTCATCTTCGGTAATCTCGCCGTCGGCGGTGATTTCAATTAATCGTTCTTTCATCCTATCCATAGAATTCAAAGAAGCAAGCATTTCCAATACAATGCCGGATAATTCCCGCTTGGACACTTCCGGAACATATTTTTCACCAATGGGACATTCATGGGAACAGTAATAATTACAAAGAGTAGGCATTTTATAACCTTCTGCCATGGCAAGAATTTCATCCGGATGAGCCATGGATTTTTCACTTTCTATTTTTTCGATACGATCTGAAGAGAGGCAACCAAGGAGTTCGCTAGCCTTATCTCTAGTTAATCCTAATTCTTCACGAGTTGTCTGATAGATCGTTTTATTCTCTTTTGTGGACTTTTTACCCATAAACATACTCCATTCTGTTATTTCGCAATTTCAGCGGAAATAAGCACTGTTATTTCGCTAATCATACCATTTAATCGGCACATCCCTCATTATATACTAAACGTGTTGAAAATAAAAGAAAGTTCTTAAGGGAGTTAAGTTTTCTATGGAAAACTTAAAAATTTTACTTAAGACGAAAGGAGAACATTATGAATCAAAGCATGATGGATGATGGATTTCTTGATGTGTTGGCTGCATATTGGCCTCATATCGCAATCGGCATTTTGGCTATTGCAGTGATTGGAATCATTGTAAGCGGTTATGTGAAGGCTTCGCCGGACACCGCTTACATCATTTCAGGTCTGAGAAAAAAGCCAAAATACTTAATTGGAAAAGCCGGAATTAAAATTCCTTTCTTAGAGAAGAAGGATGAACTCAATTTACGACTGATTCCAATTGATGTGAAAACGGCGAGCAGTGTTCCAACAGCAGATTACATTAACGTCAATGTGGATGCTGCGGTCAACGTGAAAATCAGCGATAATCCGGAACGATTAAAACTTGCTTCTCAGAACTTTCTGAATAAGGACACGGACTATATTGGTAGTGTCGCAAAAAGTGTTTTGGAAGGTAATACAAGGGAAATCGTTGGTAAGATGAGATTGGAGGAAATGGTTTCCGACCGACAGAAATTCGCATCTCTTGTAAAAGAAAATGCTGAGCCGGATCTGGCTGCAATGGGACTTGATATTGTAAGTTTCAATGTACAGAACTTCATTGATGAAAATCAGGTCATTGAAAACTTAGGTATTGATAACATTGTTCAGATTCAGAAAACTGCTTCCATAGCAAGAGCTGAAGGGGAAAGAGATATTAAGATTGCCCAGGCAAAAGCGAACAAGGAAGCAAATGATGCAAGCGTTGAATCAGAAAGGCAGATTGCTGAGAGAAACAATGAGCTGAATATTAAGAAGGCCGAATTAAAAAAGGAAGCTGATATTAAACAGGCGGAAGCCGATGCAGCTTATTCCATCCAGCAGGAAGAACAAAGAAAGTCCATTGAAACAACGAAGGCACAGGCTGATATTGCCAAGGAAGAACAGTATGTAATCCTGAAGCAGAAGGAGGCAGCGGTTAAGGAACAGTCTTTGGATGCTGAAATCAGAAAGCAGGCAGAAGCTGAAAAGTTTGCAAAGCAACAGGCGGCAGAAGCAGAATTATTCCAGAGGAAGAAAGATGCTGAAGCAAAGAAGTACGAATTAGAACAGGAAGCCGAAGGTATCCGCGCAAAAGGGCTTGCTGAAGCAGAAGCGATTCGTGCAAAGGCTGTGGCTGAAGCAGAAGGTATTGAAAAGAAAGCTGAAGCGATGCAGAAGTATGGGGAAGCTGCTATCTTGGAAATGTTCTTTAAGGCATTTCCGGAAGCTGTTAAGAATGCTGCAGAACCATTGTCAGGTATCGATTCCATTACAATGTACGGTTCCGGAAACAATGAACAGATGGTTGGTTCCGTTATGAACACAGTGAATCAGGTATCGGATGGAATTAAAGGTTCCACAGGATTAGATTTAAAAGAAATATTAGCTCAGTATATGGGTGCACAGTCCTTTGGTAAGGACAAAAACGAAGAAAAGGTTGAGGATGAAAACAATGACATTACAGGAAATTCTGGCAAGAATGAAGAAATTGGGACTACTTTCTTAGGAGAAGTAGAAGAGTAACTTCTAAGGGAAAGTAAATGGGTATTATGAAAAACTAAAAAAAACCAATAGGAGTATTTTTCCCCCGGTGGCTCGTGATTAGCACCGGGGGTTTTATATGTTGTTTCAAAGAGAAAAGTGGAAAAGTTGCTTGAAAAGAAAGTGGAAAAAGCATATAGTTGTTAATAGAATGCTGAGAGGCACAGGATCGGAATGGGTTTAGAGTGGAATAACAAAAAAGGAGAAAAACAATGTTATACCCAATCGAAAACAAAGTCAGGGAAGTGAAAAACTTAAGTGGAATCTGGAAGTTCAAAGTGGATGAGAAAAATGTAGGAATGGAAGAAAAGTGGTTTGAAGCACCGTTGGAAGAGTGGATTCCCATGGCGGTTCCTGCTAGTTATAATGATTTGCTGACAGATCCAAAAGTGAAAGAACATGTAGGATATGTCTGGTACGAAAAGGACTTCATCATTCCAGACAGTTGGGATGGAAAACGAATGGTATTACGTTTCGGAAGTGCTACTCATCATGCTTATGTTTACGTGGACGGAAAGCAAGTGGTATATCATAAAGGAGGATTCCTTCCTTTTGAAGCCGATATCACGGAAATGATGGAAAAAAGTAATTTGGAAAACCATCGATTAACGGTAGCGTTAAGCAATGTCCTGGATTGGACCTGCATTCCTTGTGGAGAAGTGATTTCGAAAGAAGGAGATGGTTATCCGGAAGGGTTTCATTTTCAGGAAACCTATTTTGATTTTTACAATTATTCCGGAATTCACAGACCGGTAAAAATATATACGACACCGAAAACGTATATTGAAGATATTGTCATCAAGACAATCGTGGAAGGACTAAACAGTAATTGGACGGAAGGACCATTATTGACGATTGAAGATTATAAGAAAGTGGAACGAGCTGCATTGCCTGCAGCAGACAGTGCTGTTGTAAAGGTAAAGATTCAGTCGACGGATAGTGTGAAGGCTGTGATGATTTTGGATGAAACAGAAGCCGTGATTGCTATGGAAACCTGTTTTCGTTGTACTGAGACAGAGGGGAAAAGAAATTATGAGGCGGAATTGAAACTGGAAAATCCGAATCTTTGGAATCCGGGAGCTGCCTACTTATATACATTGCGGGTTGAAGGGGAGAGTGATGTTTATTCAGAAACCTTCGGAATCCGTGAAATTGAAACCACAGAGAACCGCTTTCTGATTAATGGACGACCATTTTATTTCAAAGGTTTTGGTCGTCATGAAGATAGTGAAATTCATGGAAAAGGTTTGGATGATGCATTAAACATTCGTGATTTTAATCTGTTGAAATGGCTTGGAGCCAATTCTTTTCGAACTTCTCATTATCCGTATTCAGAAGAACATATGATGTTGGCGGATCGGGAAGGTTTTGTCGTAATTGATGAAGTACCGGCAGTGGGAATGTGTTTCTGGGATGGACAACAGGTGTTTGGTGGAAATCGTGTAAATGATGAGACGCTGAAACATCACCTGGACACATTGCAGGAAGTTTACGAAAGAGATAAGAATCATCCCAGTGTAGTGATGTGGAGTGTAGCCAATGAGGCAGCGACTCATGAAGAAGGGGCAGTTCCGTATTTTGAAAAAGTCATTCACAGGATGAAGGAATTGGATGACACCAGACCGGTTACCATGGTTCACACCACTGGTGCAGATGGAGACAAGGTTAGCCAGTGGCTGGATGTAATTTGTGTCAATCGCTATTATGCATGGTACACGGATCACAGTCACTTAGAGGTGATTGGACTTCAGTTGGAAAAAGAAATGAGACGATGGAATGAAAAATATCATAAGCCGATTATTCTCAGTGAGTATGGTGCGGATACCATCGCAGGATATCATAAATTACCGGCAGTTGCATTCACGGAAGAATTCCAGTGCGAATATTTGAATGAATTTCATAAGAAGTTTGACCAGTTGGATTTTATGATTGGAGAACATGTGTGGGCTTATTGTGATTTCCAGACGAAGCAGGGATTGAATCGTGTGGATGGAAACAAGAAAGGTGTGTTTACACGAAACAGACAGCCGAAGATGGCGGCATATGAATTGAGAAAACGATGGAAATAGCACGAGACTGTACCCCGTGCCGTATTAGCACGAGATAACATCCCGTGCCGTATTAGCACGAGACAGCATCCCGTGCTGCAATAGCACGAGACAGCATCCCATGCCGTATTAGCACGAGACAGCTCGATTTCGCTTCGCTTCATCTCGCTGATCAAGCGTCGCTTGATCTTTCAAAATAGAAGGCTCGAGGGATACATAAATGTTCCCTCGAGCCTTCTATTTTGAAAGTCATTCTCGTGCTCATGACAAAAATGTTCAATAAAACTGATTAAATTTGTCACTATGATTCTTTGAGGGCATATGTTATAGTACAGATATCCTAAAAAGAATAAGGCGATGAAGAGAAGTAGTAGTTATGGATTGGCTTTCAGAGAGTTGTCGGTTGGTGCGAGACAATAAGCATGAAATAACGAACTCGTCTCGGAGCTTCCGGCTGAAACTGATTGCATCAGCAAACAGCGTGTAGGCTTGGACGGTTTTCACCGTTATATGAAGTGATGGTTAAACATCCATGAGTGCTTACCATAAATAAGAAGATCACTAAGGTGTGCATAATTCTTATGATATTATGGTTTGAATCAGAGTGGTACCGCGTAGTAAAGCTTACGTCTCTGTGTTTTTGTATGAAAACGCAGAGGCGTTTTTCGTTTACAAAGTAAAGAATTAGAGTTAAAATTATAGGTTGAAAAGGAGAATTGACTATGATGAATTATAAGAAGTATCAAAGACAGTATTTTATGCCTCCTACACCTACCTACGATTGGGTAAAGAAGGAGTATATTACAGAAGCACCAATTTGGTGTAGTGTAGATTTGCGTGATGGTAATCAGGCATTAATTGAACCGATGAGTTTAGAAGAAAAATTAGAATTCTTTCAGATGTTAGTGGACATTGGCTTCAAGGAAATTGAAGTTGGATTCCCGGCAGCATCTGAGACGGAATATAAATTTATGAGAGCCTTAATTGAAAGAGATATGATTCCTGATGATGTGACCGTTCAGGTTTTAACTCAGGCGAGAGAACATATCATTAAGAAAACATTCGAAGCAGTAAAGGGCGCAAAGCACGCGGTAATTCATCTTTATAATTCTACATCTGTAGCACAGCGTGAACAGGTATTTAAGAAGAGTAAAGAAGAAGTTATGAAGATTGCTGTGGACGGAGCAGAATTATTAAAGAAACTTGCAGAGGAAGTAGAAGGAAACTTCTCCTTTGAATATAGTCCGGAAAGTTTCCCGGGAACAGAAGTTGATTACGCATTAGATGTTTGTAATGCAGTATTGGATGTATGGCAGCCAAAAAAAGAAAACAAGGTAATCATTAACATTCCTGCCACTGTGGAAAATGCAATGCCACATGTATTTGCAACACAGGTAGAATATATGCATAAGAACTTAAAGTATCGTGATGCGGTAACAATTTCCGTACATCCACACAATGACAGAGGCTGTGGTGTGGCAACAGCAGAATTAAGTATTCTTGCAGGAGCAGACAGAATTGAAGGTACTTTATTTGGAAATGGGGAACGAACAGGTAACGTTGACATTATTACCTTAGCAATGAACATGTTCTCTCATGGTGTTGATCCGAAGCTTGACTTCAGTAACATGCCTCAGATTTGTGAATTATATGAACGTGTGACAAGAATGCAGGTAAGTCCACGTCAGCCGTATGCAGGTGATTTAGTGTTTACTGCCTTCTCCGGCTCTCATCAGGATGCCATTGCAAAGGGTATGGCATGCAGAGAAAAGAATCCGGATGGAATATGGACGGTTCCATATCTTCCAATTGATCCGGTTGATGTAGGAAGAACTTACGATTCTGATGTAATCAGAATTAACAGCCAGTCCGGTAAGGGTGGCGTAAGCTATATCTTAAAGCAGAATTTCGGTTTATCATTACCGGAAAAGATGAGAGAAAATGTCGGATATACTGTTAAGGATGTATCCGATAAAGAACATAAGGAATTATCTCCGGAATGGGTACATCAGATTTTCGAGGATAAGTATGTCAACGACAACTCCGTATTCAGTGTTCCGGAAGCACATTTTGAGCAGAAGGATGGCATTGTTGCTGAAGTGACAATTGCACGCAAGGATGAAGCAAGAGTCGTTAAGAGCACAGGTAATGGACGTTTAGATGCAGTGAGCAACGCATTTAAGCAGTTCTTTGACATCAGCTATGAATTATCCGTTTATGAAGAACATTCACTTTCCAGAGGTTCTTCATCCAAGGCAGTTGCCTATGTGGGAATCAGCTGTAATGGAACCATGTTCTGGGGCGTTGGAATTGATGCGGATATTATCAAGGCATCCATTCAGGCGTTAACGGTTGCTGTGAATCAGTATTTAACATCCATTGGAAAAAATGGAGAACAGGATGAAAGGTTAACGGAAATCAAAAATTTTATTAACACCAACTACCTTACGGTGACTTTAGACGAACTTTCAGAGGAATTCCACTTATCTAAGCCGTATCTGTCAAAGTATATTAAGGCAAAGTCAGGAAAAACCTTTGGTGAGTTGGTGAAAAATGTGCGAATGAAGAAAGCCAGAACACTGCTGAAAGGAAGCAGTATGACGGTGGAGGCTATTTCTGATGCGGTAGGGTATCAGGATGTGGAACATTTTATCCGGTTATTCAAGAAGAAATACGGAATGACACCGGTTCAGTTTAGAAATCAAAGATAGAAGGAGGAAGAACTATGAAGAGAGTCAAACTATTGGCAGCGGTATTAATGGTTGTTTTGGTGTTTACAGGTTGCATGAAGGAAGATGCAAAGATTATAGTTTCGGAAGATGGCTATGTAACTATGGGGGTAACCGTTGATATTAAGAAAGAAACCTGTGACAAAATTCTGAAAAAAATAAAAGCAAATGGAGATGAAATATCCAAATCAATTGCAGAAAGTTTTACAAAGGATATGAAGGTTGTCACAATTGATGGCGTAGAATTTTACGAAGCAAAGGAAAGTGAAAAGAAAACCTACAAAGAATTCATGAGCACTAATAGTGATGATGGAACTGATGTGTATGTCACAAAAGATACTATCTATATTAACGGTAAGGCTAAGAAAACTTCTATGACCGGCGATGTTAATTCTAAGGAGATGGAAGCTATGCTGAAGGCTAGTGGCGTGGATGCCAGTGTGATTAATGAAGCAAAAGATATTAAGCTAACCTATTCTGTTGAATTTGATAAAAATATTGAAAGTACGAACGGAATCATAGATAAAGATAATCCGAAGAAGGCTAATTATAGCATAACAGAAGGTATCAATGCTTCATCTATCACGATTTTTGCGACAACAAATAAGAGCGTTACATTAAAAGACGTTCAGAATTATATTAAGAAAAATCGGACTATTGCAAAACCGATACTTAAAAAAGTTAAAGCAGATAAATTAAAGAAAAAGACCAAAAAGGCTTCAATTACTGTGAAGTTTAAAAAGGTTAATGGAGCAGAAAAGTATAAGATTGAATATGCAACAAATAAAAAATTTAAAAACTCAAGGGTAAAAATAACCTCAAAAACAACTTATAAGATTAAAAGACTGAAAAGAGGGAAACGTTATTTTGTCAGAGTGTATGCAATGAAGAAAAATGATATGGGAAAAGATGTAATCAGTAAGGCAAGCAATAAAAAATCAGTTAAAATAAAGAAATAATGTTTTCTCGGAATTGCTTATTGACAATTCCGGAAAACAATAGTAAGTTATTTATGACTCTTATTCAGAGTGGTGGAGGTACAAGGACCAGTGAAACCACGGCAACCCCCGACAACTGTTAGGAAGGTGCCAACCTGAGCGAGAAATCGATCAATAAGAGGGCTTAATACCTTGAAACTAAGTCCGCAAGAAATTGCGGACTTTTCTATTTTTATTTTTAAAGGAGAAAACAATGGAAAAGAGATTATTTACTTCAGAATCAGTTACCGAAGGACATCCGGATAAAATCTGTGATCAGATTTCCGATGCCATTTTAGATGAATTAATGAGACAGGACCCAAACAGCCGTGTTGCCTGCGAGACTGCGATTACCACAGGTCTCGTATTAGTAATGGGTGAAGTTACCACAAAGGGATATGTGGATATTCAGAAAGTTGTGAGAGATACTATCCGAGAAATTGGTTATGATAGAGCAAAGTACGGATTTGACTGTGATACCTGTGGTGTCATCACTGCATTGGATGAACAGTCAGCAGATATTGCCATGGGTGTTGATAAGGCTTTAGAAGCAAAAGAACATACCATGAGTGAAGATGAAATTGAGGCAATTGGCGCAGGCGACCAGGGAATGATGTTCGGTTATGCAACAGATGAAACAGAAGAATTCATGCCATATCCGATTTCCTTGGCTCATAAGTTAACAAGAAAATTGACAGAAGTTCGTAAGAACGGGACGTTGGATTATTTACGTCCGGACGGGAAGAGTCAGGTGACTGTGGAATATGATGAAGACGGAAAGCCGGCTAGAGTGGATGCAGTTGTTATTTCCACACAGCATAATCCGGAAGTGACACAGGAACAGATTCATGAAGATATTAGAAAATATGTCATTGATGCGGTGATTCCACAGGAAATGGTTGATGAACATACAAAGTACTTCATTAATCCAACAGGTCGATTTGTTATTGGTGGTCCACAGGGTGACTCAGGATTGACAGGACGTAAAATCATTGTAGATACATACGGTGGATATGCAAGACATGGTGGTGGAGCTTTTTCAGGAAAGGACTGTACGAAGGTAGACCGTTCTGCAGCGTATGCAGCAAGATATGTAGCAAAGAATATTGTTGCAGCAGGAATTGCAAAGAAGTGTGAAATTCAGCTTTCTTATGCCATTGGTGTAGCTCAGCCAACTTCTATTATGGTGGATACTTTTGGAACCGGATTAATTTCTGATGAAAAACTGGTGGAAATTATTCGTGAAAACTTTGATCTTCGTCCGGCAGGAATTATTAAGATGCTTAACCTGAGAAGACCAATTTATAAGCAGACTGCTGCATACGGACATTTCGGAAGAAGTGATGTTTCTCTGCCATGGGAAGCAACCGATAAAGTGGATGTATTAAAGAGTTATTTATAAAGAACGAAAAACAAAAAGCAAAACTGGCAGATTGGAACACCCGAATGAATGAGCGCCTCAATACTGCCAGCGAACAATTAAAAACTGCTTTAAAAGAAAATTATAATTTTACTCCGAAGGAGTAATGGATAGTAATTTCAGCAGATAAGGAATTTCTGCTTCGAAATTAACTGCATAAGTAACATGTTCCGGATCCTTGTAGGTGTTTTTGATACATGCGCAGGTGAAATCTGCAGCAACCTTTAAGGCTTCCTCAATGGAAAGGCCTTTGGTTAATGCTCCGGAAAACGTACTGGAGAATACATCTCCGGTACCGTGAGAACGATAAGGAATTTTTTCAGTGCCATAATGGAAGAATTCCTTATTTTTTTTATGGTATCCTAAAAATCCTAAGGTACCGTCTGAGAAGGAAACACCGGTAATGACCGCAGTATCACATCCTAAGGCAACCAGTTTTTTCAAAAGTTCCTGAAGGAATTCAATGGAAGCATCTTCTCCAGGATATGGTTCTCCAAGCATTAAGCATGCTTCGGAAATATTTGGAAGGATGATGTTCGCCTTGGCACAGAGTTTTTTCATTTCCTTGGCAAAGTGACTGTCGAAACCGGGATACAGGACTCCATCTTCTGCCATGGCAGGATCAACCACAATATAGTTGTCTTTGCTGCCAAAAGTGTCAAAGAAATCCGATACAATTTTAATCTGGCGTTGGGAACCCAGGTAACCGGTATAAATGGTTCCGAATTCAAATCCCTGACTCTTCCAATGATTTTTTATGGGTTCCAAGTCATCTGTTAAATCCCGAAAAGTAAAATTTGGAAACTGGGTATGGGTGGAGAGAACCGCTGTTGGAACAATGGCGGTTTCAATGCCCATGGAAGAGATGATCGGTAACGCTACAGTTAAAGAACATTTTCCAATGCAGGAAATATCCTGAATGGTCATTAATCGTTTCATAAGATTGCCTCCGTTTTAAAACACCGAAAAGGATTCTATTTGCGAAAGCTATTCGGTGTGTATGTTTTGTCAATAATTGCATTATAAAAGAAATGTGGTATTATTGATATTGTCAATTTTGAAAAGAATGATAAGGTCAGAAAGGAGCGCGCTATGATTTATGATTTGGAAAAGCGAGGAACTCATCCCATTTATGAATATTTATATATGTGTATCAAGAACGACATTTTAGAAGGGAAGATTGCACCGGGAGAGAAGCTCCCATCGAAACGATCCTTTGCAAAAAGTCAGGGGATCAGTGTTATTACCGTAGAAAATGCCTATGCCCAGCTGTTAACAGAAGGTTATATTTACTCGGAAGAAAAACGCGGTTTTTTTGCAGGCGACATGGGTGGAAAATATGTTCAGGGAAAAAAGAAACGAATTCGGGTGGAGTCAAAAAAACAGGAAAACTGGCTGGTAGACTTTAAGTCCAATCATATCCGGTATGATAATTTCCCATTCTCCACCTGGTCTAAGGTGATGCGACAGACACTACTGGATCAGGAAAACTCTTTTTTACAAAGTCCGGAGAGTCAGGGAGTGGCGCCCCTTCGCCAATACATTTCCATGCATTTGGAAAAATACCGGGGGTTGAGTGTGAACCCGAATCATATTGTTGTCGGTGCAGGAACCGAATATCTGTATGGGCTGATTGTGCAGATTCTGGGACACAGTTCCATGATTGCGGTGGAAGATCCGGGACATAAGAAAATCGGAAAAGTATATGAAAGTAATGGGGTTCGATGCATTCGAGTTCCGGTAGACCAGGATGGACTGGATTTGAGCGCGTTACGGGGAAGTAATGCTTCCGCCGTTCATATTTCGCCATCTCATCACTTCCCTACAGGTAGGGTTATGCCGGCAACCAGAAGACATAAATTGATTCAATGGGCAAGAGAACACGACAGCTATATTATTGAAGATGATTATGACAGTGAATTCCGCTTTAGTGGAAGACCTATTCCCACATTGGCTAGTATTGATGAAGACCGGGTTATCTATATGAATACATTTTCCAAGACGTTAGCGCCTTCCATTCGAATTGCTTACATGGTGCTACCGGAGAAACTGATGAAGGTCTTTCGGATGCGACTGGATTTTTATTCCAGCACAGTCAGTGGATTCGAACAATACACCTTAGCAAACTTCATTCGCTTAGGGTATTATGAACGGCACATTAATCGTATGAGAAATTATTACCGAGAGTACCGAAGCAGGATTTTGAAAGCAATTAAAGAATCGTCCTTGTTTGAAAAGGTTACCATTGAAGAGGAAAATGCAGGACTTCATTTTATCCTGCATATCAACCGGGAAATGGATGACGAGGCTTATGTAAGGAAATTAAAAAAGAACAAGATAAATATTTCTACTGTGGCAGAATACTGTTATAATGATAACGAAAACTTTCAGCACAAGTTTATTATTAATTATTCAGCTGTGCAGGAAGAGGATTTGAAAAAAGCCCTGGAAATCATGAATCAGGCTTTGGAGGAATAGATGAAACAATATAACGGAAAAAAAGATTTTAAAATAGAAGTACCGAAAAATGTGAAAAACATTCTTTCCATTCTGGAAGGAAATGGTTTTGAAGCGTTTGCGGTAGGCGGTTGTGTTCGGGACGCAATTTTGGGAAGAGTTCCGGATGACTGGGATATCACAACCTCTGCATTGCCACAGCAGGTAAAAGATATTTTTCATAAAACCTTGGATACAGGATTACAGCATGGAACAGTTACTGTCCGCATGGGTGGGGAAGGCTATGAGGTGACAACCTACCGGATTGACGGGGAGTATACAGACGGAAGACATCCGGATTCCGTGGAGTACACTTCAAATTTGATTGAGGATTTAAAACGCAGGGATTTTACTATTAATGCCATGGCATATAATCCTTCCATTGGTTTGATTGATGCTTTTGATGGAATCGGAGATATCGAACGAAAATGCATCACCTGTGTGGGAGAGGCAGAGCAGCGGTTTCACGAAGATGCCTTAAGAATTCTTCGTGCCATTCGTTTTTCTGCTCAGTTAGGATTTGAGGTATCAGATTGTACGAAGGATGCCATTAAAAAACTTGCACCAACCTTGGAAAAAATCAGTGCGGAACGAATTCACACAGAAATGGAAAAACTTCTTTTGTCCGGGCATCCGGAAAAATTCATTGATGCTTACGAGCTGGGAGTGACTAAGATTGTCTTTCCGGAATTTGATGCTATGATGGAATGTCCACAGAATACCCCGTATCACAAATATGACGTAGGTCGTCATACGGTAGAAGTTATGAAACATGTTCCACCGCAGAAGGTGATTCGCTGGGCAGCATTGCTTCATGATGTAGGAAAACCGAAAAGCCATCTGGTAAAAGACGGACGGGATCATTTTTATGGACATGCACATGTGGGAAGTAAAATGGCCGTTGAGGTGTTACGTCGTCTGAAGATGGATAATAAAACCATTAAGACGGTGTCTCGTCTGGTTGATTGTCATGATGACCGACCGACACAGACAAAATACGGAATGACTCCGGAAGCTGTTCGCCGAAGTGTGCATAAGATTGGAAAAGATATTTACGAATTATATCTCCAGTTGGTTTATGCGGATTTTCAGGGAAAAAGTGATTACGGAATGGAAAAAGGATATGACAGTTATTACTATGTAAAACAGCAATACGAGGAAATCGTAGCACAGGGGATTTGTACCGCAATTAAGGAAATGGATTTTTCCGGAAAAGATTTAATTGAAATGGGATGTCCTTTGGGAGAAAAGATTGGAGTCGTATTGGATGAACTGATGGAAATTGTCTTAAAGCATCCGGAAAAAAATAAAAAAGAAATATTGATTGAAGAAGCAAGAAAACTGATTTAGGAGGATACATGGAAGAGAAGAGAATAAATATCAATGAAATGCCAAAGTGGTTTCGAGTACTGCTATTATTAACACCGCTGATTGGTATAGTTCTGATCAAGACGACATTGGATAATGATTTTTACTTTTTATATGCTACGGGAGAATACATTGTGAATCATGGATTTCCTCATCGGGATTTTCTATCTATGCATTCTTCTATGGAAATTATTGTACAGCAGTGGCTTAGCGCCGTGATCTATTATTATGTCTACAAGTTGTTTGGCAAGGTAGGAGTATTATTGTTACTTTATATTTGCTATGTTATTATCAACTATTTAAGTCTTAAACTGAGCAGGATGATTACAAACAATATGTTTGTATCCCTGATTTGCGTGCTGGTGGCTGATGTCTGGATTGCGGCAATGTTTATTGTGTCCAGACCGCAGATGTTTACATACATCATTATGTTGTTCGAAATGTATCTTCTGGAAAAATTTGTTCAGGAAAAGAAAAACAGATATCTGTGTGTGTTACCGGTCTTATCCCTGTTATTGATTAATTTACATGCCTCTATGTGGGCTATGTTTTTTGTGTATGCAATGCCATATTTTGTGAATGCCCTGCCGATTAAAATCGGAGCATTCAAACAAACGCCATGTTGTGATTACAAAAAACTTCTTGCAGCAGGAATTGCCAGTGTTTTTCCGGGATTTCTGAATCCTTATGGAATTAAGGCGATGTTATACATTTTTTCATCCTTTGGGGTTCCGGAAATTAATGACATGATTAACGAAATGAAAGCAACCAGTTTTGAAAATGCCGCAGGAAAAATGCTATTTTTCCTGATCGGTGTGATGGCTGTGGTGGCTTTAATTCGAAAAAAGCAAAACCGTTATGAAACCCGTTTTGTTTTATTGTTTGGGGGAAGTCTGGTAATGGCCTTGATGAATTACAAGTCCCATGCCTATTTTTACATTTTCGCATCGATTTGTTTCTCCTATATGATTCAGGATACCCAATTAGTATTAAATGTATCTGAGGGTGAGAGAACGCCGGCGGAAAAGAAGCGGTTGGCTCTGTTAGCAGGATTGTTTTCGATTACTGTTGTGATAGCTGCCATGGCAATTATCTCAACACCACAGAAGAAAAAGAAATCTGAGGACATAGTAAGATATGATCAATTGGATGATGTCATAAAACTGATTCCTAAGAGTGACGACGTGGTATTATATGGAAATTTTGTCTGCGGACAATATTTGGAATTTCACGGATATCATCCATATATTGACGGGAGAGCCGAACTGTTTTTAAAAGCAAACAATAAGGAATATGACTATTATATTGAATATTACAAATTGAAAAAGGGAGAACTGAACTGCAAGAAGTTTTTAGAACGCTATCAGTTCAATTATCTGGTGGTGGAAAAAGAAAGAGATGCATGCTTGTATAATTATTTAATCAATGATGACTCCTACCAGCAGGTATATAAATCTAAAACAGTGAACCTCTTTACCAAACAGTAGGAAAAGGGAATGTCATATATTTTACTTTCAACTCATAGTCTAGAATAGAAATTGACGCGAAGTGGGTGAAAGTATGAATGAAAAAGCAGTAAGTGTATTGGAACAATATGAATTGGAACCGCTGAAAATTTTTAAACAGCGAGGAAACTATGGGTGCAATACAGCAGAGGGTAAATACCTCTTATTAGAATATGACTTCAGTGAGGAAAAGCTAGTCAGTTTGTTTCGGGTACAGGATTATCTGGAACAAAAAGGGATTAAAACAGAAAAACTGGTGTTTAATCGGGAAGGACATCTGATTAGCGTGGGTGAGGATGGCTTCGGGTATGTCCTGAAAAGAATTTATGATGTGGAAGAGTGCGATATTCATGACCGGGAGCATGTAAAGATCGCAGCAAAAAATCTGGCAAGGTTTCATAAGGCCACCTACAATATGGAAGATGATTTTAATGGGAAAGTACGAATTTATCCGGAAAAAAATCTGCTTGAGGCTTTTCAAAAACACAACAGGGAACTTGTGAATATTAGGAACTTTATTGAGAAGCGAAGAAACAAGAATTTTTTTGAACGATATCTGCAACACATTATTGAAGGGTATTACCGGCAGGGACAGAAAACCGTGGCACTTTTAGAACAATCTACATATCAGGAACTGTATGAGGAATCCTGTGAAAGAAAACAATTAATTCACGGAAATTACAATCATCATGCCCTGGCCTTTGAAAAGCAACAACCGGTTTTGGTGAATCTGACGAAAGTCTATTATGGGCCGCAAATTCATGATGTCTATGACTTTCTGCGGAAAGTTTTGGAAAAGAATGCATGGAAACCAAATCTGGGTCATGAAGTCATTTGCTGGTATGACACAGTAAACCCACTTCAGGATGCGGATAAGGAGATTTTGAAATTGTTGCTGTCGTATCCGGAAAAATTCTGGAAAATCGTGAATTATTATTACAATTCTAATAAGGCATGGTATTCCGATAAAAACGAAGAAAAACTGAAATCTTTTCAGGAACAGGAAGAACTGAGATGGTGCTTTATCCATTCTCTTTGAGGAAAACACTTCAGAAAAATGAGTGCTCCATCAAATTTTCAACAAATTTCAATAAAAAAACGTTTTTTTGGGTTCCATTTCAGAATCCTTTGTATTATAATAGCACCAAATGGGCAAAAATTTTTTAGCTGATATTTGGATCAAAGGTAGTGATGGGAGGAAAAATATGAGTTATCGAGATACTTATCAGGAATGGCTGGAAAATCCGTATTTTGATGAAAAAACAAAAGCAGAATTGAAAGCTTTAGAAGGAAATGATAAGGAAATTGAAGACAGATTCTATAAGGAATTAGAATTTGGTACTGCAGGACTCCGTGGAGTCATTGGAGCCGGAACAAATAGAATGAATTTCTACACTGTTGGAAAGGCTTCTCAGGGTTTAGCTAATTATATTATCGAAATGAATGGACAGGAAAAGGGTGTGGCAATTGCATATGATTCCAGAAGAATGTCTCCGGAATTTGCAGACGCAGCAGCGTTGTGTCTTAATGCTAATGGGATTAAAGCATATGTATTTGAATCCTTGAGACCTACACCGGAATTATCTTTCGCTGTTCGTACTTTAGGATGTATTGCAGGAATTAATATTACTGCCAGTCATAATCCGGCAGAATATAATGGATATAAAGTATATTGGGAGGATGGTGCACAGATTACTCCTCCACATGATGAAAACATCATGGCTGCAGTAAAGAGTCTTGATATTACTGCTGCAAAAACAATGGAGAAAGAACAGGCGATTGCAGCCGGTCTTTATATTCCAATTGGAAAAGAAGTAGATGATCAGTATATTGCAGAATTAAAGAAGCAGGTGAAGAACCAGGAAGCGATTGATGCAGTTCAGAAGGACATTAAAATTGTTTATACACCGCTTCATGGAACAGGAAACATTCCTGCTCGTAGAATCCTTAAGGAATTAGGATTTGAAAACGTATATGTAGTAAAGGAACAGGAACTTCCTGATGGAGAATTCCCAACGGTGGGTTATCCGAATCCGGAATCTGACAAGGCTTTTGAATTAGCTGTGAAGTTAGGAAACGAAGTAGGGGCAGATTTATTACTTGCCACAGATCCTGATGCAGACCGTCTTGGTGTATATGTAAAAGGAGAGGAACCGGGAACTTACCATGTCTTAACAGGAAACATGTCAGGTTCTCTTTTAGCAGATTATGAATTGAGCCAGATGAAGAAAGCCGGAACACTTCCGGAAGATGGTGCATTAATCAAGACCATTGTAACAACAAACCTTGCAGATGATATTGCAAAATATTATAACATTGATTTAATTGAATGTTTAACAGGATTTAAATATATCGGACAGCAGATTCTCCAGATGGAACAGACCGGAAAAGGTCATTACTGCTTCGGCTTTGAAGAAAGCTATGGCTGTCTGATTGGAACACATGCCAGGGATAAGGATGCGATTGTTGCAACTATGGCATTGTGTGAAGCAGCAGCTTACTATAAGACCAAAGGAATGTCTCTTTGGGATAAGATGAAAGAAATGTACGAGAAGTACGGATACTGGCAGGATGGAATTCAGTCCATTGAACTGAAAGGTAAGGAAGGAATTGAAAAAATTGCCGGTGTTCTGGAACAGCTTCGTGAGAATGTCCCAACAGAAATTGCCGGATACAAAGTACTTTCTGCAAGAGACTATAGAGAAGATACCATTAAGAACATGGTGACAGGAGAAGTTACTCCGACAGGACTTCCTACATCCAATGTTTTATACTATGACTTGGAAGATGGTGCATGGGTTTGCGTTAGACCTTCCGGTACAGAGCCAAAACTGAAATTCTATTATGGAATTAAGGGTAGCGACTTTGATGATGCAAAGCAGAAGAGAGCTGCATTGGGTCAGTATATGATTGACTTGGTAAATGGAATGTTAAAATAATAAAAATAGAAATCATAAAAAGAATTAACACCATAATATATTTAAGTAATAGATATATTATGGTGTTTTTTTATGAAAAAATGTACGATGCTTTTTCTGATGCTGGTTCTGACAGGCTTTTTGAGTGGCTGCACTGTGGAAAAAATCCAAAGAGAAAAGAAGGGGCAAGTGGATTTTACGGTGGTGCCGGAAACGGAACTTACAGAGCCGGTGAAGAAAATATTGGAGGAACGGAAAATAGCTCCTTTCCGGGTGACTTTTTCGGATCAGCAATACACCTATATCCTTATTGGATACGGAGCGCAAAAGCATACCGGGTATCAGATTAAGGTAAAAGAACTGTATGAAAGCGAGAATGCCATCTTTGTTAAGACGGAATTCCTAGGACCCAAGGGAGGTCACGAGTCGGAACGGGATACTTTTCCCTATCTTGTGGTGAAAATAGAATATACAGATAAAAATGTCATATTTAGTGAAGCGTAATGCATAAGATTCAGTATAAAGACAGGAGGGGAAAGTATGGAGTTAATTAAAAACAACATTCATATGAATGTGTTGAAGAAAAATATGGTAACGACATTTTATGTAAACCACGAAGGGACCGTAAATGAATCTTGTCCGGCAATGAAAAGTGTCATATGTCATAAGGAAAAGGCTTTGGTAGAACAGGTTTATGTGAGAAATAACCAGTTGGTTGTGGAAGGAAATGTGGGGTATGAAATTCTTTATTATCCTGAAGAAGGGGAGAGCGTTTATGGACTCGAAGGGGAGTCAATGTTTCGTGAAACATTGAAAATTCCCGAGGTGGAAGAAGCAGATGCCAGGGTTACATTGGAAGTAATCTCTGCTTCCGTGAAATTGATTGACGGCAGGAATTACCTCTATAAGATTAGTGTTATGGCGTACATAACCGTGGAACAATTGAATGATTTCCAGAGCACCAGGGTAGTGCCGGATGAGGAAACTATGGTGATGGACAAAGAAATTGAATTGCTTGAAACAGTCGTAAATAAGACAGAGATGTTTCGGATTAATGAAGTAGTGGAAATTCCGGCAGGAAAACCGGCGGTAGAGACTATTGTGTGGAAAGATATTCGCATCAGCTCTCTGGAATCTAAAATTCTGAATCGTCAGATGGAATTGAATGGTGAACTGTCCGTATTCATTTTGTACCTTCCGGATGTGGAAAGTGGGACGGAGCAGTGGTATGAAACGTCACTGCCATTTCATGGAATTGTGGAAATGGAGGAAGCAGATGAGGGACTGATTAGTTATGTGGATGGGATGCTTCACACCGTAAACCTGTCCGTGGAAATGAATCAGGACAATGAAATGAAGCAATTGAATTTATCTGCACTGATCCGTTTGGATACGAAATTGTATGAAGAGCAGAAATGTCGTACCGTTGTGGATTTATATTCACCGAAGAAAGAGATTATTCCGGAATTTGAGGAACAGAAGTATTATCAGTTATTGGTAAAAAATCAGGCGAGGACAAAGGAAACAATAAAAATAGATATTGATGAGACCAAGGGGCGGATTCTCCAGTTGTGTCAGGGAACGGCAAGACTTCAGATTGAAAATGTGATTGCAGGGGATAATGGAATTAAAATTATGGGGAAACTAATTGGGGAAATTATTTATGTGTCTTCGGAAGATAGAAACTCAATTTGCGGACAGACCAAAGAAGTTCCGTTTGAACATTTGATTGATGCGGAGGGAATTACAACAAAAGACCAGTACTATATTGACTGGAGAACGGAACAGATTACTTCCAATATGATTAATGGGAAGCAGGTGGAAATTAAGTCCGTTGTTGCTATGGAAGTGATTGTCTTCCGGGAAATAAAAGAACGGATGATTCAAAAAATCAGGGAAGAAGAATTAACTGTGGAGGAGATAGGGAACCTTCCACTATTGAAAGGATATGTGGTACAGCAAGGGGACACGTTGTGGCAATTGGCAAAGAAAAACAGAACGACTATGGAGGCAATCAAAGCAGTGAATGGATTACAGGATGAAACCTTGCGTAAAGGGGAAAAATTGCTAATTGTAAAATCCTGTCAATAGAGTATAATTAGTTTACGATAAAACAGATGGAGAAAATGATGGATAAGATACAGTTAAAAGCATATGGAAAAATAAATCTGGGATTAGACGTTTTGCGAAAACGGGAAGATGGCTATCATGATTTGGAAATGATTATGCAAACAGTCGGGGTTTACGATGATGTGATTATTACAAAAATTCCGGAAGAAAGAAAAATTACCGTGAAAACAGATACCATGGTTCTTGATAATGAAAAAGGTAATCTGGCTTATATGGCAGCGAAGCTTTTGATGGATGAGTTTGAAATCACACAAGGGGTAGAGATTGTCCTTCATAAACGAATCCCTATTGCCGGAGGAATGGCAGGAGGAAGTTCTGATTGTGCTGCTACCCTGAAGGGGATCAATGAAATGTTTGGTCTGGGGCTCAGCCAACAGGCTTTGATGGAACGGGGGGTAACGCTTGGAGCGGATGTTCCTTATTGTGTTATGGGGGGGACGGCTTTGGCAGAAGGAATTGGAGAAAAATTGACTCCGCTTCCGGCACCACCACAGTGTCATGTGATTATTGCAAAGCCTCCGGTTTCCGTGTCCACGGCTTTTGTATATGGGAATATTCGCCCTGCAGAAATCGAAAAGCGACCGGATACTAAAGGAATCATTCGAGCAATTGAGCAGAAAAAACTTCGGGATTTATCAAAGTTGCTCTATAACGTCATGGAAGATGTAACGATTCCGGAGTATCCTATTATTGAAGAAATCAAACAGCAATTGCTTTCGGACGGAGCGCTGGGTGCCATTATGAGCGGAAGCGGACCGACGGTGTTTGCATTGTTTGATTGCGCCCAAAAAGCGAAGGCGGCCTTCGATAATCTTAAGGAAAGAGAACTGGTAGAACAGTTATATCTTACGGAATTTGTAAACGAGGATTAATCAGAGAAAAGTGAATTAAAAAAGGTCAGGTATTTAAAACGGAAATGCGGGGCGGGTTCCTGCATTTCCTTTTGTGTGGAAACGGCATCTTCTTGAGCGTCGGAATAAGCTTTGGAAGGGCGCCCGAAGCTGGGACAAAACAGGCTCCACCAAAAAACGAAAATAATGAGAACGAATTGATATTTTTTCATAATAATACTCCTTTCCAATGGAATCTGTATAGAGTGTTGACTGATTTTCAGAGAAATATTCAAGGGTATTGAATTATTTTCCTAAAATGTTAAAATATTGGTACTAAGTAGCAAAGGTGTAAGAATATGGATTATAGTAACGCACCCATCGGAGTGTTTGACTCCGGTGTAGGTGGATTGACAGTAGCAAGAGAAATTATCAGACAACTTCCGAATGAAAGTGTGGTTTATTTTGGCGATACCGCCAGAGTTCCTTACGGAAGTAAATCGAAAGAAACCATTATCAGATATTCCAGACAGATTGTGCGTTTCTTGCGCACGAAACAGGTAAAGGCTATTGTAATTGCCTGTAATACGGCTAGTGCATTTGCACTGGATACAGTGGAAAAGGAATTGGATATTCCGGTAATCGGTGTGGTGAAGCCTGGGGCTAAAGCCGCTATTGAAACCACAAAGAACAAACGAATTGGAATTATCGGTACTGAGGGTACCATAAAAAGTGAATTATATACGAAATATATATGTGGCATCGATCCGGAAATTGAGGTTATTGGGAAGGCGTGCCCGTTGTTTTGTCCATTGGTGGAAGAAGGAATGTTGAATGATCCGGTAACGGATGAGATTGCTTCCAGATATTTAAAGGATTTAAAAGAGGAAAATATTGACAGCCTGATTTTGGGTTGTACCCATTATCCGCTTTTGAGAAATACGGTTGGAAAAATCATGGGCGAAAAGGTTAATTTAGTAAATCCTGCTTACGAAACGGCCATTAGTCTTGGAAAGTTACTAGAAGAAAAACATATATGTGCATCAGAAGATAATCAGAGTAAATACAGTTTTTATGTAAGTGATGCAGAAGAGAAGTTTAAGAAATTTGCAAATTCTATTATGCCGTTTCAGACAGATTTGATTGAACAGATTAACATTGAAGAGTATTAAAAAGAAAGTATGGGGTAATATATGAATAAAGATGTTTTGGTAAAAATATCCGGACTCCAGGGTGCCACAGATAGTGGCGAATGTGTAGAACTGATGGCTCGTGGAAAATATTATCGGAAGAATGAAAAACATTATCTTCTATATGATGATATTGAAGAAGAAAGCGGGATGACAACGAAAAACACCATTAAATTCAATGAGGAAAAAGTTGAAGTGTTAAGAAATGGGATGGTTAACGGAAAATTGGTGTTTGATGAAGGAAAAAATAGTCAGTCGCTGTATGGAACACCTTATGGGGATATTTTGTTAGAAGTATTGACAAAAAAAATCTCCGTGGAAGAATTGACGGATCATATCAATCTATTGATTGAATATGAATTATATGCAGATAATACGAAAGTGACAGATAGTCGCATTGTTGTGAATATTAATGAACAATAAAAAATGCTGATTGAAAAAATCTTCAATCAGCATTTTTTTATTTTCTACCAAATAACTTTTTCTTTTTTGGTGGTTCGGAAACAGGACCGCGGATTCTTTTAAAGGATGTAATGTATAGACCACTGACCGTTGCCTTGATTTCCTGTTTTGGTAAGATTGCATCGTAAACTTTTGCATCGGCGATGAGGTTCATCACACGTGGGCCGGCTTTTACCTTGACGATAGGGATTTTAGCGGCTTTTGCAAGCTTTGGAGCCTGCTCCATTACAATGCTAGGAAGACCAGCATCTTTCAGACGCATCTTCTTTTTATCAATAACGAACAAACTAATGGTTTGTGCATTTGCTTCTAATGCTTTCTGCTGTTCGTCCTGTTTTTTCTCAGCTTTTCTTCCAAGAAAATATAATACAGCCATCACTGCAATCATAACGACAAGAACGATTGCAATAACCCAAACATAAGTTGCCACTGCAAGAAAAGGTGTATAAATCATCTTGTACCTCCATAATTATTAAAATTCTTGTGATATTTTATCATTGAAATAGTAAAAAAACAATGTTTTATTCTTCAGATGTGTTTTCGGAATGTGATTCCTGACCGGAGAGTCTGGCGACTTCTTCACGAATCATGGATGGAAGTGCTTTCATTTCCGGACGACTCATTTCCGCAGTGGAAACAGGCTTGCCGAAATTAATGGTAACCTTTGCAGGCTTCATCCATGGAGTGTGCTTTTCAAATACATCAGGGGTTCCAATGATTCCCATAGGAACTACCGGACATTTTGCTTTTGTGGCAATTTTAAAGGAACCTTCCTTGAATTCGCCAAGAGTACCATCTTTGGAACGGGTGCCTTCCGGGAAGATTACAATAGATATTCCGTCCTGGATATATTCTGCAGCTTTTAAAATTGTCTGTAATCCTGCACGTGGGTTTTCCCTGTCTAAGAATAGGCAACGTACAAAATGCATAACCCAAGGAAGAATCGGTATTTTTTTAATTTCTTTTTTGGCTACAAAACCGGTAGGCCGTTTCATGATGGGATAAGTAGTGATGATGTCAAAATAACTAGTGTGATTACCTATAAATAATACGGCTTCATCTTCCGGAATATTTTCCAATCCATTTACTGTGACTTTTACTCCGACGATAAAACGATATACGGTATAAAGCCCAAATTGAACAAAACGGAGCATCATAAGATCCCTGGCTTTTATGGAGAAGAGTCCCACAATCAGAGCGATTAACATAACCGGCAGGGAAAAAATCAAAAATAGAAATAAATATGTTACTGCTATAATAGAACGCATAGTTTTATCCTCCTTTGCTGCTTCATTATATTAAATGGAAAACGAAAATGCAATTACATTAGGCAAATTGTACAGATATTTTTTGAAAAAATTGTTGATTATGTCTGAAAGATAGAAAAAACCGATTTTATCCATTGAATTAGAACAGTGTTCGTGCTATACTTCGTTTATAAACGCGATAGTGTCGCATATCAAGAGGAGGACAAAATAATGAAGAAATTTAAAAGAGTCATGGCAGTGGTTGCAGCTCTTGCACTTACTGCAGGTATGACAGTAAACTGTATGGCTAAAGATACATGGGGAAGCTACTTCGGAAGAGAAGAAGGAGCTGGACATGGTATCTGGTATGAAGGAGCAGAAGGAACATTAAAATCTCAGTCAGCAGACGGCTGGACAGCTGAAATTAAAGAAATCGGCTGGGGCGGTATCTGGGGCGGACAGGTTTACCAGAACACTAAAGACGGATTCGGATCTGTTGATGTTAAAAAAGGAACACAGTATAAGCTTAACTTAACATTAAAATCATCTAAGTGTGATAAATGGGTATTTATTAAGATTGCAACAAAAGAAGATATCGCATATGGTAAGTGGATCAGACTTAAAAAAGGTCAGAACCAGACATTAAGCGAAACATTTACAGCTGCTTGTGATGCTAATTCTGTTTACTTCGGTATCGGTGGTGAATTCGGTGACAGAGGTGATGAAACAGCAGCATACTCTTACGCAGATGGCGGACAGAACGCTATTGCTAAAGAAACTGATGAAGATGCTTTATTAGCTACAGTAATTACATGTACAGGATTTTCTTTAGTTGAAAACTCAGGTTCTACAGCAGAAACTCCAACTGCATCAAACTCAGGTTCTACAACAACTACACCAACAACTGTTTCTACAGGAGATTTCGAACCATATGCATTCGGAATGGTTGCTATTTTAGCAGCTGCAGCAGTAGTTGTATTCTCTAAGAAGAGAGAACAGGCATAAGAATAAAAAATGCGACATGTTAAAATGGTCAGTTCGTAAGGACTGGCCATTTTTTTTGCACAAAAAGGGTTCGCAGGGAGGATGAAAAAAGGAACACTAGATTTAGTTGGATAAAAATCTTTTTATTCTAGATGTGGTAATTGCAAAAAAACACGTGACAAAAAATTGGTAAAATAGTTTATTTTTGTCATAATTCCATAAATGGATAAATAAGTTATAGTAAAAAATTCACAAGAGAAATGAAGCTTAAAACGTTTTTTGTTGTTGATTTGTACATATCTCTGTGATAAAATGTTTTCAAGAATATCACTATGTGGATTCTAATGTAAGTGAAATTTTTTCGACAAGGAGGAGGATAAAAATGAAAAAATTTAGTCGCAAGGCATTAGCTTTTTCTATGGCCGCAGTTGTTGGTACGTCTATGGTGATGACAGGATGTGGCGGATCTAAAGGAGGCTCACAGGGAAGCGGTAAAAGCTCAAAATTAAGTGAAACAAAAACAAATTTAGGAGCTACAAATTTAAAAGATAAAGAAATCAAAGGTGATGTATCAATCATGGTATGGTCTGGTGACGGAAAATATTATGAAGATATGGGACATCAGGAATTAAGACCAGAAGATATTACAGCTAGTAACGTTGCTCAAGTATATGCTGTTGCTCATAAGTTCAATGAAACTTATCCGAATATTAAAATTAACCTTTGGTCTAAGGAAGGTGATCCTGATCAGGTTGGAACACCTACTTGGGAACAGGAAATGGAAAACTTTAAGGCTACATATGGAAAGTATCCAGATATCTGGGCATCAACAGATGTACCAAACGATATCAAGAAGGGTCTTGTAGCTGATCTTTCCAAATATAAAGATGACGAAACATATAAGGCTTACAACTCAAACCTTATGGATAACTTAAACTATTATGGATTCCAGGCAGGTCTTCCATCTTACACAATTCCTGCTGGTATCTGGATTAATAAGTCATTAGCATCTAGTAAGAATATCTCTATTCCAGAACCGGATTGGGATATTGATGATTATACAGAATTTGTTGCAAACACTGACCACTCAAGCTATTGGGGAAGTAAAGGTACTGCATCAAGTATCGTAGATATTGGAACTACTACAATTAACAAGCAGATTAAGGAATCCGGTACTGTTGATATTAACAGTGATGAAGTTAAGAGCTTACTTTCATACATGAACGAATGGTCACAGTCTACTGTTGATACAGATAACGGTGCAGGAAATGTATCTCTTGAAATTATGAAAGAATGTACAGACTATGCATGGTATTTCTTCACAAAGAACAGAACATTAACAAACTTTGAAAATCCTTGGTATATCACAGCTGCAGCAGATGATTCTGCTTCACAGTCTGACGATTATGTGAATGCAAGTGATTGGGATATTTATCCATACCCATCTACAGATTACTGTGATAACACAATCAAGGTAGTAATGGACCCTATCTGTTTACATAACTATGCTTCAGATGATAACAACAAAGAATGGAGCGATGAAGAATCTAAAAAGCTTGATGCGACTTATGCATTCGCTACATACTGGACTGCTAGTACAGAAGCAAAGAAAGCAATCTTTGATCAGCAGTATACAGATGGATCAGAAATCAAAGAAACAACAACTGGTGACTCGTTCCCAGTAGTAACAGATCAGGCATTTGATGAACAGATGGAAATCTGGAACAATGTTGAAGCTCACAAGGTTTACGAAAGTAAAGAAGGATGGCAAAAAGTTCTTGAAATCTGGAAATCTGAAAAATATTGGGATTATGCAGATAAGTGTGCCCCACTTAGCATCACAGAAAACGGTGAAAAAACACCTTGCTTATATGAATGGATTAACAAGTGGGATGAAGAAGTTGCCGGATCTTGGATGACAGATAAGAACTGGGTTGATAATGTTAAGTCAAGACTTGCTGACTGGAACACTAAGATTAACGAACGTCTTGCAAAGGCTCAGGATCAGTTAAAGAGTGCTCTGAAAGACAACTATGGAATGACTGATGCAGACTTTGAGAAATAAGATTTTTTAGCACAGCTTTGCGGAACTGCCTAACGTAGTTCCGCTTTTGTGCCAAAATAATATATGTAACACACGAAGAAAAAACGTGATTAATTTTAAGAAGATTACAAGGAAAGAGGACGGCAATGAAGAAGAAAATCATTACTACATTAATAGCCATAGCGTGTATTATCGCTGTCGTCATTTGTCTTTTCCAGTTTGTGTTCAAGAAAGATTCTGTATATATTGAAGATGCCAGTGCATCAGATGTGCAGTGGGCATATGATTTGCTTGCAAATTCATATCTTGAAGAAGGTGAACAGCCAGAATCATATTATACAGATTATATTAAGGAACACACCAATCTGGGTGAAGGCGAATATACATGTGAGCTGGAAGATGGTATTTCTCCACAGGAATATTTAACACAGAACAGCGAGCAGATTAAAAAAGAAACTACCAGCGAAGATATTATCGCGGCTATGAACGGATACGAGTCTCCGATTACAGTGTTGGATTATAACAAGAGTGCCTACTATTATGTAGATGTGGAAAAGGCAGGCATGTATACACTGAGCATTGACTATATGTCTACGGGAAATTCGTTATCCGATTTTACTGTGTCTGCGAAAGTTAACAAGCAGCAGCCTTATTCAGAAATGAAGACCATTGCATTACCATTGCAGTGGACAGACGTAGATGATTATAAGGATTATGTAGGAAGCGAAACAGAAAAAGCATTCGATACAGATAGTTATGGTGATGAAATTGCATTGCCACAGAATAAGATAGTAGATTGGTTTACAAATGTTCCGCTTTATAACAATACCTATGTTTCTGCAACACCGCTTCAGTTCTATTTAGAAGCAGGAAAAAACGAAATCATGATTACGAACGTTTCATCCAGTGGCCTTGCATTAGGTAATCTGCTTGTAAAAGCTCCGGAAACAGTTGAAAATTACAAAAAATATGAGGACTATGTAAAAGAACATCAAAATGCTGATTTGATTACAGATCCGGAAGATGCAATTCAGATTGACTCCGTTTCTTATTCGAAAAAAAATACAATTGATGCGATTTACGGTTCATCAGCAAAAACTTCACTTACAAAATACGACATAGATAATAAGAAGATAAATACATTGGAATGGCAGGGAGCCGGAACAGATGTAACATATACATTTGAAGTAAAGAAACCGGGAAATTATCATCTTGCTTTCCATTATTCAAATGAAAAGAAGGAATTCCAGACGTTTGAAACAATTGCTATTGATGGAGTAGTTCCGTTCGCAGAATTATTCAATTATTCATTCGCACCGGTAACTTCAGGTTACGCTAACGAAGTTCTTTCTACTAAGGAAGGAGAACCATTTAAGTTCTTCTTAGACTCCGGCGTACATACCATCACAATTAAACAGGAAAACGAACCGGTTATGGAAGCATACCGTTATGCGTCTATGCTTCAGAAACACGTTACTGATTTTGAATTGGAAATCACAAAGATTACCGGTAGTAACGTAGATGAAAACAGAAACTGGAAAATGACAAACTACATCAAGGATACAGAAAATTATCTGAAAGCTTATAAGATTCTGTTACAGCATATCCGATTCCTTCTTCAGGATTATTCTGAAAATGGAAGTAACGGAGCAATCCTTGCATACTTAGACGAAGCTGCACAGTATATCAATAACATCAGTAAATATCCGGATGATATTGCACTACATAAAGTAGATTTGACAGGTGCTGATAACTCAGTTCTGGTTTCATTAAGTAAATTTACAACAGATGTAACTTCTAATAAGTTTACATTGGATAGAATTTATGTATATGGTGATGAGGATATCTTAGAAAGTCCAAATACCACATGGTACAGCTCTTTATGGACAGGAACCATGGCATTGGTTAACACCTATACATCAGAAAAGTATTCTGCTGAAATTCCGGATGATGGAGAAACAATCACCATTTGGGTAAACAGAGCGATTACTCACGTTGACTTACTTCAGAAGATGGCAGATACAGAATTCGTAAAATATTATAAAGAAAAGACAGGCAAAGATATCAAGGTTAAAGTTGCAACCATGCCGGATGTAAATAAGATTACATTAGCAATTGCAGCGGATGAAGAACCGGATATTGCTCTAGGATTAATGTCATATGTACCATTCGACTTATCAAGCCGTGGTGCTTTATATGACCTTTCTCAGTTCGATGATTTCTGGAGCGTGGCAAACAGATTCCCATCAGGATCTTTTGTATCCTATGTATATAATGATGGAATGTATGCAATTCCGGAAACAACAGACTTTAATGCAGTAGTATATCGTACTGATATTTTTGATCAGTTAGGTGTAGAATGTCCTGAAAACTGGGATGAATTAATTGAAATCCTTCCAACTCTTCAGAGATATGGAAAGAACTTCTACCATAACATTGCACAGGGTGCAACCGGTTATAAGTGGTTCTACCAGACAGCACCAATGATCTTACAGAACGGTGGACATCTGTATGAACAGGATCCTACAACAGGTCGTGTTACAACAGGAATTGATTCTAAGAATGCGGTTAAGGGATTACAGCTTTTAGGAGACTTATTCACAAAGTACTCTCTGGAAAAATCAATCAACTCATTCTTCAACTCATTCCGTTATGCAACAGCACCAATTGGTATTGTGGGAATGGAAGATTACACATTGATTAAGAATGGCGCTCAGGAATTAAATGGTAACTGGGAATTAATGCCATACTTATATACACAGAATGAAAATGGCGAAAAGAACGCCAGCTTCGTAGCAAACGGAACCGGTGGTGTTATTTTCAAAGATTCTGAAATGAAGGATGAAGCTTGGGAATTCCTGAAATGGTGGACAGGTAAGGATGCTCAGACAGAGTATACTCAGACACTTCGTTCCACATACGGAAAGACCTTCTTCTGGTTATCTGCTAATAAGGCAGCATTGGAAAACAATCCAATGGATGAAAAAGACAAGAGAACAGTTATGAGTCAGATTGATTCGGTAACAGACGTTCCAAGAACACCGGGTCAGTACTTGTTGGAAAGAACAATTTCTAATATTTGGACAACCATGGTATTTGACGGTACATCTGCTCAGGTTGCAGTTGATGAAGCAAAGTCAGATGTAAACAAAGAAATTGTACGTAAGATGCAGGAGTTTGGATTCTATGATGCAAACGGAGATATGGCAAAGGGTCAGAACTTTGTACTTCATGCAGATGCGAAAGCATGGATTGAAGAACAGATGGCTAAGGCAACTCCGGAAGAAGATCAGATGCCTGTAAACAACTATAAAGAAACGGAGGTGGAAGACGATGGCAGCGAGTAAATATGTTGAAGTTGCAGAGCAGGTTGGAAAGAAAAAATTCACTGACAGAAATGGCTTCCACGTATTCGTATTATTTTTACCATACGGATTATTATTCTTTACATTTATTTTCTTACCTATCGTAATAGGTATGGGATTATCATTTACATATTTTGATGTTATTAACACTCCGACATTTGCAGGAATGAATAACTACATTACATTGCTGACAGGTGATGAAGTGTTTATGAAATATGTATTACCGAACACGATTCTTTACGCAATCGTCGTAGGTATCGGAGGATATATTTTATCCTTCCTTATGGCATGGATTTTGGCACAGGTTACACCGCGTGCCAGAACAATCTATGCATTGTGTATGTACATTCCGTCTATGTCAGGTCAGTTGTTTATTCAGTATGTATGGAAGTTAATCTTCTCTGGTGACCAGAGTGGTATCGCAAATGCATACTTAATGAAACTGGGATTGATTAGTCAGCCAATACAGTGGTTGATTTCATCAGATTACTTTATGCAAATCATGATTTTCGTATCCTTGTGGTCATCAATGGGTATCGGATTCTTGTCAATGCTTTCAGGTATCATGAATATTGATCAGGAATTATATGAAGCGGCATATGTTGACGGAATCAAGAACAGAGCGCAGGAAATTATTTATATTACAATTCCATCCATGAAGCCGCAGATGTTATTCGGTGCGGTAATGTCCATCGTAGGTGCATTCAACATGGGTTGGCTCGGTGTTGCTTTGGCAGGTGCAAACCCAACACCGGATTATTCCGGACAGTTAATTGCAAACCATATCGACGACTATGCCTTTGTACGATATGAAATGGGTTATGCTTCAGCAGTTTCCGTTTCATTACTGGTACTTGTATGGATTTGTAGTAAAGTAGCCAATAAGTTATTTACAGAAAAAGACGAATATTAGGAAGGAGGATATAAAAATGGCAAATTTTCAGGGCAATAGAATTAACCCAAGTAGATTTTCCAGGGGACAAATCAAGTTTCATGTGATTGCATTACCATTGTCAATCCTGATGCTTATTCCGGTTATATTCCTCTTCAGTAATGCGTTTAAACCGCTGGGAGAATTATTTAGATTCCCTCCATCGATATTCGTTTATAACCCAACCTTGGATAACTTCAGAAACTTATTAAACTTAGCAGGTTCTACAGGAATTCCAATGTCAAGATATTTCTTGAATACATTGTTTGTAACTGTATTAACCGTAATCTTAAATATTATTATTTCCATTATGGGTGCTTATGTATTCTCTAAGAAGAAATTTAGAATCAAGGGCGCTTTATGGGAAATTAACCAGGCAGCTTTGATGTTTATCGCTACAGCTGTTGCGATTCCAAGATACTTAATCATTGTAAACATTGGAGCGTACAACACATGGTTTGCACATATCCTTCCGTTGATTGCCGCACCGGTTGTTTTATTCTTGGTAAAACAGTTCGTTGATGGTATTCCGGATGCGTTAATTGAAGCAGCCGTTGTGGATGGGGCAGGAGATGCCATCATCTTAAGAAAAATCATTATCCCTCTTGCAAAACCGGCTCTTGCTACATCAGTCGTGTTGACATTCCAGCAGGTATGGGGAAATGTGGAAAGTTCAAACAATTACATTACTAGTGAATCATTAAGAACATTGACATATTATGTAAACTCAGTAGGAACGAACAATGCTGTGGCAGCTGCAGGTATGATGGCAGCAGCACAGTTGGTAATGTTTATTCCAAACCTCATTATCTTTATCTCAATGCAGTCTAAGGTAATGAACACAATGAGTCATTCAGGTATTAAGTAAGGAGGCAGTCGATGAAAAAAGAAATGAAAAAATCATTAGTGCTGCTTCTGGCACTAACGTTTACAATGTTATCTGTGTTGACTGTAGCTGCATCGCAGGCGACAAGTTATTCCTATACATTAGATGATGAAGGGGAATACGTAAGAACACAGGATGCGTACCTTCCTGACAGAACAATTACTTCTTTAGGATTAAGTGATCCGGAAGATATGTTAATTGAGCAGAATGCAAAGGGAGAAAACATCCTTATTATTGCGGACACAGGACATAAAAGAATTTTGATTTATAACTTGGATACAGAAAAAGTGATTAATACGATTGAAGTATTTTCCGTATCCGGTCAGGAAACAAGATTTTCTTCTCCAAAGGGAATTTATCTGACAGCAAAAGGAGATTTATATGTAGCGGATTCCGCTGCAAAGACGGTTTATCGTTTTAAGAAACAGAACGATAATTATGATTTCTTCTTTACAAGACAGTATGACAGACCAACAGCTCCAATTTTTGATGAATCTGCTTCATCAAACTACGAGCCGAGTAAGGTCGCTATTGATAGTGGTGAAAACCTTTACATTGTTTCAGAAGGTAACTACAACGGTATTATTCAGTTAGCAAACTCAGGAGAATTCCTTGGTTACTTTGCAGCAAACCTTACGAAGTTAACACCACAGCAGGCATTTTTGAAATTAATCTACACAAGAGAACAGGAAGAAAAGTCAGAAGTTTTGAATACCCTTCCATCAACATTCTCAAATGTATATGTAGACCATGCCGGAACGGCTTACTCAGTAAGTATGGGTACCGGAGACAATTTGTTAAAGAAACATAGTACAGATGGTTCAAACCTTTATAAATCTGTTGTTTGTTCAGGGAATATGACAGATGTTACTGCTGATGAGGATGGTATTGTTTATACCTCTGACGTACGTGGTTATATCAATGTTTATACTCGTGATGGAGAAATGATTTTCAGCATGGGTGAAGCAGTTCAGGGAATGGATATTTCCGGATTGTTCTCAAGCTTGACAACCATTGCGGTAGATAACAAAGGAAATATCTGGACTGCAGATGGAGAAAAGGGATATATCCAGTCATTTGTTCCAACAGAATATGCAGAAACGATTTTCAAGGCATTGAAGGAATATGAAAATGGTGATTATGATTCGGCCATGGAAGACTGGAATACAGTACTTCGTTTGAACCAGATGTCGGTATTAGCACATAATGGTGTTGCAAAGGCTTATTACAATGATGAAGATTACAAACCGGCTATGGAACATTTTGAAATTGCCGGAAACAGAGATGGTTATTCCAATGCATTCTGGGAAGTACGAAATGTAGTTCTGAAAAAGTATATTGGACCATTCTTACTTGCACTTGTAATCTTATTCATCTTGAAAGTCTTAATTGGAGTAATTGACAGAAATGATGTTATTCCAAGAAAGAAGAAAGCTCTGGGCGAGAAATTAAAGAACGTTCCGGTTCTTGGAGAAATTGGATATGCCTTTAAGTGTGCAAGACATCCGATTGAAAGATATTATGATATCCGTGTTGGAAAGAACGGTTCCATGATTGCAGCAACCGTTATTTACATTGTATTCTTTGGTGTATATATGCTGTATCAGACTGGTAAAGGATTTATTTATCAGTACACAGATGTTGAAGATATGGATATGGGAGCCGTAGTTATCGGTTTCTTTGCAATCCTGATTCTGTTTATTGTATGTAACTTCCTTGTTACATCTATCACAGATGGTGACGGAACATTAAAACAGGTATATATGATTCCGGCTTATGGTGTAATGCCTGCAATGTTTGCAATGTTGGCAACCATCGGATTATCTTATGTACTTACCTATAATGAAGCATTTATTTTGACAGTTATTATGATTGTTGGTGTGGGCTGGTCTATCGCAGTTATTTTTGAAGGACTGGCAACCGTACATGATTATGATTTTAGCCATACGGTATTAAGTTTGATCATTACATTTGTATTTATGCTGATTGCCGCAATTGTAGTATTGGTAGTAATTATTATGTGGGAACAGTTATACGACTTTATTTTAACGGTAGGAAAGGAGATTGTAAGAAATGTTACAGGATCAGAAAGTTAAGAAAATTAAACATATCTCTGTGGCAGTATTTGCATTTATGACTCTTTCTGTTGCCGTTGGTGTCGGTGCAGCATTTTTGAATACCAATAGAGATACAAGACCGGTACCGGAGCGGGTTGAATCCGCAATGGAGTATACAGATGCTTACACAGAATTATGTACAGTAGGTGATTATAAATATCTTTTCTTTGAAGAGAAAGATATTATTGCAGTAGAAAACGTAAAGACCGGTTGGGTGTGGAAAACCGGTTTGGACGTTCCTTCCATTGATACTATCAAGGATGGAAGAAAGAAATTAAAGAGATGTCAGGAAGATATCTTGGCATTAAAGGGCAAAGCGAAAGTTTCCGACAAAGGAAAAACGGAAGACGAAGTTATTAAGGCAATCATTGAAAAGATTGAAAAAGGTGACGTAAAGATTGAATCTGACACATATACAGGCTTTACTGGATTTGCCAATAAGAACAATATGTCTCCGGTAGAACTGATGGACTTCATTGAATCAACAGATTCCTCATTCCAGTCTGATCAGTTCGTAGACTTTGCAAACTCCCTGATTACCGTTGAGTATTATGAAGGTAGCGGTGACAACACAATGGTACAGAAGGCATCTTCCGCACCATGTGATGATGACACTGCATCCAGCTTGACTGTAGTAGATGAAAGCACACATAAATATAAATTACAGTGTGAATTTAAACTGGGAGCAAAGGCTGAAAAATTAGGAGTTAATGTTTATCTTACATTTAATGAAGATGGAACAATCAACTTCCAAATCCCTAATAAAGAAATTTCCGGGGAGAATGCTAGGAAGAAGTTAAAAGATATTATTGTTGCACCATTCCTTGGAGCAAGCGGTGGTATTTTAAACTATTTCGATGGAAAAGGATATAACAAGGCGGAAATTCAGGATGTTACACCGGGTTATGTATTTGTACCGGATGGAAGTGGAGCGTTAATCCGTTTTGCAGCAAACAGTGCAACCTTTAATGAGTACAGTGGTGATGTATACGGTACTGATCCGGCAACAACTTTACACCATTATGCTCCGAACCAGGACGAAGGTGTTTCACAGAACGTGGTACCTTTAAAGAACCCTACAATGCCTGTTTATGGTATTTCACAGGGTGATGGCACACAGGCCGCATTTTTGGCATATGCAGATTCTGGGGATGAATATATGAGTATTCATGTATTACCTGAATCTACTCAGCCAAAGCAGAATGCTTATACCTATGCTTATGCATCATTCCTGTATAATAGCGAATATTATCAGGTTACTAACCAGCAGGGTGATGCTTATAGAAAGACACAGGATAAGTTAAACGACTTTGATGTAGACTTTACAATTCAGTTCTTATCCGGCGACGGAAGCGATGGGACTCCATCTGCTGATTATGCGGGAATGGCAAAAGCATATCGTGAGCACTTGATTGACAAGGGTGCTCTTACAGAAGTTCAGCAAGGCTATGAGAGCATTCCACTTCGAATTGACTTCTTAATGTCAGATTCCAAGAACGGTGTATTCTCAACAAAGGAAGTTGCCGTAACAACAGCAGATGATGTTAAGAGTATTTTAGAGCAGATTAGTGACAATGGAATTTCAAACATTAACTCAGGATTAATTGGATGGCAGAGTGGTGGAGAAACATTATCAAAGCCAAACAGCACAAGCTTCTCAAGCACAATTGGTTCTGAAGGAAACTTCGCAGATGTTATGGGTGCTTTGAAAGATAAGGGAATTGACGTTTCCTTCTCCAGAGAATTTGTAACAATCAATGAAGACATGATTTCATATTATAGCAATGCTGCAAAACACTTAAGCACACAGTATATGGAATTAGATCGTTCCGAAGTTCTTCCATCAAACTGTCCGGTAACAGAATATGGCTACGCATTGCCAGAAAAGAGTGCTGAATGGTTGAAGGATTTATATGGTGATTTAGGTGACTTAAGCGATTCCATCACAATTGATGGTATTTCAAATAAGTTAATCAGCTCGTATACAAGTAATAAGGAAAAAAGAACAACAGCAGTTGATACAATTAAGTTATATCAGGATGCAGTAAAGAGCATTAAGGATAACGGAACAAAGATTAATATGGTTAATCCGAACAAATATATGTGGCAGTATACAGACAGATATCTCCAGTCTCCGATTGGAACATCTCAGTATGTATACGAAACAGATACTGTTCCATTCCTTCAGATGGTTCTTCATGGAACAATGGAAGTTTATGCTCCATATGCAAACTTCTCATTCTATTCCAACAATGATATGTTACGAATGATTGATTATAATGCGAGTCCATCCTTCGTTTTAACAAAGCAGCCATCATATCTTTTAGCTGCAACAGCATCAGCTGACTACTATTCAACAGAATATGAGCAGTATAAGGAATTGATTAACACAATTTATACAACAGTAAACAAACCATTATCAGAGGTTGTTGATTACAGCTGGGATTCCAGAACAGTATTTACCTGGGATGGAAGTAAGTTAGTTCAGAAACCGGATAATGGAGAAGAAGCAACTGGTGGTGTTATTGCAAACCAGTATTCAAAAGATGGAACTATTAAAACAATTATTATTAACTACACAGATGAAGACATCGTGGTTAATGGTGTGACAATCGCAGCAACAAGTGCTGGAGTAGTTGAAGGAGGTGTTGAATAGTGGATGAAAATCAATTAACACCTAAGCAGCCAACTCAGTTAGATGATGCGGTTGAGAAGGTAGTAAGTAATTCAGAAGAAACAATTGGGGAAGCTACGAAAGTAGTGGAACCAATTGAAGAAACTGTAAAGGAAACTGTAGCGGAACCGGTAAAAGAGGAACAGACTTCAGCTTCGAAAAAAGAAAAGAAAAAGAAGATGCGTACTTATCAGCAGAGACAGGACAGAAATGGATATCTGTTTATGGCACCTTGGATTCTGGGATTCGTAATCTTCACATTGTACCCATTCATTATGACAATTATCTTAAGTTTCAGTGCGGTAAGCTCTACTGCATGGGGCTACAAGAGAGAGTTCATTGGAGTGAAAAACTACATTAATGCGTTCGTCGGAAACCAGGAATTCCTGCCGGCATTGTTAGGATATCTTAGAATGATTATTCCATACACATTTATTGTAGTAGTATTATCATTTATTATCGCGTACCTGTTAAATAAGATTAATGTAGGAAAGGGAATCTTAAGAACAATTTATTTCCTTCCGGTTATTATCATGTCGGGTCCGGTAATGCAGCAGTTATTAACAGCCCAGGGTAAGGCTGATGCTGCATCAGCAGCTGCAACAGCAGCAAAAACAACAACAAATGCATATTCCAATATTTTCATTATGCAGATTATTGAGAGTTATTCCAGACCTTTAGCAAACGGTTTGGCAGGAATTTTCGATCAGCTTTCCGTAATTCTTTGGTTTACTGGTATTCCAATTGTATTATTTATCAATGGTTTACAGAAGATTAACCCAAGTATTTACGAAGCAGCGAAAATCGATTCTGCAAATGCATGGCAGATTATGTGGAAAATCACAATCCCGATGTTAAAGGGTGTCGGATTAATTATCACAGTCTTCACAGTGATTCAGTTGGGTATGTTTGATTCAATTAACCCAATGTACAAGTTGATTGAAGAAAAGACCGGTGACTTAAGCGCAGGACTTGGATTCGCAGCAACTTATGCATGGATTTACAGTGTAATCGCTCTTTTGATTATCGGTATCATCTTCCTGTTATTTAAGGATAGAACTCCGAAGGATATTAAAGCAAGAAAGAAACAGGAAAAGAAATTAAAGAAACTTGATAAGTATCAGAAGAGAAGATTGAAAGCTCAGAAGAGACATCAGGCAAAGGAGGCAAAGTTATATGGAAAATAAAAATGAAGTGGCAAAGAAGCGTAGCCTTCCTTCATTGAAGAATATCAACTTTGCCAGATTAAAGAAATTAAAAGCAGTACAGTTTGTATCAAAATTTATGATTTATTTTGTATTGATTTGTATCGGTTATGTATTTTTAAGTCCAATCTTTGAAATGCTTGCAAAGTCAATCATGAATGAAGCAGACTTGATTGATCCATCGATTACATGGATTGCAAAAAATGCAACATTTGAGAACTTTAACAACGCAATTAAGCAGTTAGATGTTCCATCATCATTGATTAACTCAATCTGGTTCTCCGCATTATTAGCGGTTGGACAGACTTTTGTATCAGCAACTACAGGTTTTGCATTATCAAGATACACATTTAAGGGACGTAATATCTGGTATATCATGTTAATCTTAGCGTTTATTTTACCGGTTCCATTACTTACTATCCCACGAGTTATGATGTTTACCGATTTAAATACATATACAGGTATTAACTTAATGAATTCTATCTGGCCACAGTTCTTTATGGCATTGTTAGGTCAGGGAACTTATTCAACTATGTTGATTTTGATTTTCTATAACTTCTTTAATATGATTCCGAAATCATTAGATGAAGCTGCTATGATTGACGGTGCCGGTTCATTCCGCGTATTCTATCATGTGGCAATTAGATTATCATTATCTACGATTTTAGTAGTATTCTTATTCTCATTCGTATTTAACTGGAATGAGACATATTCAACAAGTATCTTCTTAAGAGATGCGGTAGACTTACTACCTGGAAACTTAGCTTCTTTCGATAATGGAGCTGCTACAGGTGGAGCAAATGCATTGAATGAAGCACAGCGTATGTCAGCAATTTTAATTTCTATCTCACCGCTGTTAGTATTGTACTTATTTGTACAGAGACAGTTCATTCAGGGTATTGAAAATACCGGTATTACCGGTGAATAAAATGTGTAGTCGGGCAAGGCACCGATGTGCCTGCCCATATGCACATTAGAGAAACTTGTAAAAAATGAACAGAATAAGGAGAGTCAAATGAAAAACAAAAAAAGATTTTTAGCAATTATGATGGCAGTCGTTATGAGTGTTGCTACTTTTGCTTCAACACCGGCTGTAACAACACAGGCCAAGGTGAAGATTATCGTTGGAAAGAAACTAAATCTTTCCATTGGCGAATCTGAATATGTAGTAGCAAAAGGAAAAGGAGTAACCTATAAATCCAGCAATAAAAAAATTGCGACTGTAAACAAAAAAGGTTTGGTCGTGGCAAAATCTGCTGGAAACTGTAAGATTACTGTAATGCAGGGCGGCAGCAAAGCTACTGCAAAGGTAAATGTTACACCGGCTAAGGTTAAGATTCAGTCTGTTGCAACAGTAGGTTCTTCTAGTGGAGAGAGCCTTGCACAGAAATTAACTTTAAAGGTGACCTGGAAGAAAGCAAAAAATGTTTCCGGTTATTATGTATACTATGCAACCTCAAAGAATGGAAAATATACAAAGAAAACTGTAAAGGGAGCAAAGAAAACGAGTACAACTCTTACAAATCTTGTATACGGAAACACATACTTTGTAAAAGTAAAGGCTTATGGTGGAAAAAAGAAAGTTGCCAGCAAGGAAGATTCCAAAGTTTTATCTGTAAAGACCTATAAAAAGGTATGGTCTGATGAATTTAACTACACAGATAAGAGCAAGTTATTGGATAACTGGAGTTACGAAGTAGGACATGGTGATCCATATGGCTGGGGAAATAGGGAATTAGAGCACTATACTGATAATGGAGAAAATGTGTCATTAAATGGTAGCGCATTAGTTATCCAGCCTAAGAAAGAAACCATTCAGTGCGGTGGAAAATCAGTTACAGAATATACATCTGCCAGAATGATTTCCAGAGGAAACCGAGAATTTCAGTACGGAAAAATCGAATTCCGCGCACAGCTTCCATCAGCACAGGGTACATGGGCTGCATTATGGATGTTAGGAAACTTTAAGGATGATAAAGGAAACACGGTTGGATGGCCGGATTGTGGAGAAATTGATATTATGGAAACATTGTCGAATACAAAAACCGGTTTATTCCAGTTAGACAAGATTCCTCAGACAATTCATTGTAGAAAATATAATGGAATGTCATCCAGTTCAGGACCAAAGCATCATGATTCCATCGTTAAGGGGTCTACCACCGGATATCATACATATGGTATTGAGTGGAACGAAAAACAGATTGATTTTTATATTGACGGAAAGAAGACATGGACTTACTCTCCAAGTCAGTACGTGACAAAGGGAGATGGAACAGACGATCCTCAGAAGTGGCCGTATAAGCATAATTTCTACCTTCTTATGAATGTTGCCATTGGCGGAACCTTGGGTGGTGGAATTATTGAAGAGGACGGAAGTATCAAAAAACATGTTGTTTATGATAATGAAGTTACCGGCGTGAAAGGTCAGATGAAAGTCGACTATGTCAGAGTATATCAGTAAAATCAACCTGCTACTTTTCATTTAAAAGAACGGACGGAATTATTGAGGCCTACCTAGATTAAATGTTCATTGATTACGTTGTAATATACGAATAAATCAAATTTTCAAAGGAGGATTCAATGAAAAAAATGAAGAAAGTAATGTCTGCTGTATTAGTAGTGGCAATGGTTGTTGTTATGTTTGCTGCTACACCGGCTGTTACAGCACAGGCAAAAGTAAAAATTCTTGCCGGAAAAAAATTGACCCTTGCGGTAGGTGATTCAGATTACGTATTAGTAAAGGGAAAAGCTACTTACAAAACAAGCAATAAGAAAATTGCGACTGTTTCTAAAAAAGGTGAAGTAAAAGCGAAAGCGGTAGGAACCTGTAAAATTACAGTAACTCAGAATGGAAGTAAAGCGACAGCTAAAATCACTGTTGTACCTGCAAAGGTTTCTCTCAAGTCTGTAGTTGTATCAGGAAAGAACAGCGCAGAAACACTTGCATCTAAGGCAACCATTTTGGCAACATGGAAGAAGGCAAAAGGTGCTTCCGGTTACTACGTATACTATTCCACATCAAAAACAGGAAAGTATACAAAGAAGACTGTAAAGGGAGCAAAGAAAACAAGTCTTTCCATTAGTGGCCTTGCATATGGAAAAACCTATTTCGTAAAGGTAAAAGCTTTTGGCGGAAAGAAGAAAACTGCAAGTACGGCTTATTCAAAAGTTCTTTCAGCAAAGACGTATTTAATGAAGTGGAATGATGAATTTAGCGGAACCGCAATTGATTCCACAAAGTGGCATACAGAAGGAGCTACAGGTGCAGGCGGTTACGGAAATAAGGAATTACAGAATTATCAGCCAGAGTATGCAAAAGTTGAAAATGGTAGTCTTGTAATTATGCCGGAATTTAAGTGGAACAAAGCTACAGGCACTGCAGTAAAAGATTCCTATTACTCAACAAAACTTTGGACAAGAGGAAAACATTCTTTCAAATATGGTAAGTTTGAATTCCGTGCAAAACTTCCAAAAGGACAGGGAACATGGGCTGCATGTTGGATGTTAGGTAATAACAACTCATGGCCAACATGTGGTGAAATCGACGTATTAGAAACTACATCGCAGTTAGCAAAGACAAAGATTCCACAGACCATTCATTGTGAAAAATATAATGGAATGGGAACAAGTTCAGGTCCAAAACATTATGACACAATTGTTCCGACTGCTACATCAGCATTCCATACTTATGGTATCGAGTGGACAGAAAGCAAGATTGATTTCTACATTGATGGAAAGAAGACCGGAACATATGATCCGAACAATTATGACTTGAATAACAAAGGAACATCAAGAAATGATATCTGGCCGTACAAACAGCCGTTCTATTTAATTATTAACTGTGCAATCGGTGGAACATTGGGAGGAAATCCTGGAACAGCTTACTGGACAAAGATTGCTACGAACGGAAATATTGAAACATATCAGGATTATATGTATGTTGATTATGTAAGAGTATATCAGTAAAGATTATTATCAGTTGTGCTTTAGGCGGGGCACAGTCCCCGCCTTAAACATAAGGAGGAAACTATGGTTACAATTAAAGACGTTGCTCGCGAAGCAGACGTGGCCATTTCTACAGTATCCAATGTATTTAACAATGCGGATATTGTTAGTGAAGAAACAAAGCAGAGAGTATTGGCTGCAGTAGAAAAACTGCATTATATTCCAAATATGAATGCCAAACTTCTCAAATCAAACAGAAAGAATACCATCGGGGTATTTCTTACCAGTTTGCAGGGGGATTTTTATCGTGTATTGACACAGGCAATACATCTGCAGTGTAAATTAAATAATTATTTATTGAATATTTACGTGAGTAATGATAATTCACCGGATGAGATTTATCGAATGATTATTGCATCCGGAGTTGCTGGAGCAATTATTTACCATGAAGATTTAACAGGGGATTATGTTAAGAGAATTGCAACTGTTAATATTCCAATGGTATTCATCGATAGAGACAGCAAGGGGAAAAACGTATCCGGCGTTTTGTCCGACGACAAACTAGGAGCCTCCATGGCAGTTGACCATCTAATTAAATTAGGACATAAAAGAATCGGATATATGCATGGAAATGAATCCGGTGATGATACCCATCGTTATCAGGGGTATGTTGAAATGATGCAGAAGAACGGACTACCAATTGATGAAGACATCATTTTAAGAGGCTATTATGAGGAATCATTAGCTTATAGTGAAATGCGTTCTATGCTTTCCAGTGGAGTGGAACTTCCTGATGCAATGTTCTGTGCCAATGATGAAATGGCTTGGGGAACAATTCAGGCGTTACAGGATGTTGGAATTAAAGTACCGGAAGACGTGAGCGTTATCGGATATGATGACAGTCTTCTTAGTAAATATTATAGTGTGCCTTTAACAACGGTGCACAGCCCAATTACAGAAATGGGTAATGCCAGTGCAACGGAATTATTCCGTTTGCTACACGATGAAGGTGATAAATCCGGAACAGTTACGAAGTTATCACCGAAAATGGTGTATAGAAGTTCTTGTGGAAAACACAAGGAAAAATAAGTTAAAGAATGCTTTTGCATTTAAATAAATTTAATACAAATAACATTCACAAGGAGATTATTATGGAGAATTACAGACTTGAAGGAAAAACTTTTGTCATTGATGATTATGACAGAAAGCCAGCTTTTTCCAGTTTCTTACCGGGTCTTGCAGGAGTAAAGGGAATTCCAATGTGGACATTCTATACCAACAGAGGTCAGGGAATGAACAGTTTCGGTATTGACAACAAAGGCAATGCCATTATGGAATTTAATTCAGCAAATACCGCATTTGAAAATACACAGGTAAAGGGATTCAGAACTTTCCTGAAAATTGATGGGGAATATTATGAACCATTCTTCAAATATGAAGCTGAAGCAAAACGTCAGATTCGTATGAACAAGAATAGTTTCAAGATTATTGAAACAAATGAAAAATACGGTATTGAAGTAACAGTAAACTACTTTATTTTACCAAATGAAAGCATTGGTGCTTTAGTAAGACAGGTATCTGTTAAGAATATTGGAGACGCTGCGAAGGATGTTGAAATCATTGACGGTCTTCCAAAAATCATTACATACGGAATTTCTAACGGAGAATTTAAGGAAATGTCTAACTTGTTCAAGAGTTGGGCATACATCAAGAACATTGATAATAAGGTTCCTTATTATACACTTCGTGCTTCAACAAAGGATTCCGCAGAAGTTTCTGATGTAGAAGGTGGTTACTACTATCTTACTATTAAGGATGGAAAACTTCAGGATGTAATCTATGATGTAGATACTGTATATGGATATGATTTATCCTTAATGACACCGGTTAACTTCATTGAAGGATCTGTTGACGGGGTTCTTGCTAAGAAGCAGTGCTTTGCAAATAAGGTTCCTTGTGGATTTACACCATTTAAGACAACAATTGCTGCAGGAGAAGCATTCTCATTCGATTCTATGATGGGATTTGCAGGTTCTGTAGAACAGATTAATGCAAAGATCGACACATTTTGTGGTAAGGATTATCTTGCAAACAAGTTTGTGGAAGCAGAAGAATTAGCTGACAGCTTTACATCAGATGTAAAGACTCATACATCAGCAGGAAAATTCGATCAGTATATCGAACAGTGTTACTTAGATAACTTCCTTCGTGGTGGTTATCCATATGTATTAAATAAAGATGGCAATAAGTCAATCATTCACTTATTCAGCCGTAAGCATGGAGATCCGGAAAGAGATTATAACTTCTTCTCTATCGCTGCTGAATATTATTCACAGGGTAACGGAAACTTCCGTGATGTTTCTCAGAATAGAAGAAACGACGTATTCTTCAATAAAGATGTTGGGGAATTCAATGTAAAGACATTCTTTAGTTTGGTTCAGGCAGATGGTTATAATCCATTGGAAGTACGCCCAAGCCTGTTCAATGTTAAAGAAGGATTACAGGATGAAGTAAATGCATATGTTAAGGAAAGCATTGATGGCGATTCATCTGCAATCGTGAAATTAGTGGAAGGTAAATTTACACCGGGACAGATTTCCAATACCATTGCAAAACTTCAGTTAAAGTTAAAATTAGATGATGGCGATTTCATTGCCGCAATCTTGGAAAAATGTGATCAGAATATCGAAGCCGGATTCGGTGAAGGATACTGGAGTGATCACTGGGATTATAATATGGACTTAGTAGATAACTACTTGTCTATTTTCCCTGATAAGGTAGAAGACTTATTATTCAATGACAAGTCATACAAGTTCTATGACAGTGTTGCAACGGTTGTACCAAGAAGCGAAAAGTACGTGATCAACAAGAAGGGTGCAGTTCGTCAGTACGGTATGGAAGTTGAATCTGCAGAAAAGCTTGCAAGACCTGGATTTAATAAGTGGGCTACAAACTGGTTAAAAACACCGGATGAAAAAATCTATGAAACAACATTAGCTGTAAAGGTGGTTACTTTAGCATTAAGTAAGTTCGCACAGCTTGACGTTGATGGAATCGGTGTTGAAATGGAAGGTGGAAAGCCGGGATGGAATGATGCCATGAATGGACTTCCTGGATTATTCGGTTCAGGAACGCCGGAAACATTCGAGTTAAAGAGATTAGTAAACTTTATCGTAGAAAACTTTGATGGAGAAGGCGACGTAGTAATGCCTGCTGAAATTGCACAGTACTTAGAAGATGTAAAGGCTGCGTTAGATGCATACAATGCAGGAAACTTAAACGACTTCGAATACTGGGATAAGGTTGCTACTATCAGAGAAGAATACAGAGCATCTGTAGTAACATACTTCAGTGGAAAAGAAACAGCAGTATCAAGAGCACAGATTGTAGAAGTATTCAAAGCCTTTGAAGAAAAAATATCAAAGGGTATTGCAAAGGCAATCGAGCTTGGAAACGGAATTGTACCTACATACTTAACACATGAAGTTACAGATTTCGAGCCGGTTGTTGACGCAGAAGGAAATGCAGTAATCAGTCATTACGGACTTCCAAAGGCAAAGGTTAAAGCATTCAAGACTGTTCCATTGCCATACTTCTTAGAAGGACCTGCAAGAATGATGGGTTACGAAGATGTTGAAACAGCAAGAACTCTTTATAATAAAGTAAAGGAAACTGACCTTTATGATCAGAAACTTGCAATGTATAAGACATCTGCATCCATTGAAGACTGCTCTATGGAAAATGGACGTTGTCGTGCATTTACACCGGGATGGCAGGAAAGAGAAAACGTATTCCTTCATATGGAATATAAGTACATCCTTGCTATGATTAAGGCAGGACTTTATGATGAATATTATGAAACAATCACAAGAGCGTTAATTCCGTTCTTGGATCCAAATATGTATGGTAGAAGTACATTAGAAAATTCATCATTCCTTGCATCCAGTGTGAATCCAAACGAAGATATTCATGGTAGAGGATTTGTTGCAAGACTTTCCGGCTCTACAACAGAAATGATTTCTATGTGGATTGAAATGTTCATGGGTGGTAAGGTGTTTACTTACGAAAATGGAGAATTAGTTCTGAACTTCACACCAAAGCTTGCTAACTGGCTCTTTGACGAAGGAAAGGCTACTTTCAGACTTCTTTCAAATTGTGATATTACATATGTAAATAACACAGGAAAGAACACATACGGAGATGATGCTGCAAAGGTTTCCAAGGTTGAAATCAATGGCGAAGTGGTTTCTACAGAAGCTAAGATTACAGGAAAACTTGCAGAAGACGTTCGTGATGGAAAAGTAAATGCAATCACTGTGTACTTCGAATAATTAAATATCGAACTTATATGCAAATGGGCAGCTCACATATCTTTTGAAACAAGTTGCAATTCTACCCGAGCTGCGCCGCCTATTAACAGGCGCTCTCGCAAACTCGCTACGCTCAAACAGTGCTTCGCACCTGTAGCAATGCTCGCTCGGCTAACGAATTGCTGCCTATGTTTTCAAAAGTTATGTGAGCTGCCCTTTTATATGGTTCGATAATTATTTTTTGCAATATATAGATTGATTCATTGACATATCAATGTAAATTATTTAGGAGAAAAAAATGAGCGATTTAAAATATTTAGACAATAAAGGAACGTTCACATTGGACAATCCGGATTTGACCAGTTATATGTATTTTCCGCTTTGCAATGAAGCTGGAATGATGAGTTCCATCACACCGGATTTAGGTGGAGATATCAAACTGGATCAGAATACTTTCTTATTGGAACCGGTTAGTGCTGAAAATCTTCACAATAACAAATCCAGCAGAAATTTCTGGGTTTATGTGGAAGGAAAAGGTGCATGGTCTGCCACAGGCCGTTCTGCAAAGCAGCAGGCACAGCTTTTTGATGAAAAGAAAGAACAGGTCAAACTGACTGCAGGAATTGCATGGCATCAGGTGGAAAGAGAATCAGAAGAGTTTGGATTAAAAGCAGTGCTTACTTCTTTTGTACCAAACACAGAAGATAAAGTAGAATTAACAAAAGTAGAAATCACTAATACATCCGGGGAAACACAGAAGATTACATCGACTGTGGCGATTCCAATGTATGCACGTTCTGCAACAAATATCAGAGATCACAGACATGTAACATCTCTGCTTCACAGAACATACACTGTGAAAAACGGAATCATGATTTTCCCGACACTGACTTTTGATGAAAGAGGACATAACAAAAATACTGTTTACTATAGTGCTTTGGCAAAAGAAGATGTAAATGGTGAAATGACTTCACCGGTAAGCTTCTGTCCGGTTACGGAAGAATTTATCGGAGATGGTGGAAACTTCGAAAATCCATATTATGTCATGAAGAATGAACCATTGCCATATGTGGCAGGACAGCAGGTGGATGGTTATGAAACGGTTGCTGCAATTCGTTTTGCAACTGGTGACATTGCTCCGGGTGAAACGAAGACATACATCGTGGCACTGGGCTATGGAAATTCTGAAGCGGACATTACAGAAATCAGTAAGAAATACTTAATCACAAAACATTTTGATCGATTATTAGAAGAAACAAAGAATTACTGGCAGGACAAAATCAATGTGAGCTATTCTTCTGCGGACACAGATTTTGATAATTGGATGCATTGGGTAAATTATCAGCCAATGCTTCGCCGTATTTACGGATGTTCCTTCCTTCCACATCATGACTATGGAAAAGGTGGTCGTGGATGGAGAGATTTATGGCAGGATTGTTTGGCACTTCTCATTATGGAACCGGAACAGGTTCGTCAGATGTTGATCGACAACTTTGGCGGGGTTCGTTTCGACGGAACCAATGCGACAATTATCGGAGCAAAGCAGGGTGAATTTATTGCCGATAGAAACAATATTACCCGTGTTTGGATGGACCATGGTGCATGGCCATATCTGACTACAGAATTATACATCCAGCAGACCGGTGATATTGAATTCCTTACAGAAGAAAATACATATTTTAAAGATATTCAGGTTTGCCGTGGAGAAGGCAAGGACTGGGAATGGAAAGATGCTCAGGGAAATCAGCAGTTAACAGCGGAAATGTCATCTTATTCCGGAACAGTTTTGGAACATATGCTCATTCAGCATTTGACAGCCTTCTATGACGTGGGAGAACATAACCACATCAAGATTCGTGGTGCTGACTGGAATGATGCTTTGGATATGGCAGATGAGCGAGGAGAAAGTGTAGCATTTACAGCACTTTATGGTGGAAACTTAAGAGACCTTGCAAAGGACATTCTGGCATATCAGGAAAAGACAGGAAAAGATACCGTTGTTTTAGCAAAAGAATTATTGATTCTTTTAGATGCAGATGCATCCATTTATGATAGCATTGGTGAAAAGAATGCTGTACTGAGTGAATATTGCGAAATAGTAAAACATACGATTAGCGGAGAAAAAGTGGAAGTATCCTGCGTAGACCTTGCAAAGACATTAACAGGCATGTCTGAATGGATTGCAGAACATATTCGTGCAACAGAATGGACCGGTGATAAGGCTGGAAACTTCTGGTTCAACGGATATTATGACAACAGCGGAAAGGCAGTCGAAGGAGACTTCGAAACCGGAGCAAGAATGATGCTTACCAGCCAGGTGTTTACCGTTATGGCTGGAACAGCTACCGATGCTCAGATTGAAAGCATTGTGAAGGCAGCTGATAAGTATCTTTATGATGAGGCAATTGGAGGGTACCGTCTGAATACTGATTTCAAGGAAGTGAAAGCAGACTTAGGAAGAGCCTTCGGTTTCGCTTTTGGTCATAAGGAAAACGGTGCAGTCTTCTGTCATATGGCTACGATGTACGCTAACGCATTATATAGCAGAGGATATGCAAAAGAAGGATATAAGGTAATCAATACATTATATAAGCATTGTAATGACTACCATAAGAGTAACATCTATCCGGGTGTTCCGGAATATGTCAGCCAGCGTGGACGTGGAATGTATCACTATCTGACAGGGGCTGCCAGCTGGTTACTGCTTACCGTATTAAATCAGATGTACGGTATTCAGGGAAGTCTCGGCGCATTGACCTTTAAGCCACAGCTTTTGGCAGAACAGTTTGAAGATGGAAAGGCATCCGCACAGTGCATGTTCCGTGGCGTAAAAATCAATGTGACTTATGTCAATGACGAAGGCGTGGAAGCCGGAATCTATAAAGTGAAGGAAATCTACATTGATGGTCAGAAATATTCTGACGGAGATACCATCACAAAGGCAGACGTTGATAAGTTAGGCGATGAAGCAGACATTCGTGTCGTACTGGGATAACAATCAAGCCGGAGCGAAAAACTCCGGCTTTTTAAAAAAGGAGAATAAAGATGTTTAAAATGGAATACGGCAGAGCAATCTGCTATTCAGGGTATCGGGAAGGACAGAGTCCTGTTACAGAAACATACCCAACCTATGATCAAATTGTAGAAGATATGAAAATTCTGGAAAAGCATGGCTTTAAGTACATAAGAATGTATGATCCGGTAAGCTATGCAGAAATGACTTGCCAGGTAATTAGGGATTTAGGACTGAATATCAAACTGATGTTAGGACCTGGATTAATTTCCGAAGTAAATAATCCGGGATGCCCGTGGTTACAGACCAATTATTCGGCAGAAGAATTGGCAGAACGTGCAAAATTCAACGATAAGAGAATTGATGACTTAATCCGTATTGCGAATGAATATTCAGATGTGGTTAATGTGGTTTCCATTGGAAATGAAAACACACCGGATTGGGGGGCAAACAATGTGCCGGTAGAGCGTTTGGTAAGTTTTGCAAAGAGATTGCATGAAGGAACCGATAAGCCGGTAACCTTTAATGAAGGTGCTTTCGAATGGCCAAGAATTCCGCAGATTGCAGAACAGATGGATATTATCTGTGTTCATTCTTATCCGCTTTGGCATGGAGTTTCCGTAGAAGATGGATTGGCTGAAAACAAAGAGTGGTATCAGAAAATCAAGGAAGCCTATCCGGATAAACCGGTAATCTTCTCTGAAGTGGGCTGGGCAACCAAGAGTAAGCCTGGAACTGAAATGGGAGAAGGTCAGACCAATGAAGCAAACCAGAAAAAATATTATGATGAATTCTGGGAATGGGCAGATGAGGAACAGATTATCGCCTATATGTTTGAAGCCTTCGACGAACCGTGGAAGGGTGGAAATGACCCAATCGAAGCAGAAAAAAACTGGGGAATTTACTACGTAGACAGAACACCGAAACCGGTGGTGGAATAATATAAGACAGTCTTTCAGACAATGTGACAAAAAGGACATTGTTTGAAAGGCTTTTCTTTTTATGAAAAAAATTGTTCAAGGTTGAAAATTGTTAAAAATGTACAAAAAGACGGTGAAAGTGTGGGCTCGCAAAGATTTATTTTGTTAGATTTATCAATTATTGCGTCTTAAAGAGAATTGTGCAAGATGCATAGTTAAAAAGGTTTTTAAAGAGAGAGATTGGTTGAATTGCACATAACATTGTGGTAAAATGTCTTTATCATTGGTTACAGGGGAAGTGCCCTGTTAATGAGTAGAAAAATTAAAAATAAGAAAGGAGACATTTTATGAAACTCAGTAAAACAATGAAGAAATTAGTAGCATATGTATGTGCGATTGCGATGGTAGTTGCCGGATTGGCATATACTCCTGCAACAGTAAATGCTGCAGACACAATCTCCCCATTGAATAAGTGGATTCACCGTCAGGCAGATGGAACATTTATTTATGAAGATGGAGCAGAATACAATGCAGTAAGTGGTATTACAGCAATGTGGGCTGGAAATGGCGCAAATGTTGAAGTGAGTAACACAACAGCGGATTTAAATTCTTTGCCAATTAACGTAATTACACCGGGACCTACAGGACAGTGGGCAGTTCAGGTACATATTAATGTTACTGGCTTGGATGCTACAAAGGTTTATGGCATTAAATTGTTATTAGGGGAAACAACAGTATTTGAAACTTCTAAGAACAATGCAACATCTCATTCTCAGACAATTGATTTGGGAGGAAAACTTCCAGCAGGAGAAGGAACATTGACTTTAGCTGTTCAGGAACTGAAGGAAGAAGATGAAAGCGTAGAGGTTAAGGAGATTACAATTAATCCAGACAATGAAAAGATGTTGGATACTGCAAAAATCTGGGCAGATTGGAAAAATCCGACCGGAACAGCCAAGGCATATGTATACATTGGCGAAGTATCTGATGATAAGGCAGCTGCAACAACCGGTAACGGATGGATTTTTAATTATCAGGCAGGCCAGCCGATGACATCTATCGATAATGTAGCTCAGACAAAAGATGGAACAGTTAATGTTAAAGCTGGTGAGACCTATAAAGTTATTGTTGAAGCATTTAATGCGTTTGATAAAAAAGTTGGATACGGAGAAATTGATATTACAGTTCCGAAGCCGGATGTTATTGGTGGACCGGTTCAGTTTAAGACAGAAACATTAAAGCGTCAGGATATTACAGTAAATGGAAATACATATAGTGCTTTATATGTTGATTGGAACAAAGTTCCTGGAGCAGCAGGATACAAGTCATACATTAATGAAGAAAAAGCAGGAAATGAAGCAAAGGCTTCTAACGGATGGATTTGGAGTGATCAGCCAGCTACTACAGGCTCTGGCGACACACATGTTGATACCGTATGGTCAACAAAAGATGGAAGTATCGTTGTTGACGAAAACACTTCTTATACATTAATCGTTGTAGCATATGATAGTGATGCTAACGAGATTGGACGTGGAACTATTGTATTCCCAGCAAAAGATGGAGAAGTTACAACTGAAGAAGCATCATCAGAAGAACAGTCTTCAGAAGAAGCATCATCAGAGGAACAGTCATCAGAGGAACAGTCATCAGAGGAACAGTCATCAGAGGAACAGTCATCAGAGGAACAGTCATCAGAGGAACAGTCATCAGAAGAACAGTCTTCAGAAGAGGCTTCATCAGAAGTTCCAACACAGGCACCTGAGTATGACTGGGTAGCACTTGGAAATGGTATTGGAGAAGGTGGAAATAATTTCTTCTATGATAAAAATTCTGCATCTGGTGTAAACGAAATTGTTAACGTACAGGCTCCTGGATGGGCATCAGAACCAGGTGTTTATACATCATATCCGGCTGGAATTACAAAAGTTTTAGTAAATGGAATTGAAATGAATCCAGCAGGTATTCAGGGAGCAGGAGCATTAATTTTACTTTCTGCTTTAACAAAGAATATTAATGAAGTTTCTGTTGAATATGCAGGAGGAACAGCGTCATTCTTGATTAAGAATGATAACATTGCTCCGGAAGAACAGTCTTCAGAAGAAGAATCGTCAGAAGAACAGAGTTCAGAAGAAGAATCATCAGAAGAACAGAGTTCAGAAGAAGAATCATCAGAAGAGCAGAGTTCAGAAGAAGAATCATCAGAAGAGCAGTCTTCAGAAGAAGTTACAAAGGCACCAATTGATGAACTTAATATTGATGTAGCCGCACAGGGAGAAGGAGAGCCAACACAGACAGTAGGTGGATATGATATTTATGCTGGTTCATGGAACAACTCTACAGCAAAGGCTGGTGTTGATGCAGAAGATGCAGATCATATCAAGGTTTCACCACAGTCTAGCTTATGGTATGATGCATGGGGCCTCCAGATTCAGAAAAATGTAGGAGGATTGAATGCTGGAACTGATTATAGTTATGAATTTGATGTGAAGGCAGACAATAATGATGGTAAAGTAAAAATTACAGGATCAAATGATGAAATTCTTTTGACAGGTGAAGCACAGACCCTTTCAGGTACTGTCACAACAGATGCAGACGGTGTTGCAAAAGTTTGCATTGGAATGGGTTGGGAAGGATTAAACAATGGATTAGAAGTTTATGGCATTACTATTAAGGATGCCGACGGAAATGTTGTATATCCTAAGTCAGAAGAAGAGTCATCAGAAGAACAGAGTTCAGAAGAACAGAGCTCAGAAGAACAGAGTTCAGAAGAACAGAGTTCAGAAGAACAGAGCTCAGAAGAACAGAGCTCAGAAGAACAGAGCTCAGAATTACCATCTGTTGAACCTTCATCAGAAGTAACAACAGCACCTGCAACAACAAAGGCACCTGCAACAACAAAGAGTGCAGCTCAGCAGATTGCAGACTTCCAGAAGAAGTGTGGTGTTGCAAAGGTAAAACTTGCTTCTAAGGCTAAAAAATCAGCTAAGAAGGTTAAAGTAACATTGAAGAAGAATGTTAAGGGTGCAGACGGATTGGTAGTTCGCTTCTATAAGAGCAGAAAACTTGCAAGAAAGAATCAGAAGTTTGTAAAAGAATTTACAGTTAAGAAGAACCCTAAGACATTTACTCTTAAGAACAAGAAACTGAAAGCGAAGAAATTATTTATCCGAGTATGTGGATACAAGATGATCAACGGAAAGAAAGTCTTTGCTAAGAAGTGGTCTGTTACAAAGAGTGTTAAAATTAAAAAATAGTCCATTGTAACATGGAACGGAGAGCGACTTTAATAAGTCGCTCTCTTTTTTATTTGGCAAACGAAGAAAAATACGAATTAACCAGAACAAATTTGAAAATAAAAGTTGTGCTTTGATACATATGGTGCTAGAATCAATATCAAGAAAAAAGGACGGATTGGAGAAAGATGATGAAGAAAAAAATTTTTGCGTTATTTATGGCTTTAACATTACTTGGTAGTACAATTAGTATCTCAGCGGACGAAGAGGGGGTTGTGGTTGATAATCCATGGGCTGATTTTTTTGCCGGAACGAAAATAGGATTTGATGTCAATGATTCGTGTTTAAACGGATGGACAGGTTCATCTGCTACAGTAGAGTCGCAGAACAACAATGCGATAGTGAAGGTTGCCACGACAGGAACATCCAAAGGTGATGAGTCTATGTGGGCGATTCAGATTAAGAGTGTGGCTTTTGATGTGATTGTCGGAGAAAAATATAAATATACGGCCACGTTGATGTCCACAAAGGATAAAGAAATTGTTATTAAATTGGCTTCTACCGATGGAAATAATACGGAGTACAAAGCGCTTCGAGTACAGTTGAAAGCAAATGAATCGAAAAACATTGCAATCGACAACATTGAACCGACGATGAATGGAATGCAGGTAATTTATGCGTTGGGAACAATGGGAACAGAAACTCCTGTTACGAATTTTGAAGTTATTTTGAATAACTCCTTGGTGGAAGGAACCTTGCCGAAAAATAATCCAACAACTGAAGTTACGTCTTCTGAATTAACATCAGAAGTGACATCAGAGGTAAGCACGTCGGAGGTGAGCACATCAGAAGTGACATCAGAGGTAAGCACGTCGGAAATAACAACATCAGAAGCGAGTACGACAGAATTGACTTCGAAGGAATCTTCTACAGAGTCGGTTACTGGGTCTTCTAACCAGTCTTCGACGAAAGAATTAAAAACAACTAGCAGCGAACAGAAACAAATTCAGGAATTTCAGAAGAAATGTGGTGTTGCAAAAGTTAAACTTGCTACTAAGGCTAAGAAATCAGCTAAGAAGATTAAAGTGACTTTGAAGAAAAAAGTGAAGGGTGCAGATGGATTAGTTGTTCGTTTTTATAAGAGTCGAAAACTTGCAAAAACGAATAAGAAGTATGTGAAGGAATTTACGGTAGTAGGTAATCTAAATAAATTTTCTCTGAAAAATAAGAAATTAAAATCAAATAAATTATTTATTAGGGTGTGTGGCTACAAGATGATTGGGGGAAAGAAAGTCTTTTCCAAGAAGTGGTCTGTAACAAAGGCGGTTAAAATTGTAAAGAAGAAGTCGTAAGGAGAAAATAGAATGAAGAAGAAAATAATTGTAATTGCCACAGCAGCAATGGTGATGGGGTCCGTTAGTCCAATCGCCGCATGGGGAGCAGAGGTGGAAACGGATCAAGGAGAAGTGGTGTCTAATCCCTGGACTGACCTGTTTGATGAAACAACGAAGAGCGAAGGCGGCGAAGGAAATTCGGGTAATTCCGGTAAAATTAATGGAAGCGTTGGGACGGTTAAGATTGTTAAAAAAATCATTAAGAAAAAGAACGCAAAGAAAATAAAGATTACCATTAAGAAGTTAGCTGGTGTAAATGGATATCAGGTGTATGTGTTTAAAAAGAAATCTTTTGCAAAAAAGAACAAAAAGATTTTAGTTGAGAAACGTATTACAAAGAACAGGAAAGTACTGAAGATATCAAATAAAAAATTAAGTAAAAAGAAATCGCTCTTCGTCAAAGTTCGTGCATATAAGAAGGTGAATGGGCGAATTGTGTATGGATCCTGGTCTAAAATTGCAAAGATTAAGGTGAAATAAATAGGCAGAAATGTCGTAAGAAAATTAATGAAAAACGTGTAAAAAAACAGAAAAAAGACTAAAAAGAAATTTCGAGAGAAAAATGAGGACTTTTACTGAAAATATGAACAAATTGTTAAAAAATAAACAATGAAAAAATGATTGAGTAAGAGTGATTTAGAGGATGATCGATAAAATGTCGATTAAATGGCGGGAAAATGGAAACGTTGAGAAAAATAGAGTGCCTATATACATTATTTAAATATTAACAAAAAATGAACAAAAAATTAAAAAAATAATTTTGAAATAATGAACAAGGTGTGAAATTTTTTCCAAAGGTGACGAAATTTTATCAAAGTAGGTTAAAAAAGTTAAGAAAAGCAAAAAAAAGTTAAAAATAGTAAAAAAAAAGCTTGTTTGATATTGATTTTTTTCTGAAATTTGGTAAAATGATTTTACAGTAAAAAATGAACGAACCAAACAAATAAAGTTAGGAGATTACATCTCATGATATCTTTGATAATAAGAATATTACTCGGAGTAGCCGCTGGCACAGCTTGTAAGTTTATTGGAGATTTGATTGAAAAACAACTCCTCAAAAATCGAGAGTTGGAATTTAGGCACGTGAAACATGAGAATGTGCTTTTTATTATCGGATCAGCCTTGACTGGTGGATTGATTGCTTGGAGGATTACTTCTAAGGCAGAGATGTGCTACATATTTTTACTGTTAGTAACAGTTGTAGTGATAGTCGAAATGGACATTCATCACCGTGTGATTCCAAATGATATATTGTTAGCAGTGCTGGTTTTGAAATTGGCATTTGGCATACCGTATTTATTTGGGATGGAAACATTCCCGGAATTCCATGTTGCGAGTTCGATTGTTGGAATGATAGTTGGCTTTATTATCTTCGTCGCACCGGCGGCCTTAGCAAAGCAGGTCGGTATGGGAGATGTAAAACTGGCGGCAGTGATGGGATTTGTCTTAGGATTCTTTGGTTGTATGACCGCTATTATAGTTATGGGATTCTTGGTTGCCGGTTACACGGTACTCCAAAGAGATATGCCGGTACTGACCATGGTTAAGACAATGATTCCTATGGGACCGTTTTTAGCGGTGGCGATGGTTGTAGTATTACTATTACCAGATGAACTATTCACTATTAACATTTAATTAGTTTCCGACAACGAAATACGTTGTTAGAGATAAATACAAATAATAAGGAGGAACACATTATGATCAAGAATTTCTTAAAGGATGAAAGCGGACAGGGAATGGTAGAATATGCACTTATTATTGCATTAATCGCAGTTGCACTTATCGCAGTTGTTGTTCTCTTAAAGAACAAGATTTCTGATACATTCTCAAACGCAGCAAACAACTTATAAGATTTAGTTGCCTTGCGCAATTGAAGAACAAAAAATCAAATTCTAATGGTAGTAGGGTGGGTAATTACTCACCCTATTATTCATCCAGGGAAAAGTTAATTTAAAGAAAAAAGGACATATGTATGAAACGAAGATTTTTTAAAAATGAAAAAGGACAGGCTATGGTTGAGTTTGCTATTGTTCTGCCTCTTTTGTTATTAATCTTATGTGGTATCTTGGATTTTGGGTGGATTTACTTTAACAGGTATAAGGTTGAAGATGCGACTTATCAGGGTGCAAGATTCGCATTTGTCGCTGTTTCAAGGTCGACAGATCCAACAGCTGATGATGCGACGATTAAGAACAACACAGAAAACTTTGTTCGACAAGGATTGCCTAATCATGGTACTGGTGCCGATGTTGATGTAACTATCACAGCAGACACAATCACGGTCGAAGTGGAAAACAGAGTAAACTGTCTTACGATTGTTGGACAGACTTTCTTAGGCAGAACATATACCGCACGCTCGAGAAGCGTTGCGGCTAGATAAAAAACAATAAAAAATAGACAAAATGGAGTGTAGATATGAAGAAAATATATATTATTGCAACGATTTCAGCTGTAGCATGTGCTATGTTGCTGTTTATCTTTTTACAAAACTATGAGAAAAAAGGTGGAAGTGGTTCTATTCAGGACAAAATCGCAAAAGAAAAAATTGTAACAGTAGTAGTTGCTCAGCAGGAAATTCCTGAAAACACACAGATTACGGCAGAGATGCTTACAAAGATTCAGGTACCTCAGAGTGCAGCAAACTATGACGCGTTTAATAGCCCGAATGCGGTAGTTGGTAAGTTTACAAATGTTAAGATTTTACCAAAAGAACAGGTGTTGAGAGCGAAAGTTTACGATGAAAAAACAGGTAATAATGATTCATTGGCACTTGGATTAGGTAGTGATGTAAACGTTGATGAAGATTCCAGAGCAATCACATTGAATGTTGATTTGGAACAGGGAGTTGGTGGATACGTACAGAAAGGTGATTTCGTAGACGTATTAGCAGCAAAGTCTGATTCAGAAAATCCACAGGTTTGGATTGAAGGTGCTTATATTATCCGTATTGGTGATCAGCACTATACAGCAGAAGCTGGTGTATACACTAGTGTGACTATTGCATGTTCCATGGAAGACTGTCAGAAACTTTATCGTTTACAGTCAAATAAGGGTGCGGGATGGAGCTTCAGCTTTGTATTGAGACCTAAAAAATAAAAAACTAAGTTAGAGAAAGTGGTGAATTAATATGAGAAATAAGGAAGACAGAAATGAAGATGTAATGCGTGATGCCACTGTAGTTGCCGTTTTTGGAACAAAGGGTGGAACAGGAAAAACTACTTTTGCCGTAAACTATGCAATGTCATTGCAGGATATTGGAAAAAAAGTATTATTGATAGACCTGGATCTCCAGTTTGGAGATGTTGGAGTATTCTTAGATATTCCAAAATTTGAGACGATTTCAGATTTGGTAACGGATGGCGATTTTTCTCTTGAAAATGTTAACACATATTTGTTTAAACATAAGAGTGGAATGCAGGTTATGTGTGCACCGAATTCACCAGAATTTGCAGAATTGGTAAAACCGGATCACATTAGCATGATTGTAGATGTATTAAGAAATGAGTTCGACTATATCATTTTTGATTTAGGACCAACCATTGACGAAACATCCCTTCAGGCAGTTGATATTTGCAATGATATTTGCTTCATTATTACGCCGGATATTTCAAGTTTGAAAAATGCCAAGGTATGTTTAAAAGTATTAGATACTTTGGGATTGACAGGAAAAGTTAAGTTAATCTTGAATAAGGATGGTAGTTCAGATATTAAGGCAAAGGATATGGAAGCTGCTTTGGGCGTGGGAATGAATTTGACAATTCCTTTCGATGCAAAGAGTGCAATTGCTTCTGTTAATAGAGGTATTCCGATTGTTACAGCTGCTCCAAAGTCAAAGGTAAGTAAAGTTATTAAGGATTTTGCAGAACAGGGAAGTAAATAAGGAAATCATTAAGGAGGAAGAATATGTCATTACTTGAAAGAATGGGGAAAATTAGTACTCCAGAAGTGAAAGCACCGGAACCTGAAGAAAAGCCAGTTGCAAAAGAAGAGCCGGTTGTTGAGGAGAAAAAAGAGGATGTTAGTGAAGCGGCTGATGCTGCTGAAGCGACAGCAACAGATGTTGTAGAAGCTCCGGAGAAAGTGAGCGTTTCAAGTCTTTGGAAGACAAATACCTCTCAGAAAACTGCTCCTCCGAAAAAAGAAGAAAAAACCAACGAAGTGGACGAAAAAATGCTACAGATTATTGAAAACACTCATAAAGAAGTAGCGACAATTTTATCCAGAACAGATAAAATTGAAAGTCCGGAAGAAATTGAAAAATTAATTGAAGAGATTGTTGAAGAAAACAACTCTGATATGAAACGTAATGATAAATCGAAAGTTATCAAGACGGTTTACGATGAAATCACTGGTTTAGGACCGTTAGAAGAACTTTTGAATGATAAAGATATCAGCGAAGTTATGGTTAACGGACCGAAACAGATTTACGTGGAAAAAAGAGGTAAGTTAACGAAATCGAATGTAACTTTTAATGACGAAGAACATGTTCGAAGAATTATTGATCGAATCGTAACTCCGTTAGGAAGACGAATTGATGATTCTAACCCGATGGTTGATGCGAGACTTGCAGATGGATCCCGTGTTAACGCTATCGTTCCACCGTTAGCACTAAACGGATCAACAATTACAATTCGAAAGTTCTCTGACACTCCATTAGGAATAAATGATTTGATTGGATTCGGTTCTCTGTCAAAGGAAATGGCTGAGTTTTTGGAAGAAGCAGTATTAGGTAAGTTAAATATTCTCGTATCCGGTGGTACTGGTTCCGGTAAAACAACATTGTTGAACGTTTTGTCGGCTTTTATCCCGGCAGACGAACGTATTATTACCATCGAGGATGCGGCCGAATTAAAACTGTTACAGGATCATGTAGTATCACTTGAAAGCCGTCCGGCTAACTTGGAAGGGAATGGAGCGATTACCATTCGAGATTTGGTAAAGAACTCTCTTCGTATGAGACCTGACCGAATTGTTGTAGGTGAGTGTCGAGGCGGTGAAACAGTAGATATGCTCCAGGCCATGAATACAGGTCATGATGGATCTCTGACAACAGCCCATGCAAACTCACCAAGAGATGCATTGCTCCGTATCGAGACCATGTTCATGATGTCTGGTATGGAAATTCCGGTTACTGCGATTAGACAGCAGATTGCCGGAGCGTTGGATGTTATTGTACAGCAGGCTAGACTTCGTGATGGTTCCAGAAAGGTTATTAGTATCTCAGAAGTAACCGGAATGGAAGGAGATATCATTACTACTCAGGAAATTTTCAAATATCATATTGAAGGATATGATTCAAATAATAAAGTCGTTGGTAGATTTATGAGCACAGGTGTTAAACCGATTTGTTGTGATAAGATGACAGCAAATGGTGCAAAGGTTAAAGACACTTGGTTCTTTGAAGACCGAATGAGAATGTAAAATTAACAATTAACGATAGCTTGAATGCAAGCAGAAAGTTGGAAAATATATGTATATGATAGGTATCCCTTTCGTTGCGATGATATTTGTATTTTCTATAATGACTCTATTTTTGACCAGTCTTGAAAAAGATAAGATGGAAATTGAAAAGAGAGTACAAGGCCTCGTTACTGTGGAAACAGAACCAGAGCCGGAAAAAGAAAGTCGAAGATTACGCAGAAAGAAAGAAAAAGAAAAAGATAAAGAAAAAAATAAGATTCAGTTATCTGACGACATGAAAAAGAGGGTACAGGGGATTGAAGAAGAGTTATATAACTTGGGATTCAAGATTTCCACAAAGAACTTTTTCATCATGTGGTTTGGAGCTGCAGTATTAATCCCTCTTGTTTTCACAATGTTAGGGTTTAATCAGATTATCGCATTGGCCGGTTTAGCTGTTGCAGTGGTTTTCCCGATTTTCTATCTTAGAAGAAAGAAGAAAAAAAGAAGGGAAGCGTTAGAAGAACAGTTGGTTGATGCCATTGGTGTGTTGATTAATGCGTTGCGCGCTGGTTATACATTCCAGTCAGCAATTTCAACAATTGCAGATGATATGGATGATCCGATTGCTGAAGAATTTGGACGTGTATTCAGAGAAACACAGAGAGGTATTACTTTGGAAGAAAGCTTGGATGCTCTTTCTGAAAGAATTGGCAGTGATGACTTGTCAATCATGTGTACTGCTATTAATATTCAGAGACAGGTTGGTGGTAACCTTTCTGAAATTCTTGAAAATATCTCAGGAACTATTAGACAGCGTATCTCGTTAAAGGGTGAAATTAAGTCGAAGACTTCCAGTGGACGTATTTCGGGTTACATTGTAGGTGCGCTTCCGGTATTTATTTTGTTGGGTGTTTCGTTAATCAATCCGATGTATTCTGATACATTGCTTCATACTGGAACAGGACATATTCTGTTGATTGCCAGTGCGTGTTTAGAAGGAATTGGATTTGCGGTAATACAGAAAATTGTAACGGTAAAATATTAATTAGTAAGAAATTAAGGATATGGAGGAATACATATGAATGCAATGACTATATTAGTGACTTTAGTATTTATGGTGTCCGTGTTTTTCGTGTACGTTGCAATTTTCCAATTCTTTGAAACTCGAACGAAGATGAATAAACGTCTTGAAGGGGTACGAGAAGAACAGGAATTTCTTGGCGAAGAAGAAAATGAAAAGAGCGGCTTAAAAGATAGAATTCGTCAGCAGCAGTCAGAAAGACGAATGAGAATTACTCGTGAAAAAGCAAAGAAAGAGGTTAACAACGAAGCTGAATCAAATGTTGAAGCATTACTAGATAAAGCGGATGTGGATTTCACAGCAAACCAGTTTACTGCAATCAAGGTAATTTTAATGATTACTGCAGTAATGTTAGGGTTCTTCCTGACAGGAGCATTGTCGTTGACCATGATACAGAGAGTAGCAGCAATTCTTGTTTTAGCAATAATTGCCATGATTTTGCCAACGCGTGTTTTGGTAATGAAGATTGATGCAAAGAAAAAGCACATCAGACAGCATCTTCCGGATGTAATGGACTTGCTGGTAGTAAGTGTTGAAGCAGGTTTAGGTTTTGATGCAGCATTAGCAAAACTTTATGAAAAAGATAAATCGCCATTAATGCAGGAATTTATGCAGGCGTCTCGAGATATTAAGCGAGGCGTTTCCAAGAAGGAAGCGTATGATGCTCTTGCAAAACGATGTGACGTAAAAGAAATGACTTCGTTTGTAATGGCTATTATTCAGGCAGATCAGATGGGTATTTCTGTTCGATCTATTTTAAGAACACAGTCAGAGTCATTAAGAGAAAAGAGAAGACAACGTGCAGAAGAAAAAGCTTTAAAGGCACCGGTATTGATGCTTCTCCCTCTGGTTATTTTTATCTTCCCGGTTATCTTCATTGTGTTACTAGGACCAGCAGCTATTACAGCGATGAGTAGTTTTTAGAATAGTGAGAAATTTTTATGAAATGCAAAAAAGTATTTGTAAATCAGACAGAAATTGGTAATATATATATAGCGGATAATTTCTTTTTGAGATTAAGAGGCTTAATTGGAAGGAATCCATCGGAAGTGGGAGCACTGTTTATTAAACCGTGCTCTCAAATCCATACCTTTATGATGTCAGCGCCCATTGATGTGGTTTACGTTGATGTGAATGGAGTGGTTCTTAAGATTGATGAGAATGTCCCGAAAAATAAGTGCAAGCCGATTGTGAGAAAAAGCAAGGCGGTGGTAGAGTTCCCGGCATTTAAGGCGAAGGAACTAAACATCAACATTGGTGATGTGATAACAATTTCCGAAAATTAAAGAAGGGTTATATGGTGATTGAAAAATGAGTGAAGAAAATGTATCGATTGAGGACTTACGTAGCGCGGTAGAAAATGAACACCGATTTGCCACAGTGCTTCGAGGCTACGACAAAAAAGCTGTTAATACATATCTGAAAGAAATGGAAGAAAATTATCAGCAGTCTTTAGCAGAATATGACGAGAAAAGAGTAGATATCATTAAAGAAAATGAACTTCTGAATGAAAAAGTGGAAATCTTAAATGCCAGAATTAAGGATTTGAATGCTCGTTTGGATGCGAAAAGAGATAATGACGAAAAGATTCGTCAGACTGTAATGGCAGAGATGAGTGTAAAAACAAATCAGATTAAAAGTGAAAAACGTGAAGTTGAGTTGAAGTTAACAGAGACAGAAAAAGAATTAGAAAACTTTAAGGCAGATGTTAAGGAAGCAACTGGTGAATTAAACGGAATGAGCGAGAAACTTGAAAAACTACTTAGAGAAAAGTTTGATGAATGTGCTGAAATCATTAAAACTTGGGATACACAGCATAGTGTTGTTGTGGAAAATATTGAAAATCAGGTTAAATAATGATTTAAAAATATTCTTTTGGAATAAGGGTTAGGAGAAATGCTTATGAATCTAAAGAAAATCTTAAAAAATGAAAATGGTGCTACAGCCGTAATTGTTGCGCTGCTTATGGTTGTTCTCTTGGGAATTGTGGCCATTGTAGTTGATTTAGGCCGTGGCTATAATGAAAAAGCTCAGATGCAGTCGGCATGTGACCTTGCGGCATTGGCTGGCGCGAAAAAACTTCCAGATTCTTCTGCTGCGGATGTAGCTGCAAGACAAATTGCTATTTCAAATGGATACGATCCTTCTGAAATAAACGTGGAAGTATTTGACGGTAATTCAAGAGTTCGAGTTACAATTAATCAGAGAAAAAATACGTTATTTGCGGGTGTAATCGGTGTTAACAATATGAATATCGGATGTACAGCCGTTGGTTCAAAAGATCTGACGCCATCTTCGAATGTGAAACGAGTGAATCCATTTTTTGACTATTTGTTATTCCATTCTGGTGAGACAGGAACGTTGACTCTTGGAACATCTGGATTAAAGGTATATGGTGGAATTCATTCTAATGCGAACATCATGATTAACCAATTAGATACTATTGGTGGATTTTCAAGTGTAGGTAACTTTGATGGCTCTGTGTCTTGCAAGGTTGTTCGTGCAACGGATGTTGAAAAAGATGAATATGAAGAAATTGGAACTGCTGAAAGGCAGTGGTGGCCATATAATGGTTATGTCCTGAGAAAGAAGGACGGTTCGACGGCACCTTTGAATGAAACGGTGTTTTATAAGAAGACGGATGACATAATTGAGGTACCTTCTTCAATTATGGATGCAGCAATGGATATTATTCCAACAGATTCCAGCGGAAATCCGAAAATGCCGGAATCACACAATGTTGCAGTAGAAGGAAGCGTTGTAGAAAACAATAACCGAGTGATTAATGGTGATATTGTAATCTATGGTGATGGTAAGGTATGGTGTCATACCGGTCATATTACGGTAAATGGAAATATTTATTGTACTGGAAATCTTCAGTTGCAGAGAGTAACCATTAATGGTGATGTATATTGCTGTAAAAAAATCACAACTTCAGGTGAAAATATTAGTTTCAATGGAAATTATGTATATGCTGATAGTTGCGAACCTGGAAATGGAATTAATGTAAAAGGTGTTATCGTAGTAAACCATAATTTTAGAACTACTGGTAATGTGAACCAGTTAGATGGTGGTGTGGCAGTTCTTTCCTTGCACGGTAATATTGCATTAACTGCAGGAAATCAGACTCTTAATGGAATTGTATATGCTCCAGAAGGAAGTGTAGAGTTTGGTGGTGGAACTGTTATTCATGGGAATGTAATTGCAAAGGACTTACCAGTAAGATCTGCGCTTACGATTTATCCGATGAAGCAGGCAACCATTGATGATTTAGATGATATGGTAACAATTACACAGCCAGGTGGACCGACTGGTTCAAATGGTGAAGTTAAACTGGTTGAGTAAAAAAAGATTTGACAAACATCTGTATATCAGAGATGATATACAGATGTTTTTTTGTGCGTGTTACGAGAAGCAATGTGAAAAAATATTACATATTTGAAGGAAGTAATATAATATCAAAACAAATTCAAATTTGTGTAAAAAAAAGAAATTGAAATGTTTTTACCACTAAGAGTAGAAATTGTGAAAAATGTACATATCTTACACAAAAATAGTGTGCTTGGAAGCGTTTCTTTGGTGTAGTTTTCACAAAACATTGGACATACTGCCGAAAAGTTGACAAAACTATTTTTATGCTTGAGAACCGAAAAGTAGCATCATATAATTAAACTATCAAAGTATGATTCGGAGGAGAAATATATGCGAAAGAAAATGAAAAAAGTATTGTCAATGTTGATGGTATTCGCTATGGTAGTTTCTATCTGTCCGCAGACACAGTTAATTGATGTGGCTGCTGCAGATGAAAACACTACGCCTTATAATCTTTCAGAAGAACGTCCGGTATTTGTAAGTTCCGGTGCAAATGAAGATTATGCGGTAGACGGAAATACCAACACAAGATGGCAGGCAGAACAGTCTGACCAGAATGAATGGTTGTATGTAGACCTTGGAAAGGTTGCAACCATTGACCATTTGTATATGCAGTGGGAGGCTGCTTATGCAAAATATTATCAGATTCAGTTTTCTGATGATGAAACAAATTGGACTACTGTATATACAAAAGCTAAGAATACAGGAGCATATGTAGATATGGCTGTATCTTACAACTATACAGGAGTACGTGAAGATGGAGACTTAAGATTTAGCGTAAACTGGACAAGTGTTGAGGATGCGCATTATAGAGTTTATGTGGATGACGAAATTGCCACAGCCGGCGGTGATGGCTACAAATTTAGCAATCATGGTGGAACACAGGGTGATGTACGTTTCACACCGGGAGAACATACAATTAGAGTAGAAGCGTTTAATGGTGATAAGGAATTAGGTAGTGGTACTTGTACTTTTACTGCTGAACAGGGAGCAAGTGGAAACAATGGCATTGTTGTAGATGCATCAGCTGCATTGAAGCAGACAATTGATGCCAGTGAGCTTAGTAAAACTACAGCAAGATATGTAAAGATTATTGCTACAGAAAGAGCAACAGCTTATGGTAGTTCTCTTTTTGAATTCCAGGTTTGGGGCACCGGTGGAGCAAATAAGCCTCCAGTGGATTATGGTACAAACCTTGCATTAAATAAACCGGTACAGTGTTCCGGAACCAGAGATGAATGGTGGATGAAAGATGAAAATGGAAATATTACAGAAGCTGCTTACAACGGTGTTAAACCTGAAAATGCAGTTGACGGAAGTACCAGTACAAGTTTTACATCCTACCAGGGTGATGATCAGTGGTTATATGTTGACTTAGGACAGCAGTATGATATTGGTCGTGTTATTACAAAGTTCACAGATGATGGTGGAAAGATTTTTGATGTTCAGGTTTCAGCAGACGCTGTTGAATGGACAACAATTCACAGATATTTAAGAGGATACCCAAGTATGATTGATAATTTCACATGCTATCAGAGAGGTGTTCGTTACGTTAGAGTTCTTGCATATGCTAAGGTTGAAAGCGGAAGTGGTGTAGGAATCAGGGAATTAGAAGTATATGAATACAAAGAAGGGGATAGCAAAGAAAATGCTCCAATCCCTCAGTTACCAACCAGACAGATTGTAAATAACAAGAATGGTAAAGGTTCTTATATTTCTGGTGAAATTAAGAAAGAATTAAATAAATTACCTGTATTTGTAAATGATGAAACAGTTCAGGTTCCAATCGATTCCAACAGCTGGTGGTCATCAGCTATGATTAAGACGTTTGGAAACGTTGACTGTGTACATCCATTAAAGGCTGTTTATTCTAAGAAAGGTCTTGGAGTACTTCTTGCATCAGCAGGTTGGGTAAATGATAGAAAGAAGGGTGACCTGGGAGCAGGTTATTCTACAGAAAATAAAATGGACTTCTATGTATATCCGGATAACTTTTCTGGAAAGACAGGATATGACAGAGTAGAAGGTTATGGAGATTACTCCGTTAAGTTAGGACTTTGTGATGAAGACGGATTAAAGATGACATCCACATTGGTAAAAGGTTCTCCATATGTATTTACAGAATATATGGGAACAAATACCACATTCATCAGTTCTACATCCATTGCGGAATTCTTCGATGGAAATGGAAATGCAATTCTTACAGCAGAAGGACAGGAAGTAACGGCTGACCACATTGGATTTAAGTCTGTTGATGAAGAAAATGAAAAAGCAGGAAATGAAGGATCTTACTTCACAATTTCTGCTCCGGCAGGAACGAAGTTTACAGCAAAATCATTAGGAAAGAACACTTTAATCAAGGTTGAATTTGCTTCAGCAAATGACGCATATATGTCATTTGGCGCCATGACAGCAAAGAACCAGATGGAACAGATTTATAGACACGGTTACGCTTATGTAACAAATACAAAGGTTGGATATACATTCAATAAAGCAAACTCTAAGATTGTTACTACATATACAGCAACAACACAGAGTAAAAGAAATGGATTTAGCAATGTAACATTCCAGGCATTCTATCCACATCAGTGGAAGCATTCTACCGACACGAACAACCCGGATATCATTTATCCATCAATTCGTGGTCAGATGAAGGGTGTGTTCTCTAATCAGATTAGTACAACACAGCAGTTTGCCGGATTACTTCCGACATTTACAAAACCAAACAGTTCCTTATTTGATAGTGAAGAATGTATTGAATATTTATACACAGTATTAAACGAACTTGGAACAGGACCAAATGCTGATGCATATTGGCAGGGTAAAGCAGTTCATCCATTGGCAATCAGTGCTTTGATGGCTGATCAGCTTGGTGAAACAGAAATGAGAGACGGTCTCCTGAAAGATTTGAAGAAAATCATGGTAGACTGGTTCACATATGATGGTGGAGATGATAGTTGTTACTTCATCTACAATAAGGACTGGGGTACATTATATTATCCGGAAAGTTCCTTCGGTGCAAACGCAGCAATCTGTGACCACCACTTTACATATGGATACTTTATGTTTGGTGCATCTGTATTAGCATCATATGATCAGGAATTCTATAACGATTATAAGGATATGATTGAACTTCTTGTTCGTGATTACGCAAATCCGGAAGAACCGGAAGATGATGGAAACATGTTCTGTAAGTTCAGATCATTTGATCAGTATTCAGGACATTCATGGGCAGGCGGTTATGCAGATAATGATGACGGAAATAACCAGGAATCAGCTTCAGAATCATTATTCAGCTGGGTAGGTATGTATCTTTGGGGTGAAACAACAAAGAACAGCAAATACATCGACGCAGGTGCTTATGGATTCACGACAGAAATGGAAGCAATCGAACAGTATTGGTTCGATTACGATGGAGATAACTGGTTGGAAAAATATCCATTCGAAGGAACAGGACAGATTTACGGAGCTTCTTACAGCTACGGAACATTCTTCGGTGGACAGCCATTGTACATCTACGGTATTCAGTGGTTACCAATCTCAGAATACTTAACAAACTATGGTATGAATCAGACAAAATGTGCAAGCATGTATCAGGGACTTTGGGATGATACAGAATATGCAATGCAGGCTGTATTAGATACCATGGATATTAAGGTTGCAGAAGCACAGGCACAAGGAAAGTCAGAAGCAGAAATTCAGGCAATCAGAAATGATTATCAGAAGACTTATGATGAATATGCTACACCGGATAACGGATGGCAGCACATCACCTGGCCAATGCTTTCACAGACAAATCCTCAGGCAGCATACGACTTATTCGAAGAAAACGTATCTGCAATGCAGAAGGAAGATAGAGCAAATACATTATGGTTCATTTCCGCAATGGATCAGTTAGGATACAGAACAAATGATTACATCATTACAGGTGATTACATTACCGGTTCTGTATATAAGAAAGAAAAGAACGGAACAACAACATACACCGGTGAAGTTTGGAACCCAACAGATACTACACAGACAGTAACTGTTAAGGATGCAAATGGAAATACAAAGGGTACAGCATCTGTTGCCTCCGGAGCATTCGTAAGCTTCAACATTGATGGCAACCATGCATTTGAATTAACTCAGGTAAGTGCACCGGTTATTAAGGCTACATCATTAAAGACAGGAGAAGTTTCCGATAACATTTCCGGAACAGTAGCATTTGATGATACACAGTTAATTGAACTTTCAGCAGAAAGTGGAGCAACCATTCACTATACAACTGACGGTAGTGTTCCTACAACATCATCACCTGTATATGAAGGAAAGTTCCTTGTATCCAGCGATACTTCTGTAAAAGCAATTGCTGTAAAAGAAGGATTCATTGATTCTTCATTCGCATCTGCAACCATCACAATTGAAGGTGATGTAATTCAGAGTGCTGATGATTTATCAGAAGGAAAATTAGTTACTGCATCATCTGAAAATGGTGGTGAAACAGCTGAAAAGGCAAACGATGGCCTTGCTACAACAAGATGGCAGGCTAAAGGTGATGATACAAACGAATGGTTACAGGTAGATCTTGGTTCCTTAAGAGCAATTAACACAGTTGATGTAACTTGGGAAGCAGCTTATGCAGCTAAATATGACATCAAGGTTTCTAAGGACGGAGAAGAATGGACTACCGTGGCTACTCCAAGTGGAAAGACCGGATTAGTTCATACCACATTCGATGCAGTAAATGCTAGATATGTAAGAGTTCAGACTGTTACGAGAGGAACAAATTACGGATCATCCATTTTTGAAATTGCCGTATATGGTGCCGTACAGGCTAATGCACCAGTTGTTACTCCGACAAGTGGAATTTACAACGGAGCTCAGGATGTAGTAATGTCCACAACTGTTAAGGGTGCAGAAGTGAAGTATACATTGGATGGAACAGATCCAACAGAAAATTCATTAACTTACACAGAACCATTACATATTGATAAGTCAGCTATCATTAAGGCTGTAACATACAGAAAGGGAATGGTACTTTCTAACGTAACAGAATCAAGTATCATTATCTCAGGAACAGTATCCATGAATAAGACATCTGAAAGAATTGCTGTAGGTAGAACATCACAGCTTCTTGCGTTAACAGATGAAGCAGTTACATGGAGAAGTTCAAACAATAATATTGCAACAGTAGACCAGAATGGTCTTGTAACAGCAGTGAATGAAGGAAATGCAACAATTACCGCAAGAACAGCATCCGGAAAAGAAGTTACATGTGATGTAACAGTAACGGAAGCAGTTCACATTTCAGAAGTTTACCTGAAGAAGACATCTCTTGAAATGAGAAACAGAACTTCAGAAACATTAGAAATCGTAATTAACCCAGCTGATACAACAGACGATAAGACGGTTACATGGACATCATCTGATGAAAATGTTGCAACAGTAAATCAGTCAGGTACTGTAACAGCTAAGGGTGAAGGTGAAGTTACAATTACCGCTCAGGTAGGAAACTTCACAGTAACTTGTGCAGTAACAGTTGGGCCTGCTGCTACAATATCAGAAATGGTAGCAAGCAATAAGTATAACTTAGCATTAAGAAAAGAAATTACAGTATTCCCAGAAGTTGCAGAAGGAAATAAGACATACTTAAATGATGGTGCATTGACAATGAATGGAAATCACTGTGCATTAAGTAGAACTGGATGGGGATACCGTGACGAAGGTTATGCAATCATTGACTTAGGCGATATCTATGATGCATCAACCATCGATGAAGTATTAGTACAGTATAAGAATATTGCAGGAAATGATACCGTATTAGGAAGAAACTTCAATATTCAGTATTCTGCAAACGGTGTTGATTATGATGTTGTTTATACATCAGACACTGTAGTTGAAGCAGATTTTGATGAAAATGCAATTATCAGAACTGATGTATCTGGTGTAACAGGTGGCGTAAGGTATATCAAAGTTGATTATCCGTCCGTTGCAGATTATGGAATCCAGATCAGTGAAATGGCAGTTCTTGATACAGACTTAAATGCAGCACTCGCTCAGGTAGAGACGATTGCAAATCCTGCAGATTTAGTAGTAAGCTCAGATACAATCAAGACAATTACATATACAATCGTTCCGGACGCAGGTCAGGAAGCATTCAAGTATATGGTTTACATTGATGGTAAGCTTGTAGCTGATAGAGTTGATGCAGGAACATACAGAGCAGAAAACATTGAAGCAGGTGAACATACAGTTAAGGTAATGTCATACTACAACAAGTTAAATTCAGAAGGAATCTCTAAGAAGGTAACTGTAGATGACGGTTCATTGCTCAAGTATATCAACAGTGTAAGAAATCTTTCCTTAGGATGTGATGTAACAGTAGAAGATATTAATACATCTGAAGGAAGTCAGAATCCTAAGACAATTACAAATGGTGTTGTTGGTAAGTCAAATGACACAGTTGTTCAGACAACATGGGGAGCAAAAGAACAGACAGTAACCCTTGACTTAGGAAGACAGATTTCAAAGAATCAGATTCAGGAAACGTTAATCGCTTTCAAGGCTGACAACACTAATGCGACAGCTTACAACATTCAGTTCTCAGCAGATGGTGAAAACTATGAAACAGTAACTGAAGTAACAGGTGCAGCTTACAAAGAAGCATTAGAAGATGAATTTGATGCAAGCAAGTATAGCCAGGATACAGTTCGTTACGTGAAGGTGAACTTTACAGCAGGAAATTATAACTGGGGTTATCAGATTGGTGAAATCGCAGTTATGGGAACTGATGTATACATGCCGGAAGAAGTTAGTGGACTTACTGCAACTCAGACAGGAAAGAATTCCATTAACGTAACATGGGTTGGACCAAATAACGGACAGCTTTATAACGTATATGTAGACAATGCAATTAAGGGAATGAACCTTACAACATCTTCGTTAGATTGTAACGGAATTGATGCTGGAAGCCATACAGTTAAGGTTACAGCATTGTTAAATGGTATTGAATCTAAGGGTGTTACAACTACAGTAATCGTTGCAGGAGATGAACCTGAAACAGAGGTAACAACTGCAGAAACTACAACGAAAGAAGAAACTACAGCAGAAGTTACTACAGAAGAAGTTTATGCCGGAACAATTAGTGTAGAGGGATACCAGATTAGTACAAAGTATGAAGGATTCAGAATTGTTGGAGCAGTAGAACCAAAGATTGATGGCAAGAGAGTTCAGAAGTTTGGTACTGTTTATGCAATTAAGAATCTGAATGGTAAGACAAATACCGGAGTGACAGCTGACGATTTAGTTGTTGGATCCACAAATAGATTTGTAGCTTCCTATGAAGCAACGGAAGAAGGAATTCTTACAAGAAAGTCAGAAAACTCAGAAACAGCTACATGCTATGCAATGACAATGAAGTTTGGTAAGAAGAATAAGAATGCATTTATTACAACATACACTGTTAGAACATATGCATTGTTAGAAGACGGAAGCTATGTATATAGTGACGCAGTTGATTTCTCAGTATTTGATTTAGCACAGTATGCATATGAACGAGGTATGATGAATAACGTAGAAGGTCATAACTACTTATATGATAACATTCTTACAGTGGTTCAGCCGGATTACAAACAAAAGGATTTCGATTGGACAAGTCCTATTGCAGGAGCCGACGAGATTGGCTAAAAAGCGATGATTGAAGCGGAGGTCGTAAGACCTCCGTTTTTTGTGCGGAAATGCAAAATAAGGTATTGGAATGAAAAAAATAAGGGGGGAAATATTTCAGAAAAGGTGTAATTATTTTAGAAAGGGGTATTATATTTCAACCGGAATTGTTCGAAAAATTTCAATATGTTAGGATGAACCTTAGGAGTGTTTAGAAAAACAGGAAAATGAAACGAGGAGAGGAATTATTATGTTGAAAAAAGTAATTGCATGTGTGACTTCGTTTGCATTAGTAGTGTCTTCTGTTGTGTTTTATCCAGCAGAAAAAAAGACGGTGCAGGCGTTAGTGGCAGATCCGGGAGCGTCCGGATGGAACGTGGTTTGGAGCGATGAATTTAATGGAAATTCATTGGACACAGGAATTTGGAACTATGATATCGGAACAGGTTCCAGTGGATGGGGAAATAATGAAATTCAGTATTACACAAACAGAACGGATAACGTTCGCGTATCAGATGGAACATTAAAATTAATTGCAAAAAGAGAAAACTATGGCGGATCCAGTTTTACATCCGGTCGAATTAAGACACAGGACAAGAAAACCTTTAAATACGGAAAGATGGAAGCCAAAATCAAGGTGGAAGGTGGAAACCAGAATGGTGTCTGGCCTGCTTTCTGGATGATGGGAAATGATATCAGCGCTTATGGATGGCCAGCCTGTGGCGAGTTAGATATTATGGAACACAGAAATGGTGAGCCGGAAATTTTAGGTACATTACACTGGGGTGCCAATTATAATAACCATCTGTGGTGGGGAAGTGAGAACGGCGGAAGCTTCTATAGATTTCAGGATAATGCCAATAATGGAATGAATGGATGGCATACCTATGGTGTGACATGGGATGAGACATCCATCAAATGGTATGTAGATGATCAGGTATACCAGACTGCTTACTTAACGGAGCAAAATGCTTCTTATTTTAGAAAGAATCATTTCTTTTTATTAAATCTTGCTTTAGGTGGACCGAATAGTCCGTTTACAAAAGGAATTACAGTAGATGGAAACTTCCAGCAGGCAACCATGTATGTGGATTATGTTCGTGTTTATTCTTATAACGGAAGTGGTGGCTCTGATCTTCCATCCGGATTTACTAATTGTGGTAACGGAAGCTGGAATGACGTGGGAGCATGGAACTATTATTTAAACAGCGGAGAGGCTGCTTATAAAGATGGTGGATCTTTAAGCAATTTCTCTATGTACATTAAATCAAAGTCTTCTTGGGACTGGGGAATCCAGGCTAAGCCGGAAGTAACATTGGATGCAAATTCCAAGTATACTTACAGTATTACGGCAAATTCCAGCAAGAATACCGGAGCATTGTTAGTAAACAGAGATGTGAACGGAAATGGTGTTGGAACCATTATCAACCAGGGAATTGTTTCTGGAGACAATGTCTTTACCGGAACTATTGAAACCGGTGATTCTCCGGAACAATTAGTATTTAATCTTGCAAATATTGACAGTGGAACAACGTTTAAAATCACAAATTTCAGTATTTCTAAAGTTCAGGAAACAACTGCAAAACCAAGTGATGGATATACGGCAGTCGACAATAATCAGGTTGGCGCATGGACATTATATGCGGCAAACGGTTCATGGACTACCGGAAGAATGTCCTATAAAGGTAGCGGAAACAACATGGACTTAAAGGTTCGTGTAGACGAATCCGGTGGACAGGCTGGAAGTTGGGGACTTCAGATGAAGTATCCTGTAACCGGATTAGATCCTAATAAAACTTATGACGTAAAAGTTCGTTACAATTCTTCTGCAGCAGGAACGGTTCTTGCAAAAATCGAAGAAGGTGGAACAGATATTGGAAATTCCAATAACATTGCAACGGTATCAGGAAACAATACTTATACGACAACGGCTTCCGGATACAATCAGTATCAGTTAGTTTTGGAACTCTCTGGAATGCCTGCAGGAGCAGAACTTCAAATGCAGGAAGTTTCCTTTACACCACGTGCGGAAGCAACTACACAGACTCCAACAACTGCAGAGCCAACTAGTGCATCTACAAGTGGTGAATGGGTATTAGTAAACGGAAACGATCAGCAGGGAACGAACTACTATTACAATAATGCAACAACTGTATCTGTTGTAAACATTCAGCAGCCTGGATTCTCAACAGAAAAAGGAATTTATGTTACAGTTCCGGCTGGAATTAGCAATGTAACATTAAACGGAGCAAATGTTACTTCAATTCAGGGAGCAGGTGTGATTCTTCCATTGTCTATGATGAATGAGGGACAAAATACTGCAGTCATCAATTATGCAGGTGGTACAGCATCCATCGTAATTAAGAAGGAAGTGGAAACAACCACAGCCCAGCCAACAACAAAAGAAATAACAACACAGGAGCCAACAACACAGGAACCTACTACGGTAGAACCAACTACTGAGGAACCGGAAACAGTGGATCCAAAAACTCAGGTGAACGTGTTAGGATATCAGATTAGTGCCACGAAAGAAGGGTACAGAGTGGTAGGTTCTGTTGAACCACAGATTAACGGGAAGCAGGTGACTTCTTACGGCGTGGTTTACGCAATCAATAATCTTTATGGAACAACACCGACAAACGTTACGGAGAACGATATGGTGGTAGGATCCAAAAATCCATATGTTGTATCTTATCAGGCAAGTAATGAAGCAATCTTAGGTCGTCATTACGGAGAATCAGAAACAGCAATCAACTTTGCTCAGGTAATGAAGTTCGGTAAGAAGAATGTAAAAGCTTTTGAAACAGTTTATGCAACGAGAGTGTATGCAGTATTAGAGGATGGAACATATGTATACAGTGATGTAAAGAGTTCTTCGGTTTTTGCAATCGCAAAGAAAGTTTATGATGGTAAACTTATGGGAAATCTTGCAGCGCATGAATATTTATATAATCAGATTCTTAAAGTGGTAGATCCGGCTTACGAAGAAGTGGATTATCATTGGAATAGTGGAATGGCAAAACCGGGTGAGCTCTAAAAAGAACATTATAAAAAGTGGATCAATTGAAAGCGGGAAAGATTTATGGGAAAAAAGTTATTATCAATTATGATGGTTTTGGCACTGGTGTTCACAACAATGAACTATGTGCCAAAGCAGGTTAAGGCTGCACAGAGTGATGCGCAGAATTATGACTGGAGCAGTGTGGATTACATCGGATGTGATGGATCAGCATTGGCTTATGTCAATAAAGTGAAAGTGGCAGTAGTAGACAATAGCCAGTTTGAAAATTATGTAAACATTCAGACAGGCGCTGCAACACAGCCGGGAATTTATATGACATTTCAGGGAGCTGATTTTGGGGATATCCTTTTAAATGGAGAACCATTCACTTCTTATGATGTACAGGGTGCCGGAATGTGGATTCATGTGGCAGCATTGGGTGAATACAATGATTTAGTTGTGAAAAACGCAAGTGGTGCAACGAAGGCAGAACTCTACATCTATAAGAGCGAAGTGGAAGAGGAGTCCGGCGAACAGCCTTCTGAAACTCAGAGTGAACAGAACCAGTCAGAGGCCAGAGGGGAATTATTACCTGGTCTTGATCAGTGGAATACATATCCGGCAGGAGCGGCGATTTCTGAAAGTGGCGTCACAGCTACAGTGCCAGCCGTGAATGGTGGAGATAACTGGTCTACACAGTTAGTAAAAAATGGAATTCAGTTGGTAAACGGAAAATATTATAAAGCAAGCGTGACATTGACTTCTTCTGTAGCAAGAAAGTTCCAGTTATTGATACAGAATGATGCAGGAAATGGCGCAGCAAACTGGAATGTAAATAATAGCGAAACAACTTTCAGCGTAGAAGCAAATGAAGCTTATACATTTACAACAGTATTTCAGGCGAGCAGTGCATCTAATCCGGTTCTTTTCGGAATTATGATGGGATTTGTTGCTGAAGCTAGTGATGAAGCAAATGTTACTGTATCTGCCGCAAGCTTGGTAGAATATGATTCGGATCCATCTCAGGGTGGAGAAGGACCGTCAGAAACACAGACTCCGGAACCGGAAACCTTTGGTGCACCGAAGGATTTGGCAGCATATAACTTCTATGGAAATGGAAAAGGGTATCAGGTATGTTTTACAGAATCAGTAGATGCTGTTTCTTATAATGTATCCATGGATGATTCTGATGTGTTAGCAACAGTAACAAAAACGGATGAGTATATTAATGCATCGGTGTTTGCTGCATATGCAGATAACGCACTTCACACTTTGGCAGTGGAAGCAGTAGATGCGGAAGGAAATGTATCAGCAAAATCAACAACAAAAGTTCGTGTGACTACACTTACAAATTCTAATAATGATCCAAGTGACATCTCCAGAGTCTATGTAGTGACAAATTCAGATAAGAAGATTGAAAAGGCTAGTAAGACCAAGGCTTCATTAACTGTAGTTAGTGGCGATGGAACGATTAAGAGTGTTCATTATGGTGGAACCATCAAGCTTCGCGGTAATTCCACATCCTTAGCAGACAAGCCTGCTTATAATATTGCATTCAATAAAAAACAGGAAGTCATTAAAGGTGCAGAAAAAGGAAAGAAATGGTGTCTTCTTGCCAATGCATATGAAAAGACAATGATGAGAAACAAACTTGCAATGGACTTCGGTAAGAAACTTGGCAGCGTGGCAGCACCGGAAGAACAGTATTCGGATTTATATATCGATGGTGTATATATGGGAACTTTCGTTATTAGTGAGCCGGCTGAAAACGGTCGCTCTGAAGTTACTTATAATGAAGATGGTGATGATGTATTGATCGAATTAGAGCAGAATGGGAAAGATGAATCTGCTGATGGTGTAGCATACTATACGACTTCCAGATTGGGAAGACGTTTCGCTTGCGAAGACCTAGCCGATCAGGTAGAAGAACTTTATAAATCAGGGGTGACATCACCAGACGCAATTGCAAATAATCTGAGACAAAATTATACGAAGTTTAGTAGAATGATTACTACTTTAAATGATTTCGAAACAGATTTGGTAAATAGTTCATCTGATGCAATGCTTAGCCATATTGATGTGGATTCCTTTGTAAGCATGTATATTGTCAATGAATTATTCCAGACCGTTGACTTTGGTTACAGTTCTGTGAAATTCTATATCACATATGATGAAAATCATGTACCAACTATTCATGCAGGTCCGCTTTGGGATTTCGACCTTTCTTCAGGAAACTCAGCAGACGGAAGTTGCAGAACTTACAATACATTCCGTGGACAAAATGTGAACCCATGGTTCTCATATTTGATGAAGAACAATACATTTAAGAATAAAGTAATTGCAAAATATACAGCAATGCAGCCAACGATTCAGAATCTCTATCGTGATAATGCATTGGGACTTTCACAGATTCATCAGAATGAAGAAATAATGGAAGCATCCAGAATCAGAAATTACAGCATTGCCGGATGGTCAGAAACTGTTGCAGACAGTGCAGAATACAGCATCTATAACTACAGCTACAGTACTGTAAGTCCATATAATACATATACTTATGATCAGCATATTGAATATTTGACCAATTGGTTGAAGAATAGAAATGAATGGATCTGTGGACAGTGGGGCATTGACTACACTGCTTATGAAAGCGACTATAATCCGAATGGAACCATTTCTGAGGATCTGGATATTACAGGATACCAGATGACTTCTACTTACAATGGAGAAGAAGGAAGAATGGGACTTCGGGTAATCTTCCAGACTGAAGAAACAGTAAACGGAGAAGTTCCTGTAGAAAGTGGTTTGGTTTATGGATTAGACTATGATGGATCCATTACAGAAAATGATGTGGTAGTCGGTTCAGATAGTCGTTTTGTTGCATCCTTTGATGCACCAAGACAAAACAAGATGTCAAAGCAGATGGGAGATTCTGCCACAGCATCTTACTACTCCATGGTAATGAATACCGGACAGGATAATGTTTCAGCGGCAGCATTTACAACAACCTATTTTGTACGTGCGTATGCGAAGATGAGCGATGGCTCTTATGTATACAGTAAAGTATATTCTTACACGGTATTCAGAGTTGCTAAATATTTATATAATAATATTTTATCAAGCAACGCATATACACATGACTTCTTATACGAGAAGGTGTTAGCGTATGTTGATCCAACATTTAGACCAGTTGAATATGATTGGAGCAAGATTATTACACATTTATAAAAATGATTGGAAACGCGGTTCTTTGTAACCGCGTTTTTTTATTTCATAGGAAAGTTCTTTGAACTTCCCCATGAAATAAAAATGCTCCGCAAGGATGCGCAGCTCGCGGAGATGTATTTA
>CACXEU010000008.1 GCA_902766735.1 uncultured Lachnospiraceae bacterium
ATCTGAATAAAATGGTGCAATTCCTGACTTTGTTGAGCCAAATGCCTTTCCGCCCAGACGTTCTTCTTCATATGCATCAAAATCAATGTGATATGGCATTAAAATCTGTGCTCTGTCTGATACTAAAATGTGTGGCTTTGGAACGCCCTTTGATACAATGTCATCAATTTCCTTCTGAAGGTAAGGAATATTCAATGCAACACCATTACCAATGATACATGTAGTATGCTGATAAAATACTCCTGATGGAAGTAAGTGTAATGCAAATTTACCATAGTCATTGATAATGGTATGACCAGCGTTACTTCCTCCCTGGAATCTTACGATAATATCAGACTGTTCGCCTAACATATCTGTAATTTTACCTTTTCCTTCGTCGCCCCAGTTAGCTCCTACAATTGCTCTAACCATTTGGTTTCCTCCTGTAAATAAAACATCGTTTCCTAGTTTCCGCGGTCTCCTAAAATCGTTCATTTAGGCAAACCACGTTATATTATACTATTGAATGAATAAAAATGCTAGTAATTTCTACAATTTGTGGAATTAGTCGTTTCGAAATGTCATTCGTAAAAATAAAAAATAGGGAATCCATTCACAATGCATTCCCCATATAAAACTAATTTGTTATTGTATAATCCATTTATCAAGTAATCCCGTTGCTAAAATCCAACCGATAATTGCGATGCATCCTGCTACTATCCGATAAATCAGTTCTCCTTCCTCAGATAATTTCGGTTCTTCGAACATCCATTTACTGCAAAAGAAAAAGAATTCATTTGGATAAAGAATCTGAAGTATACTGAGTCCATAAACAAACATTCCTATGAACAGCATGAACCAAGATAATATTGATTTTGTTTTTGGTTCAAGTTTATCATAGATATGAAAATGAAACTGTGTCAGTGCACGAGCATACTGTTCTGTTGTAATGGCCAAGTCATCCGATGCGTATTCCACAGATGAGGAAAATATCTCAGAATCTCCCTTCTTGACAACCTGACTGTTCTTTACTTTTGTTTCAATTACAGTACCATTCGCAAAGGTAGTTTTCATGTTTTTTCCATCAACCTGTATTGTCGCTTTCCTGATAAGTCCATCATCCACAAGTCGAAATTCATTTTCCTTCACTTCTTCAATGTAGTTATCTGAATCATAAATCAGTTTGTTCTCTGACAGTTGGTAAAATTGTTCATTTAGCCAGATTCCTTTTTTAGCAGGCTGCTTAGACTGAATCACCTGAATCATCGCAATCGCAATTGGAATGATTCCCAAAACGATTGCACAAACAATAAATTTTTTTCTTTTGTTCTTCATCTCGTTCATCCTCCTTTTTTATCCAATACCATTATACACTTCGTCAATTGTTTTTCAAGTAATTGAATATTTTGAATTGAAGATTCTCAAAATTCCAATCCCGTAATCGATGAAACCACAAAGAAACAACAGGTACACTTTTTGTGCACCTGTTATTTTTATTAATTGTCAAAAATCACGTAACTGTTCTGTTTTCCAAACGGAATCACTGTGTACTCTGAATTCACAAGGGATAAGATTTCCGTATAAAGATAATTGTGCTTGCTTTCTGACTGCATCAGTTTTCTCTGATACATTTTTTCAGCAATATCAAAAATAGTATAGGAGTAGGCCTCTGAGTATGCATAGCTTCCGTCCTCCAGTTTTGCATAAGCACGAATCTTCCAACCCGTGGTGTATTCCAATGGATTCTTTGATGCGAAGCGCATTGTCAATGCAAAACTGTCCTCTTTTCCTGTTTCCGAATAGTTTTGGGACAATCTTCCAAGTTCTGTATTTTCAAAACTCTTCACAAACTCATTGTCACTACCAACATATAACTCTGCATTATTCGCATACTCGGAAAGGGAATAAATCATTCCACAGGATACCACCTGCTTTCCGTCAATCCTGCTATCTAAGGAATAAACTACTCTCATTCCCTTGGAGACAGCGCTAATCTGATATCCATTGATTTCAATTCCGTCACTCACCTCAATTTCATCCGATGCCTGCTCGTCCAATGTGTAAACCTTGATGTTATCAAGATCCAATCGTCCGTTACTAAAACCGTCAATACCAAAAGAATGACCAATCAAGGATTCGGTTCCGTTGGAGCGGAATGGATATTTTTCCACTACCACTTCACCGTCCATATAAACATCATAAACCTGACAATCAAAATCCAGAACCGCCTTATACCGGTGCCAGGTATCATAATTGTATTCTGCCACTTTTGTGGAAGAAGAACCTGATTTCTTAAGCAGAACCTTTCGTGCCTGACCGGCATTATCAAAGGCAATGGTTGTTGCTGCATTGTCAGACTGATTCTTTGCAATCATTGCATTGGCATATCTTAAATCTCCGTTTAATCTTGCGTCGAATTCAATGACCATCTTGCAGTCTCCGGATACCTTTGTGTCACCAACATATGGATAATGCATATTCATATGTCCTGCTTCTGAACCGGTAGAAAGTCGAAGGAAGCGATTTCCGTTTTCTTCCATAATTGTAGTCTTTCCGCCCTGATCCATACGAACGGTATTGATTCCGTAAGGAAGGAAATCCCCTAAGCTGTCATTTTCAAAATCACGAAAGGCGTGATACACCTGTTTTTTTGAGTCCACGGTAATCAAGGAAGCATCCAATTCTTTTCCGGCATCCTGAATTCCCTGCTCTAAGACTCCCAGTTGTTCTTCTGTTAGCGAACCTTTCTGTGCTTCCCGTTTTGCTTCATCTAACTGACTCATCAAATAATCATATTGTTCCTGTCGATAGCATCCAACCCGATTTCCCAACGGATAAGAATACTGATTCATTTCCGAACGGATTGTCGTCACCGTCTGCTCCAGTTTTGAAGCTCTGGCAGCATCACTGCTTTCAATTACTTTTGCGTAAATGTCATCATAATCCATTCTTCCATTGGCAAAACCATCAATTCCCATTAAATGTCCTGTAAGATTTGTTCCCGTGGCATCCCTGAAATTATAGTTTTCTGCCACAACAACGCCATTGATGGTTACCGTATAAGTCCCCTTGGCACAATCGCCAATCATTTTGATGTCGTACCATTTTCCTGATTCGAATTTCTGAACCGCAGTCTTGGTTCCACCATTCTGAACCCGGATATCTCCAGACTGATTTGTGTTATCAAATGCCGTAACCATGGCAAATTTTTCCACATCATTCTTAATCATGGCACCATTCGCATATTGGAAGGTTCCGGTAAATCTTGCCTTAAATCCAATTTCCACCCGGTGGTCTGCATCGGAAAATACCTGTCCCTGATATGGGAAGAATAAATTCGCTTTTCCTGCTGTGGATGAAGTTTGAACACTTAAAAACTTATTTCCACCTTCACTGAGCACATTTGCTGTAGCTCCATTGGTCAATGCCATAACATCAAAGCCAAATGGTGTTTTCCCCACCACGTCCTTTTCAAAATCACGGTAGGCATGATAGTCCGAACAAAGGGCATCAAGACAAACAGAATTTTTCAGGTTCGCCTCCGCTGTTTCTACTTTATTTAACACACTGGTCGCTCCTGCTTCTGTGACATTGCCACCTTTTGCATAACGATCTGCCTCTTCCATCGCCTCCACAAAAGCATGGTAAGCAACTTTCGAATACGTTCCTAATTCATTTCCGGTCGGATAAGAAGTCTGTTTCATAGTTGCTTTCTTTTGATTGATAGTTTCAACTAGCGAATTCTTTACTGCAGTACCGGTTCGATCGGATGCCACAAAGCTGCTGTCTGTCGGTGTTTCCGTTCCTGTTGTTAGGTAAATTTTATCCACAATCAATCCATCTTCGCGAACCCATAAAGAGAAAAGATGTTCCTTGGCTGTAGTCACGTCCATGGTTGCAACCTTCTGCCAGTGCCATTTTTCATCTTTACTGTCACTATAAAATCCACCACTGCCGGTGAACTGTCCATCCACATAAGTATTGTCCAAACCGCCTCGAATAGAATCGGAAGCATTGTCCACATATCTCCAACGAAGCCATACAGAATAATTTCCTGTCGTTCCAAACTGAATCCGATAACTCAGTTCCGGACTGTATGTTGGAAATTGTGCCGCCGTGGACCATCCGGAACCTTCATCCGGCACACGCATTGCCAGTCCTGTATCTGACTGAGTCAATCTCCATTCATTTGGTAATCTTCCACTTACTTCGGAAGCCTTCTCTTTTTTCGAAACAGTATAAGCAGCCATATCTGATGTAATCTGGTCTTTTGACTGAAGCACATTCTCCATGGCATATTCCGCTTCAATGCCGGCTTTTCCACCGCTTTCCTTGAAGGAGCCACTTCCCCACTGTTCCATGACATTTTTCGCAGACAATTTCTTGGAAGTTCTGCTTCCCGGATTCACGCTGTTACGGAAATTCGTCTTATACTGACTGTGGTAACTTTCCTCCGGTCCGTTGGCACTTTCAATTACCTCTCCAGAAGTGTAAATTACCATCTTATCAATGGCAATATAATTATCCACCATCCAGAGTTTCAAGGTATGTTTTCCCTTGGACAATGCCGGTAAGGTCACCTGATGTTTTTCGATCTGTCCAAAGAGATTTTTTACCCATTGCTTATTCTGGTTACTGGTGGTTCCCTCATCTACTGCTGTGGAAGAAACAACCTGTGGTGATTGTCCATCAACGGAATAGGCAAATCTGATTTTTCCGTTTGGCACTGCATTCATTGTTGGCAATCGATAAATTTCCATCGGGAAACTTCCCTCAGAATTCAGGTAGAAGTCATAACTAAGAGACGGTGAATGGCTGTCATTAATGCTGTTTTCTGCCACAGTTCCCAATGCCTCATCCACGACCTGAACCATATCTTTGGAGAAACCACGTCCGGCATTCTTTAATACCTTCCACGATTTTTCTCCCACATCCTTCTTCGTGGTATAATCTTCTGCTTCCATGGAAATCACACCATCTGCTTCCACATAACAGTTAGTAAGTCCAACAGGAACATCTTCCACGACCACTTTAATCTTCTTTACAACATCACCGGACTGAATGGTAATCACACCGGATTTTCCGGATGCTTTTTCATAGTCATTAATGGTCACCCAGATACGCTGTTCATCATTCACTGTACCCGCTGTCTGAGACAGGGTAATCCACGGAACACTGGTTGTGGCATTCCATGAAAAACTGTCAGCTCCCTGATTGAAAACATCAATGAATTTTCCATCCTGACCGTATCGATTCACAACCAGCTTGGATGTTTTCTTTACAGGTTTTTCTTCTCCCTGCACATACACGCCCATTTTCGTATCTCCAAGAACCAATGTCGGATTGGTTTCCGGAAGCTGTGAAGTTACCGGTGGTGAATACTTTTCCGGGTCAATCAGACCATTCCATTTTCCGTTGGCAATGGTACTGTATTTTGCTATTTCTGTTTTTCTTTCTTTTTCTGTTGCGACGGAAATATCTGAGAAGTTCTGAGCCGATGCCATTCTGCCCTGATCATAAGCCAGATTACTCTTATCTGCATAGTAATAAGACTTGTTCGTCAGATATTCCCAGTTAATCTTACATTGAACCAGTTCATAAAAACCGGTGCGTACATCGGAAGGCAATGCATTTGCAACCGCATTGGCACGGTCATATAAATCCTGCCACATTTCCATACGCTGATCCCATTCATTCAGATATTTCTGGTCAAATAAGTCCAGACGCATATGCTCAATTTTTCGGATATTGGAATGATGATAAAAAGTTTTCAGGATATCGGACACTTCGTTCACCATAGTTTCACTCATGGTCTGTCCGAAGTTCCTCTGAATCCATTCCCTGGAAAACTGTTCCGAATCCTTTGTATATTTTTCCACATCCCATCCGCAACGGATGAAATAGTCCATTTCTCCTTCTGCCGGTTTGATGTCTCCCACATTAAGCACCCAGATATTACGGATTCCCGTTTCCCAGCACTTGCTCATTTCTTCACCGATTACACTAAGTGGAATAGAACTCATCCACATATAACTCTGATTTGCCGGTGCCCAGTAGGAAGCATGATAGTACATTCCCCCTAAGGACTTAGCACGATCCTGCTCTGTCGGCGTACGGCGAACCATTCCGTGATTGTCATCACACCAGATTACCGTCATATCCTGTGGAAGGGTGAACTGTGGATTATTATAAAGCTGCAGAACTTCCTTGTACGGAAGGATTGCCTTACAGGCCTGATTTGCTTTTTCCACACCCAGTTCCTGCTGCAACACTGTAATCTGATCCGCAATGATTTCTGACAATAATCCTGCTTTTCTTCCTTCGGTTGTTGTTCCGTACTTATCCCATTTGGAATCACTCAAGTTTGCTGTATTAAACGGTTCGTCCCCTGTTCCACGCATTCCTAACAGCCATTGAACTTCCGTGTCCTTATGTTTGGAAATGCTGTCTCTCCAGAACGCTCTTACCACATCCGGATTTACCGTATAGTCGTAAACCAAAGAGTCTGCACTGACTCCCGTCTGTGAGGCATACTTCTTCTTAAAGGTTCCCCACTCATCTCCGGCAGACACCGTCTTTCTCATAACCACGCCATACTGCCGGATGGTATCACCATTTTCTGCAATGTTATCAAATGCATTCACATGCATCGCCGGCCAGATATAGTTTCCTTTCAGCCGAAGAATCAATTCAAAGATTTTTGCATAAATGGCAGCACCCATTTTCCCAGAGCCATTATTGTCCGGGTTAAATTTATTGACTACCCATGCACCGAGTTTTTCTTCATCATTGATGAAAATTCCACGATATTTTACATCCGGCTTATCGGTGATAGCCGTTCCCTTTGGCATAAAGACATTAGTCTTTTTCTGAATCGGCACATCTGCGAAATAGTACCAAGGGGACACTCCCATCTGTTCTGAAATCTCATAAGTTCCGTAGATGGCACCACGGTTGTCGGAACCCATAATGACCATAGTATTTTTATCGATAACTTTAATCAAATACGCTTCCCATTGATTCTTCACCGCATTGACTTCCGCTGTTGTAATTTTTCCGTTCTGAATCAATGTCTTAATCTGAGCGCTCTTATTGATGGTTCCAATAATTACGACCGGCCCACTTGGCAAGGTCTGTGCATTGCTGATGGACGGTGTCTTTCCCGTCACCCGTTTCACATCATCCCGAAAATCATTGACAACACGCTTTACCGGTTGTTCTTCTGAACTATCCACCCACAAGGTTGCTGTGGTGCTTCCTGATACAATCGGAAAATCGTTGGAATTTCCCGTTGGTTCCACATTTCCACTGACACAAAATGATGTATTGGAAATCAAGCCACACATCATGGCGAAAACCAGTATCAGGGAACCAATTCTATTTCTTAACTGCTTCATTATTTCCTCCATCCTTACATATCACCTGGTTTTAAAATCGTACTTCCCCACTGGTATTCTTTCTCCGGATAGTCTTCCTCGACCACTCTTAAGATATTCGTCAACAGATAGTTATGGGAAGCCTGTGAATTCATATAGAAGTTTTCATATAATAACTTCGCAATTTTAAAGACAGAGTAATTTCCCACTTTACTATAAACATAAGTTCCATCTTCCAATACCACATAGGAACGCACTTTATACACTGCACTATATGCTTTTTTGTTATTCTTTCCGAACTTCATAGTCATGATAAAGTTCTTTGTGTCTTCCGTGGAATCGTTGGCGGAGCTATTCAAATCTTTATCCGTAGATGCATAAGACTTCACGTAAGGATTGTTCGCTCCCACAACCATATCCTTGTTTTCGATTCCGGTATCCACATCGCCGTACCCCTTGATTCCAAAGACCAAACCATAGTCCACTACATTCTTTCCATCAATCTTCTTATCCACTGATGCCAGAATTCTGCTTCCTTCATAATAGATGCTGATTTGATAGCCGGAAATACGAACCTTGGATGATGTAGCAATGCCATTTTCATCCACTGTAATGTCACTAGATTGTGTCGGCGGTTCTGTTGTAATTTCTTCTGTGGTCACTTCCTTGGTAGTAATTTCTTCTGTGGTCACTTCCTTAGTGGTCACTTCTGCTGTCGTGGTTTCCTGCTGTGCTGTTAAGTCCACCAGTGAATATTCCGTGAACTGCAATGTCGTTCCCGCATCAATTCCGGAAGCCAGTTCAAATAAAATCTTCGCCTTGGAATCCGTAGCTGTGAAGGTATCCTGAATCACAGTATTCCCAGCCACAATGGCTGTTGTCTTTTCATGCTCCTTGGATACATCTTCCTTACTTAAAATACTTCCTGCAGCAGAAGAATTCACCTTCACGGAATAACGATACTGATGTCCCGGAACTACTGTCCGATTGTCCAGTGCTACCTGAATTCCCCATAATGCCTTATTATTAGAAGTGATATTCAAGGAGAACTTATCTGCGCTGCTTCCACCGCTATAAGTTCCGTTGGAATTATTCCAGCTTCCAAAATAGTAGGACCATGCTCCCAGGGAATTCCACTGATCACCATCAGAAACTACAACATTATTGGTAGGTTCATAGCTTGGCTCTTCATCCATTGGAACAATATTCCATAACTGATAATCTTCGTTCTGCAAGGTTCTCTGCGCCACATAACTTCCACCTAACTCGGAGGTATCTGCCATTGCAAATAAACTTGCCTTATTGATAATGCGATATTTGCCATCGCCTACATATTCGAACTTAAACTTCTGTGCCGCAGAACCGTTCTGAGTGTAAATCTGATATTCCGTACCTCTGGATTTGGATGAGGACGGATTGTCAATGGCTCTGGTCTCTGCACATTTTGGCACAATACTATACCAGCCGTTTCCGGTGTGTTTAAAGCGGAATCGCTGGGCAATAGTATTATTGTTTTTATAGGTCTGCACCTTAATTCCGTTGGCATCCCCCTTATCCGGAATGTCCAAACTCTTTCCTGTTCCCACATTTACAATCTTATAGTAACTTGTGGTGTTTACCGGTGCCGCATATGTTTCCGATGGTCTGGTCAGAGAAACTCCCTGATCCACCGGTTCTCCAAAGAATGGATACCCATTGTCCGTCCAGGTAAACATCTGAGTTCTGATATTTCTGGACCACTTGGAACCACTGTACTGTGCGGCATGATACACAATCCAGTCTTCTTTTCCGTCCTTAGACTTTACAAAGGATGCATGTCCGACTCCAAACACATGCTCCGTCTTCTTAAACACCGGGTTTGCACTTTTCGTCCAAGAGGATGGATTCATAAGATTTCCATCCGTACAAGTCAGACAGCCAAGACAATAATTGTCCGACCAACTCCCTGCTGCTGAATAAACAATATGTACCTTACTTCCGTTCACTAAAATCTGCGGTCCCTCATTAATGCTAGACGAACCGGTTTTTTCCCAAGAGTTTGTTGGCTTAGAAATACAAACTCTGGAAGAAGACAAGGTCCATGGATTGCTCATAGTAGCAATATAAAGATTCTGCTCATTTCCATTGGATACATCCCAACCGGACCATACAAAGTAATTCTGTCCATTGTACTTTAAAACCGTTCCGTCAATGGCCCAGCGATCATTGCTGGCATCGTATATTTTTCCTTTAAAGCTATAACTTCCGTCTAACGGGTCGTCCGGATTGCTTCCACCTTCTAATACATACATTCTGTGGTTCGCATTGGTTCCATCATCCGCTGCATAGTACACATACCAATGACCATCCACATAGTGAAGTTCCGGTGCCCAGGTTTCCTTACTGTACATTCCCGTATCCGGTGCAGTAAAAATCAGCGTATCCTTAGCACTACGCATATTTTCCAATTTATCCATTGGACGAATATAGATTTTCTTATCTCCGTTGGCGTAGCAAAGGTAGTACTTGCTTCCTGCCTGAACCACCCATGGATCCGCACCATCCTGCTTAATCGGATTGGTAAACGTATACGTATTCGGAACCTTAGCTATTTTCCAAAGCTGCCGTTCGTCTTCCGCAATAGTCTGCTGGCGTACGCTGTCTTCTGATGTTGCAGAGTCAAACATATCCGTCAATGCCATTCCACTTTTCTTATTAACAATTCGATAGTTTCCCTTGCCATCACTCTGAAGCTTGAACTGCTGAGAATCCGTATGATTCTGAGTATAAATCTGATACTGGGTTCCTGCGCTCATACTACTAGACGGATTGTCGATGGCTCTCGTGGCAGCACATCGTGGAATAATTTCATAATATCCTGATGTTGATGCACTGACAAAGGAAAACTGCTCTGCCGTGGAGCCGTTTAATCTCCATGTATGAAGCAGTGTTCCATCTGCATCTGTGCTGCTTGGAATATCAATGAATCTTCCCGTGGAAACATTGATAATATTGTAATAGGTGTTTTCCTCAACCGGAGGAGTCGCTGCAAAAATAGAGATGCCGCAATTCTTCGAAAAATCCGGCACCCCCATTGCAACGCTCAGCACAAATACAAGTAATAAGCTAAGCTGTTTCTTCCATTCTTTCATAAATAATCTCCTTTGATGCTTTTTCTCTCTCATTGCCGATTTTATGAAGCCCTTTTTCTACTGTCAATTCGCCTTTTTTGAGAAATGGTTTCATTTTTTATTCCTGCCAATTCCAGATAAGAAAACCAAAAACATACAAGACTTTTGTATCGTTTTTATGCATTTATCAAACACAGCTAGTACTACGCCTGTCTCGAAATTGTATTGCGTTCTTCAAAGCCTTGAACAAATACTTTTCATTTTTTCTCGACATTTAAACAAAAAATCGGATGGGAAATCCTCATCCGATTTTCGTTTATTTTATCTCTTTTCCATCACGTCTCTTTATTTCAAATTTCTTTATCGTAGCCCGATTACAACGATATAACTCCCCATAATAACTTCCATTCTCATATGAAAAAACCACAATGTAATCCTGTCCA
>CACXEU010000009.1 GCA_902766735.1 uncultured Lachnospiraceae bacterium
AATCAATCGGTCTTTTCTATTACACTTCTATTACGCCATCCTTCTCAATGCTTTCTTTATCTGAGGTCCGAAAAATGCTGCTATTGCTATCTTTGCCGCATCTCCCGGAAGAAACGGAAATACACAAAGCGCCAACGCCGGTATGACTTCATAGTCTGCCTGAACAGTAAACCATGCAGTTCCCAAAGCATAACAGACTGCAGTTCCTATAATCATTCCGATAACTGAAGGAACTGTTTTTCCATCGGACTTATCTATCAATAATCCTGCTATAATTGCCATAGGAATGAATCCTATAAGATATCCACCGGTAGGACCAAGAAGTTTTCCTGCTCCTCCTGTAAATCCCGAAAATACAGGTACACCGACAAATCCGATCAACAGATATACGATGTAACTCACTGTCTCCAACTTCATTCCCAAAATGTACAGTCCAAAATATATGGCAAGGTTGGTAAGTGAAATTGGCACAGGACCAATCGGTATCGAAAGGGGCGCCAACACGCAGGTCAATGCAGTCATAACTGCTATAAGCGTCATGGTCTTTGTTGAAATGCGCTGGGAAGATGCAGATATATGCTTCTCTCCTATAACCTTATTTTTCACCTTATTATCCGTCATCAAATCCCCACGCAAATCATCGTCAACCTGTGGATTATGATTATTCATATGTCTTTTTCTATTACTCAAAGTATGTATCCTCCTGTATGATTATAAAATATCAAATCCCATGTCACTGAGCATCTCCATATCCTGCTGCGTATTATTTCCCACCGTTGTCAGCATGTCTCCGGTTATGGTAGCATTTACTCCCGACTTAAAAAGACTTCTGCCTCCATCAGCAAAATAATTTCTTCCCGCTGCCATTCGGATATACGCAGTTGGATTGATATAGCGGAACATTGCCACAGTTCGAATGATTTCGTCCTCCGTGAGGGGTGGTAAATTGGCGAAAGGAGTACCCACCACAGGAATTAATGCATTGATAGGAATCGAATCAATCTTAAGCTCTGACAATGAGACCGCCATATCTATGCGATCATCAAAGGACTCCCCCATTCCGATGATACCGCCTGAACAAACACTCATACCGGCCTCTTTGGCAATTCTGATCTCATTTATCTTGTCCTCGTATGTATGAGTGGTACAAATGTTAGGAAAATTTCTTCTTGATGTCTCAATATTTGCATGGTACATGGTAACACCCGCTTCATGAAAACGCTTCATAGCCTCCGGACTTACCAGTCCATGGGATGCACAAAGTCTGAGATTACAATTCTCATGGAGTAAATGATAGGTCTCCACCAATGTATCCAAATCCCTGCCTTCAACCGTTCTTCCGGCGGTTACTATAGAGTAGGCATGCACCCCGGCCGCCTCTCTTTTCTTACAGTCCTCAAGTACTTCTAACGGATCAACAATTCCATGTCTGTCACAGTCCGTTTTGCTATGCGCAGACTGGGCGCAAAACTTGCAATTCTCGCTGCAGCCTCCTGCCCGGCCATTGATTATTGTACAAAGATCTACATGATTATTGTTGAGCTTTACTCGTATCTCATTAGCACCATCAGACAGTTCATCAATATCTGCTGTCTCAAAAAAGGAGAGGTCATCTTCTCTTGTCAATCTCTTTCCATTAATTATCTCATCTGCAAGTTTTCTTACATCCATTTTTTACCATTCCTTTCGCTTAGCTCAAACAAAACAAGGTCCTTAAAAATCTACGGAGCTTTCTCTCTTCCCTCTCCCTGCTCTACTTATTATAGCAGGTAATTGCGAAACACTTTTTCTTTGTTTTACCTCTGTACATATTTAAAGATTCTTTCATATAAATTATCAATTTAAAAAAGCCTGATCACTTATTATTAATCGAACGGTTAACAGTATATATTATAAAAAAACAAATGTCAACCTTTCCCATACGCTAAAGGTTGACATTTGCGACCGATAATTACTTTTTATATCCTGTTTGTATTCTCTTAATCATCCGGCAAAATCAACAATTACCCAGATATACCAATGATAATTTATCAGCGGCAATCTCATATAATCTCTTCATAACTGATATATCTGTGGGGCTTCTGTCAGAGTATCTGCTTCGCGGGAAAAATCTGCTTATATGAAACGGAATCTTTTTATCAAATTCCCTTCTTCTCCGTAAATATCCCCTTTTTATTACCTTTTCTAACGGCATAATATTTCATCGTCCGATCTTCCTTCCTGAAATGTCAATTGCTACTTCTTCTTAATCTTCACAGACTTTGGTATACCTGCATTTTTGAACATCTTTTTGTATTTTGCGAACTGCTTTTTAGAAAGCGACTTCGGAACATATATCGCAGCTTTCTTATTAATATTCTTAAATGCACTCTTACCTATTTTTTTCACTTTTTTAGATTTAATTATAATGGTTTTGAGCTTCTTATTACCCTTAAAAGCATTCTTCCCAATCATTGTTACTTTGGCAGGAATTATGACCCTTGTAAGTGTCTGGCAA
>CACXEU010000010.1 GCA_902766735.1 uncultured Lachnospiraceae bacterium
GAATTAAGGATTTCACTTTTTAAAATTCTTCGTATATAAATACCGGTGCTGATGCATCCTTAGATAAAACAAAGTAGAACCACAAAGTCATAAATAATATGTAAAACATAAGTACTTTACCCCAGAATTTTGCTCTTTCATTATTTCTTACCCTGTTTGTAAAATTTATAAATCTGCTCATTAAACAATACCAGTCCTTTCAGTGTTAAATGACTATCATCTTCAAACATATATTTTTTATACTCATAGCCCGACATGTCTGCATATTGTGCATCATATTCTTCAGCTATAGATTTAACTTTACTATAGAATGATTGTCTAAAATCCTTCTGAATATTAACATAGTCGTACCAAAGTCCGTTACATGGAAGCATTACTACTAATACTTCAATGTTTTGTTCTTTGCACAAATCAAGGAAACATTTTAAATCATCAAATTCAACTGAATCAATCGAGAGTTTAGGAAAATAAATATCACCTTCCTTTATTCTCTGCTTATATTTTTTCTGATATACTTTATCAACCATTCCATATTTATTATGGCCGGTCTTTGCTTTACCTTTCTCACTTGCTTTTTTGTAAAGCTTCTTCCAGTTAATCTTAGAAGTTTTTTTTGCAGGTAGTTCCTCATCAAAGACCCCCGAATGTTTTGCATTTAAGAAAAGCTTCATATCAGATTTGTATTCTGTAAGTCCTAAATGAACTCTTTTTTGTATTTGCTCCCATGGATTTGCTTTGTCTTCTAAGTACCACTTTATATCATTCTGCACTTTTTTCCACATAGCAGGACTTTCATCGGTAAGCTCTTTAATTCGATTAATTACATATTCTTTTATTTCAGGGCTTACATTTTCATTTTTTAGAAATGCAATAAAATTCTGTTCGGAATATGATGCCCCAAAAGCATTCTTTTTGACACCTACATCCTTAAACCACTGTGGTGAAACACTAAGCACCAGTTTTCTGTTTTTCATTGAATCACCAAGTGAGCCTAAAGTTACAACATGATTAAGACTCTGATATCCACCATCTCCAATATATATTGGGCTCATATCTGTCTGATTAAAGATACTCTTAGCATGAAATTTGCTCTTTTTGCCATGTCTTAATTCTGATGATCCAAAAATCGGAATAGTGTTCTTTGCATCCAGCATCTTTTTTAATGCCTTATTGCTTGCAAATTTTGAATCTGCAACCCATGTTCCAAAAGAAATACTGTATTCAGGCATATCACGAACAATATATTCCCTTATTCCGGTAATTGTTATCAGAAACAAAACAAAAGCGATACCTACAGCCTTTATATTTTTCATGAATGTATACCCCTATATTTTTTCCTGCACCAAAGCAATTATTTTATTAACTGTATTAACATCATCTCTAACTACTTCAGACGGTGAAATAACTACACCTGTTTCTTCTTCTATGAGCATTAATAATTCTGCAAATCCCAAAGAATCGAGAATGTCTTCCTCAAACAAATCCATATCTCTTTCTTCGCGAATAATATCATCCTCACAAATATCTTCTAATAAATCTAAAATCTTTTCTTCCATCACATATCTCCTTTTTTCTTATTCTAGTGTATTAAATGACCTGAGAAAATTAAGAATCCAAGCATTACCAGGTTAATAGTAATTCCCCAGGAAATAAATTTATACCATTTTTTCTTGCGGTTCTTTTTATAAAACTTAGATTTTTTCTGATATATTTCAGTCAACGCCAGCAAAGCTCCATGATACAATCCATACAAAATATATTGAATAGAAAGTCCATGCCATATACCCATCACAAACATATTTATCATGAATCCGACTGAAGCAGTTGTAAGTCTTGTTTTAAAACGCTTTTTCTTCATTGATGTCATGATAAATCTTGTAAAGATAAAATCTCTAAACCATTCAGACAATGATATATGCCATCTCGCCCAAAAGTCTTTCATGTCCGTACTGATAAATGGTTTATTAAAGTTATCCGGAACTTTGATTCCAAGCATATAAGCTGTTCCAACAGCCATCAAACTGTATCCTGCAAAATCAAAAAACATGTATAATCCGTATGCATATGCATATGCTGTCATATGTAAAAATGTTCTTCTGACAATCATTTCAAGCAATCTGTGAAATGCACTTGCAAGTACAAATTTGTAAACCAATCCTAAAAACAATTTTTCAAGACCAATTCCATATAGTTCCAAATATTCAGCTCTTTCATATTTCTTTTCAAAATCTTCCGTAAATCGTCTGCTTCTATCGATTGGTCCACAGCTGAATGTTGGGAAAAATATAAGGAAAACAGTAAAGTCCAATACTCCTGTTTTTTCAATTACGCCGTCATATGTTTCAATGATAATCTGGACAACTCTAAATGTCAGATATGAAATACCAATAAACTGGAACCACCCCATATCTTTTAAGCAATCAATTTCACAAAGTTTAAACATTATTAGTGGTATTAATGTTAAAAATACAAATACTCTGTATATAACTATGTTTCTACCATATTTCTTACGTAGCTTCTCATATATTTTGACCAACGCAAGCTCTACAACAAAATAGATTCCAAAATATAATAACGCATTTGGTGTATCTTTAAGCACCAATACTATAATCAAAGCTGAAGTCAGCAAATTGTACCATTTAAGTGGTAATTGCAATAATCCAAGAATTAATGCTCCTATCATAAGAAGTGTAAAAACCGTAAAGAAAAATTCACCTGTAAAAAAGCTCATTATAACAGCCCTCCAAGATATTTTCTATCTGCTTTTCCGTTATTATTCATTGGAATACTTTCGATATATTTGATTTTCTTTGGAATCATATATGCCGGCAAAAATTCTTTTAATCCGGCTTTTATTTCTCTACTAAATTCCAAAGCGCTCTTCTGTCCTATATCGCCTGTAACAAAAGCTGTAAGACTTCTTACTTTGCCTTCTCTTACATTAGGTATTACAACAGCCTGAGTAATCTGTTCAAGTCTTAACATATTATTTTCAATATCTTCAATCTCTATACGATATCCGTTTAGCTTTACCTGAAGATCAATTCTTCCATTATAGTAAAGTTGTCCGTCTTTAAGATATCCTGCATCTCCCGTATGATATGCACGATATTTCTTTCCATCAATATCGCATGTAAAGAATGCCTTCTGCGTCAAATCATCTCTCATATAATAGCCTGTACTTACAGTGTCTCCGATAATGATGATTTCGCCCTGCTCGCTATCCTTCAAAACAGTCCCATCCTCACCACGAATTTCAATTCGTGTACCCGGCTTTTCATGTCCGACAGGCAATGATTTGCCCAGACTTATTATATTATCAAGCAATTCAGGTGTAATTTCCACATCCGTAACTGCCACTGTTGACTCTGTAGGTCCGTAAGTATTTATAACCTTAGTATTAGGAAATCTTTCATGTAATTTTTTTACTGTTGCAGTAGTAAGCACTTCTCCACAGAATAAAAACATTTTTAGATTTGGAAGTAAGTCTTTGCAAAACTTTTTGTCTGAAAGACACATATCAGCAAATGAAGGTGTTGATACCCACACATTTAAATCTGATTTTTCAAAATGTTCAAACATTGCTGCATAATCTTCCTGCATTTTCTTTGTCATAGTATGAAGAGTTCCACCACTTGCAAGAGATGTATATAAATCCATCACTGATAAATCAAAGGAAAAAGGAGCCTGATTTCCAAAGTTCATCCCGTCTTTATCTTCTTTCGGACCACCAAGAGCTACAGACCAATCCAAATAGTTATTAAGGCAGTCAAATGTTATCTGTACGCCCTTAGGCTTTCCTGTACTTCCCGATGTAAAAATAATGTAATAAACATCTTCAGGCTTAACCCACCAATTCTTCTGTGCTTCTTCTTTTTCTTCGTTAATAATTGATTTAATCGTTTCAAGGCTGCAGACATTTTGATTTGAAAAATCAATGTCTCCTTCAACCTGAAATATAATTTCAGGATTTACACAATCCACTGTATCTAAAACCCTCGTATCAGGAATTGAAATATCCTGAGGACAATATGCCTTTCCTGCTTTTACACACGCAAAAAAGCACACAATCATATATGGATTCTTGTGACCATAAACAACTACAGGTGTTTTACTATCACCAAAGCTACGATGTAACCAAGTTGCAAGTTTGTCGGAATACTCTTCAAGTTGGCTATATGTAAGACTTTCTTCCCCGCTCTTTATGGCAATTCTGTTTCCATATGTCTCTGTATGCTTTTTAAGTTCTTCTAAAATATTCATTCTTCTCATTCCCACTTTATCTATATGTAATTATTATTAGTTCTGTAATTGTATTGCGTGACATGACGACGCGCATTCTATATCTTAACACATTTTAATTATGCACGCAACCTCTATCATATACAGTTATATAGATATAGCATTTGTAATTTATCTGCATTGCATTTGTAGTGTTATTGACTACATTATATCTTTTACATATAGATTATTCAGTTAATTAATCACCTTTTATCTGCATTATTATCCCATCTAACATTCTACTGTCAAAAGGCTTTGCTGATGTTTCCATGGTGCAAAAAAAATTATCACCCAATACATATCCCTCTCTTGCATACAGTTGTATCTTGGAAATTGCATTATTCGCATATTCTTCATTATCCCTCAAACCAAAATGTTCATATATTATATTTCTTCTGTTGACTTCATCCAATATTGTAAAATCCGGATAAATGGGAGGCTCAATTCAGAAATAATGATGGCGATATTCCTGTCAGAGGTTCCGGTAATTACGAATCAGATGAAACTAAAGAGATAGCTCGTCTCAAACGTGAACTCCGTGATACTCAGGACGCACTTGATGTGTTAAAAAAAGCCATCGGCATTCTGGGAAAAGATTAACAGAAGCTATCTATACTGAAGTTTCTGCAAAGGTAGAGGCATCTAAAGTTACTGGACGCCGTGTCTCTACTTCCGGAATGCTGAAAATTTTAGGCGTGTCACGTTCTGGATACAGAGCTTTTCTTAATCGAAAGGTCTCCCCTTCAAAACAACGCAAAGAAGCTGTTAAAAAAGAAATCCAGAAAATCTATGATGATTCTAAACAGAATTATGGCGCTCCTAAAATCAC
>CACXEU010000011.1 GCA_902766735.1 uncultured Lachnospiraceae bacterium
ATGTTGTCAATGCTATTATTCTTCTTTAGATTCTCTACTAAATCTTCACTGATTTCTTCATTAGAACTTATATCCACGATTACATTTTTTCCATCCGCATCTATAGATTTGGTAATGTTTCCGTTAGTAGACAAAGCAGGAATTAAGTTCGCCAAAAAGCATTTTTTTCTACTTTTGTTTTTTTGGGGATTGTCTTTTTCTTCACATATGTACATGCGAAAGCATACTCTCCAATTTTTCTTAGTTTTTTATTCCATTTCACTGTTTTTAAATCTATACACAACTCAAAAGCACTTGCACCAATGTATTTTAGTTTTTTATTAAATACTACTTTTTTTAAATGCTTACGATAAAAAGCCATCTTTCCAATTCTTTTTACATTCTTTGGTATTTTAACACTTTTAGCATTTCCAAGATAGCTGACTAACACACCATCTTTAGTTACGGCCATCTTTTTTTTCACTTTGATTTTTGCATTTTTTAATTTAAAAAATTCTACCTTATTTTTCTTATTCATTAATAAGCATAAGTTTTCTATACTTTTTCCGGAGAGTTTTTTAGTTTTCAATTTCCACTTCACTCTTTTTTTAAATGTAACATCCAGCCGGTTTAAATCATATTTTACTTTTTTTACCGTACCGGGAATTGTTATAGATGACGGATTTAAATAAGTAAATATTTCACAATCGCTCGTAAGCTGATAATAACCTAAAGCTGACGTAAGCACGGTAGTACAGCCCTTTCTAATAACCACGTTTTTTCTCAGCGCCGGAACCTGTACTAATGTTTTTCCATTTTTAGTATAAACAACTCCATTTTTACTCCTGTATTTTTTATCTCTTGAATATGTATAAATATTTTTTGCATACAATACATTCTTAATTTTGGGGTTATATTGAGTATTTAAGTATAATTCATCAGCTCCATCATAAAGTGCCGGACGATCTTCTTCCTCATACTTTAAATAATTTACCTTTATCGTAGCGGGCATCGTTACCTTTTTATAATAATTAAATCCTAGTCCCTTTTCTCCTATTTCCTTTACAGTACTAGGAATAACAATCTCTTTAATATCATTGCATCCCAGTGCAAAATGTCCAATCTTTGTCACACTCTTAGGTATTTTAATATTAGCAATATTGTCGCATTCATCAAAACAGTCATCCGATATACCTGTTATTCCCTCTTTTATAATCACGCTTTTTATATCGTTTTTGTTATATTTCTCAGCAAAAGAATTATCCATTACTCCGGTTCCTGAAACAGTTAATTCTCCATTTTCAAAAGAATAGTCTACATTATTATTAGTTACCACTTTTCCTAAGATTTTTGTGTTTTTTTTATTGCTTCCAAAAACATTTGTTTCAAAAATCATACTACTAATTAGCAGCACCATATAAATATTTATTATGATTATTTTTTTCATCTTGATTTCTCCTGCTTCTTTAATATTTTAGCGTAATACTTTTTGCATTTTTCTTAGCAAATACTTTTAAATACTTTGCAGAATATTTTATTGCTTTATAGTATCTTTTGCTATATCCACTCTCATTCATCTGCCATATCTTTCCATCAAAATAGGCATATGGATTATCTGCAGTTACACTATGAACACCTGTACCTTTTTTTATATCCTTATAAATATCACTACAACTATCAATAAATGTGCTTGAAATAAATTTTGGATATTTACCTGCAACTAACTTACCGTTTTTCTTTTTAAAATCTCCATTAGCAACTTTTCTTGATGAAACGATTTTGCCTTTTAATTTAACATTATGTGCGTAAAAATCCTGAATGGTATGAAGTCCTATTCCCAGTTGTAATGCACATTTTTTATATTTTTTCTTGGCATATTTTCCTTGAGCATACCCTAGACGTTCTTTAATTACGTCATTTCTTCCAGAGTGACCATGATATTCTCCACCTGCGTATTCAACATTGGTTTTTCTTTTTTCATCCGGATATGTACAATATGCTAATATTTTATTTTTTTTAACATTTGTCAATCGCTTCTTTGCTTTCCCTCCTAAACCTTTCAGTGCCTTGCTATATGCCTTTTTCGTAATACCTTTATGTACCGGTTTGCTCCAATGCCCACTCGGGTCCGTATAATTAACCGGGTTCCCCTCACAGTACCCATACAGATTCCAGCTTCCTGCGTCAGTTTCCTCGCCTCTGTATGTATCCTGACTCAAGAACACGCCATCTTCCGGATCATAATATCTCGCATTTAAGTAATACTGCCCTGTTGTCTTATCGTACACACCGCCGGTATAACAGATTTCATTCTTTATTGCCGAGTCAATTCTTTCACTTGTTTCACCAAAGTCTGTGTAATCATATGAATTTACACAATGACCATTTCTGTCTGTGATATTCGTCGTGCTTCCCTGTACATCCTTGGAATAGAAATACTCTTTCTGCCCACCTTCATATCTTATGGCAACAAATGTATTGCCTGCATTTCCTATGATATTCTGGCTTGTCTTTTCTCCCTTTTCATTGGTTGTGTATAAAAGAAGGTTTCCCTCATAGTAATAGTTAGTAGTCTCTGTTTTTTCTCCGGACTCTGAACTGATTGTTTCTACTTTCTTGATTCGCTGACCGGCACCATTATACTCATTATGCTGTATTAATTTATGATTGACTTTAACGTCAATTAACCTGTTCTCCACATCATATCTATAGGTCGTAGTATCTCCACTCTTTCCATCGGCCTCTTCTACCTGATTTCCCTTCTTATCATATTGATAAGTCGTAAAATATGTTTTTGATGTAGTACCGGTTTTGTTTATTTCTTTGCATTGCACCAACTGATTCAGTTTGTTATAGGTATAATAATGATATCTTTCTTCTAATCTTTCGTTTTCATTTGCCTCCGTATATCTGAGCGTAACTTCCTCATAAATTCTGTTTCCTACATTATCATAATTATAACATGATGTAGTTGTTTTATAGTTTAAGTTATTATTCTTTTCAGATTTCGTTAACTGATTTAAGTTATTATATTCGTAAGTTGTCTCCTCATCCTTCATATTATTAGGATAGTTAAACACTTCTTTTTTGTAAGTGATATTTGAGTTTTTATCATACGCATATTTGTACTCTTCCAGTATTTGATCACATTCATTACCGTTATAATATTCCATTGATACCACTCTGTCAAATACATCATATCTGTATTCTCTTCCCATGTAGTCAGAACCTTTGTCTAGGAAGTTGTTGTAATCTTTAATCGTCTTTACTTTTCCGTCATTATGATAGAAATATTCTCTGATCTTTGTGGTTTCGTCTCCTGATAACAATCCGTCAATGGATGTAATCCACTGTTCCTTATTGTAATGAAACTGAATGCCTTTTAACTTATCAGCTCCATTATTAGGATAATAGATTTTTTCTATGTTGTCATCTGCATTGTAGACATATTTCAGTTTTGCTTTTTCTATCGCATCTTTCCCCGGCTCGCTTTTAGCATTTATTTCTGCGGCTGAAATGTTTCTTCCATACTTATCATATTCATAAAAAGTGTATCGATATGGTGTGTCAGATTTTTTGTCTGTCGTTTTAATTAATTGTCCTTCCTCATCATAGGTATATTCCGTCACACTCTCCATCCTGTTAGTGGATGAATATTTCATGTTTTTAATCAGGTTTCCATCGATGTCGTACTCAAGCTTCACATATGAACCATCATTGTAGATTTCCTTAACCTTTTCTCCATCCTTATCATACTCATATGAAGTTTTCAGGCTGCCGTCACTGCTCTCATCGGATATCGATAACATCTGGTCTGAACCATTTGTTGCTGTGATGGATTTTGCCCCATTAGCGTAAGTAATGCTTTCCTCGATTGAATCATACTTTCCACCAGCTTTATTAAACTGATCGTAACTGTATGTTCCCTGAACCCTTCCGCTCTCTATTACCTTACTGATGCGTCCCTGACTGTCGTACTCATAGGATGTTACATTTCCCATTGCATCCGTAGATGATATCTGATTTCCGGCATTGTCATAGCTGTTTTTGGTAACAATCGAATTTTTTCCTGCTTTGATGGTTGTTCCATTGATTTCCGGATTGATAATCGTTGCCGTCAGGTTGCCGTTTCTGTCATAGGTTGAAACGGATAGCTTTCCTTCTTCTACCAGGTCAGGATTTGATTCATTAACTCCACTGGCATAAGTAGTAAATACCTTTCCATTACTATCATAAGTATAGTCTGAGAAGATACCGTTACTCATTTCTCTGACAGTTCTTCCATACGCATCCGTATATGTTTTTCCTACCACTTCTCCTCTGTCATTAGTTACAGTAACTATATTTAGATTTTCTAATAATTCTAAACTTCTTCCATTGTTTCGATTGATACTTCCATAAGAATATGATGTGTTAGTTATTTTTGAATCGCCATCTACCACTAATTCTGTTTTTGTGGTTCTGTTCATAGAATCATAAGTAGTCTTAGTAACTCTGTTTTTCTCATCAACAGACTCTATAACACTACCATTTTCATTATATTTGCTTTCTGTAGTTTTCACTCTTTTTTTAGAAATTTCAGAAATTTTTATAGTTCTTAAAAACTCGTCATAAGAATATTTATTAACCACCAGATCCGTACCTTTAACTACAGATTTAATGTTGTCAATGC
>CACXEU010000012.1 GCA_902766735.1 uncultured Lachnospiraceae bacterium
AGTTACCATTAATTCTAAAGGAAGTGGTGCCGGAATCGGTGGTGGAAACGGTAATGAAAGCGGTGGAAACGGTGGAACATTCCTTATGAATGGAGGAAATGTAACTGTTAACAGTAATTTAGGAACAGCAATCGGTGGCGGTCTTTCTACGAAAAAAGGTGGAGATGGTTGTGATATCACAGTCAATGGTGGAACCTTGACAGCTATCACAGCACAGAGTTATTGCACCATTGGTGGTGGTTTCGCAGATGATTTTGATGATGACAGTAATGAAGTCGGTGGAAATGGTGGAAGCTTGACAATTAATGGCGGAACAGTCATTGCTCAAAATACATGCACCAGAGAGGGCGCAGTAGCCATCGGTGGTGGATATGGAATCCAGAGAGGCGAGAACACCGTAATTAAAGTGCAGCCAAAAGATGGAGAACAGATCGATGTAGAATATGATGCCGATGATTTGAATCCAAAACAGGTAGAAGGCTCTCCGTTTATTTCAGGAACGAATGTTATTGATGTCGATTTAAATAGTCGTTATTTCAAGGCAAGTGCCGGTGAATTAGATGAAGCAAATATAATTAGAGTCAGTGATGACGTTAAGGTAGAAGGTTATCAGATTAATGCAATTTCAGGCGGTGCAAGAACCGTTGGTTCCGTTCCGAAAACAGTGAATGGAAAGCAGGTTGTGGGCAGAGGAATTGTGTATGCTTTAGCGAAAGTGAATGGTCAGGAAAACGACGTAACTGATAAAGATATTAAAGTTGGTGGAAAAAATTATTTTGTGAGAAATTATGATTTAACCAATGCACCAACACTTTCTCTGGAAAATGCAGATCCGAACAGAACTTATTTTGCAATTACCATGTTATTTGCCAATGGTGGCTCAAAGAAGGAATTTGAAGCAACTTATAAGGCGAGAACTTATGTTGTGTTAGAAGATGGAACTATTGTTTACAGCGATGTGGATTCCTATACGATTTTCGCAATCAGCGAGGTATTGTATCAGAATCAGAAGATGAGAAACAGAACATGGCATAATTACCTTTACGAAAATATTCTTAAGGTGGTAGATCCTTCTTACAAAGAAGTTGATTATGATTGGAATAATGAAATCGTAAAATTAAAATAGTAATACGGAATAAAAGCCGGCGAAACTTAGAGTTCGCCGGCTTTCTTGCTATTGGTAATCTTAATAAGATTTTGATATAATGGAGTTAACTGAGAGGGGGGAGATGGAAAAATGGGAAAGACTTTGAACCGGAATACTAAATCAGATTTATAGCATAAAAGGAGCGCATTATTATGGAATTTAAGGTAGATATTTTTAACAAATTAAATAGCGAATGGGCATTGCTTACTGCAGGTAATCAGAAAAAGTTTAACACGATGACCATTAGCTGGGGCGAGATGGGAACTCTTTGGAATAAACCGGTAGTTACCGTCTATGTGAGAGAATCCAGATACACCCACGAGTTTTTAGATCATGGAGACTATTTTACCATTAGTTTTTATCCGGAAGACTATAAAAAAGTGTTAGGAGTTCTGGGGTCTAAGTCCGGTCGTGATATGGATAAGATGACGGAATCCGGATTGAAGGCAAAGTTCCTGGAAAAAGGAGTTACCTTTGAAGAAGCAGAAATTACTTTAGTTTGTAAGAAACTGTTTATGCAAAGAATGGATATGGATTTGATGTCAGATGAAATCAGAGCACAGTTTTATGCAGATAAGGATGCTCATGATATGTATATCGGTGAAGTGATAGACATTATTCAGTAGTTAAAGTTTTTCCAGTTTATGACAATTGTCATGACGAATTTTCGGATTTTGTGACAGATGGCATCTAGGAGTACTTTCTGTTTTTTGGTTTAATGAACTTGCAAACAATAATTCACATCAGAAAACCGTTGAGACTGATGAAGGATTGTTTAGGAAGTGAGGATTAAAACGATGAACAGTAAGAAAAATAGTGCGAATATTTTTATGGCAATTGGAGTTCTATTGATTATCTTGTCCGGAGGATTTTTTGTCACAAGCTCCTGGGGAAGTTTTAGCAATGAAGTTAAGGAATTATGTTTATTTATTCCAATGATTCTGTTGTTTGCAGGTCATTATTATGTTAAACAAAAATTGCAATTACAGAAAACGGCAGTGTGCCTTTACTATTTAGGGGTGGCTGCAACGGCATTTTTAGGATATATGCTTCTTAGCAATTATACGGCTGGTAATTTCCAGTTTTCCGTATCTGTTTCATTATTGATTGCATTGGCATTTATCATTGTGAAAATTGCAAGAGAAAAATTCTTTTTGGATTTTATTCTGGCAACTATATTAGTTGATAGTTTTACGATTTCATTAAATGCAGAAGCAGGGAACGAAGTAAACATTTTATTGATTTCATGGGCTGTGATTTTGATTGGATTAAGTTTTCTTTGCAAGAATAAGAATCGGTTGTTTGAAGCAGAACCAATGATCCAGAAGACATTATTGATTTTAGCAAGAGTACAGTTTATTGCATGTTTCTTACACTTGACATTAATCTTTTTTCCAAACTGGATCGGAAAAGTGGCAGAAGGATTTGTGATGTACGCATTTTCCGGGGAACTGACAGAACAGGAATTTGATCAGTGGATTTCCGGGAATTCTCAGGAAATGGCTTTTGGAGGAATCTTTCATTATTCCAGACCGGTATTATTGGTGGCACCGTTTTTGGCAGGTTCTTTAGTAATTGCCCTCTATATGGTAAAAGATTTGTTAGGAAAATTACAGGAAGAAAACATTAAGCTTTTTAAGAACGCAGGGTGGTGTATATTTCTTGCAACCCTGTTACTTGATCTCAATCGAATCATTCATTTAAATGTTTATGAAGTTGTTTTTATCATTTTCAGCATTTTGATGGCTGCACAGATTGTAATGAAGGAAAAGGAAATTCTGTATATATTGGGATTTGTAGGAATGGCCATTGAATTTGCGGAATTTGTTTTTGGAAACGTGAATGATTATAATACATTGCTTCCATATCCTCTTGTTTGTGCCGTAGTATTATTGATTAAGTGGGGACTTGATAAAAAGGAAAAGGTCTTGCTTCACATAGGAATTTATCAGGGAATCATGCAGATTGTATTGTTATATTTAAAACTTGGAAAGACGGAGTTATCCCTGCAAGGTGTGGTTGAAATTAGTATCATCCCATTTTTAGCTTATGTGGCGTTACTCGTTTTGACAGCTGCTGAATTTGTGAAGTTTATGCCGGAAAAAATTTGGGTTCGTTCCATCGGAGTCGGTGTGGCAACATTAGCTTTTTGCCTGATGCCATTACATTATATCCCAATGGAGGAAGTATATTATCCGGAATGGATTGCCATGGCAATCTTTTTAGGAATGGGATTTTTCAGTTTTGCTTGGCGTGGATATAAGAACGTGAGAGCTACAGTCCAGCGAATTGGTTTATTGGTTCCAATGGGAATCCTATTAGCACATAGTATAGGTGGCGAACATAATATCGTTTGTATTTCCGTACATATTGTAACATTTCTACTGATTATGTTCTGGGGAATATATAAAAATCGTAAGTACCAGTGGATTACAGGACTTGTGATGTTAGTGATTGAAGTATTAATTGCAACAAAAGAATATTGGTCAGAAATGCCATGGTGGTGTTACTTCCTCGTTGCAGGAATTGGATTTATTGTAATGGCAGTAATCTATGAAAAGAAAGATTCAACTGAGGAAGAAAGTAACCATGGAGACAAGAATATCACAGAAGACAATCAGGTAATCGAAGGATAAGTCGTAGAAAAAGATAGGCTCCCTTCCAGGTAGTAAGTGATTTAAAATTATTCACTTGCTACCTGGAAGGGAGCCTATTAATGTTTAGTGAGACATCCCTGTTACTTTTTCAGTGATGTTTAATTCGTTGATGAAGTTTACCACAAGATTATTAAAGGTTTCGTATCGTTCAATGCTGCAGACATGTCCACACTTTTCGATGAACTGTAATCTTGCTTCTTTGAGTTTCTTGTGAGTTTTTTTGACACCTTTAGCAAAAAAGTAATCTTCCTGCCCGGAAATCAAACATACAGGCAAATGGTTTTCAGTAATTACCTTTACATATTTATGAAAGGTAAATTGTGTCTTAAAATATTCTGAGAGCCACATACGAAATGCCACGGATTTCATTTTTAAGGATTCTTTGATAAAGAATTCTCTAGATAATTTATGATTCTTTCTTGGCATCATAAGATTGGCAAACATTGGATAAAAATATTTTTTTGGAATCACGTATTTAAAACCTTCCACAAAAGCTAATAATGTTTTCCAGCCAAGGTGTAAACTCATCACACATCCTGCAAGAATAATGGATTTTACTTTTTCCGGATAAAGATAAGCATATTCCAAAGCAACAATTGTTCCTAAGGACATGGAAAGAATATGTACCTGATGGATGTTCTCAGCTTCCAGAATCTCATTGATACTAGATGCAGAGCGGGTCAATAAATGGCGATGTCTTTCAATGGTAGACCCACCATGACCTTCTAAATCCACAGCAATAATATTGTATTTTTTTAAGAATTCGATTTGATACTTCCAAGTATTAATGCTTCCACCTAATCCGTGGATTAATAAAATCCATTCCTCGGAATGGTTATCGTATATTTTATAATTCATTTAATCTCCTTTTTTCGCAAAATCCATTCAATGGAATGCGTGATTCCTTATCACGTTCATATCAAAATATCTACTAACAATCATACACAAAAAAGAACTTTTTTACAAGAAAAAACTATGGTAGTATGAAGTGGAACAAAAAGATATTCAGGAGGATTGAAAGGAAGATGGGAAAAAGGAAAATAATTGTAAAAACAGCGATGTTCCTAGTTATTATGGTATTGAGTATCGGTGTTTCAAACAGAGCTTATGCGAAAACGATAAAACTGTCTCAAAAAACCGTGAAGATTACGGTAGGGAACACGAAGAAAATTTCGGTTAAGAATGTTGCGGCGAAGAAGATTAAAAAGGTAAAACTACAGTCTTCGGCAAAGAAAATTGTCAAGGTGAGCAAAATCTCAAAGACGAAATTTAAAGTAAAAGGTCTGAAAAAGGGAAGCGCCAAGGTGACAGTAACTTTGAAAATCAAAAAGAATAAGAAACTTCTCACAAAAAAGCTGAAATTGGCGGTGAAGGTAAAAAGTAAGGGGGAAACACCGGTAAAGCGTGTGGATGATTCCAAGGCTGTAGCCGTAATGAAAGCAGCTACCGCAAAGCTTTTCAAAGGCGGTGAAAAAGGAATCTATAAGATGCCAGTGTATGATTCGTCCATGGATGTGATTACAGACATGGTAACAGATGCCGGTGCGAAATATACAGTTCCAGCCGGAGTGAACGGAACCTTTGACGTTTATCTTGAAATCGGAAAGGCTGGTTATGTTGCCGGAGAAACCATGTATTCCATTACTGTTAATGGAAAAGAACATTATTGCATTCCAGCCGCAGTGAAAAAAGGATTTGATCTTTCCATGGGAAGATTTTTGATGGGAAAGGACATTCCTTTGAAAAGTGGTGATACGGTAACCGTTATGGGGAATATGGGATTTTCAAAGATTGTTGGAAAGAGAATTACTTCTAATCTTCCGATGATTGGAAATCTGTCATTGTATCCGGCAGGAATTAAAGTGCCGGTAGGCTATGACGGAGGCGTTTTAAAAAATGAAAAAACAGATGCCAGTGACGTTCTGTCCGGGAAAACTATTGTATGGCTTGGTTCTTCTGTAACCTATGGTTATGGTTCAGATGGTTATTCCATGGCAGATGAAATCAGCCGTCGACACAAAAATACCACTTGTTATAAATATGCAATTTCTGGAACTACTTTAGTGAATGAAGACGGGACTTCTTATGTGGCACGAATGAAACGTGATATTCGCCCGGATATGAAGATTGATTTATTTGTGGTTCAGTTATCAACGAATGATGCTTCCCAGAATAAGGCGTTGGGAACCCTTGCTTCTGGAATTGAGCCTGGTACATTTAATGACAAGACAGTTATGGGAGCAATGGAAACAATTATTTCCTATGCCAAAGAGACATGGAATTGTCCGGTGGTCTTTTATACCGGAACTAAATATGAAAGTGTTCCATACGAAAAAATGGTTCAGGGGTTATATCAGATTGCGAACAAGTGGAATATCGGATTAGTGGATTTATGGGGAGATGCCCAGATGAGTAGCGTACTTGGAACAGCTCAATATAAGAATTATATGAAGGATTCCATTCATCCGACAAAGACAGGATACGTGAACTGGTGGACACCAAAGTTTGAGAAAAAAATTGCAGAAATCTTAAAGAGTGCATAAAGAAAACGGGTATTATGACTATGTCATAGTACCCGTTCTTACTACCAGAACTTAAACTTTCGAACCACTTTTATGGCGAGGCGATAATGCCAAGGGGTCAAAGCCTTTCTAGCCTCTTTGATATGCTGACGAATCGGTAGATGCTGTGGACAATGTCCTTCGCATTTTCCGCATTCAATACATTTTCCCAGGTCTGCCATTTCTTTTTGTAAAGCAACAATCTGGAGATATTCACCACGACCGGATTTTTTATTTTCCGTATACATCTGGTTATAGCATTTAAATGCAGTAGGAATGTCAATTCCCATTGGACAAGGCATGCAATAGCCGCATCCGGTGCATCCGACTTTTGTTTTTTGATTGATTTCTGTTTTCACTGTTTCGATAAAGGCGAAGTCTTCCGATGTGAATTCGTTGATTTTACATTTGGAAGCAATTCGAATGTTTTCCTCTACCATTTCCAGGGAATTCATTCCGGATAATACACAGGTGACCTGTGGCTGATTCCAAAGCCAGCGGAAGGCCCATTCGGCAGCAGTCCATTGCTTTGGATGTTCCTGAATCAGTTTCTTTCCGGAGTCTGGCATTAACCCTACCAACTTTCCGCCACGTAACGGTTCCATAATAATGACCGGAATATTTTTTTCTGCGGCGGCCATCAGTCCTTTTCGACCAGCCTGACTATGCTCGTCCAGATAATTATATTGAATTTGACAGAAATCCCATGGATAATCTTCCAATATTTTCAGAAACATATCGCTGTTTCCGTGATAGGAAAAGCCAAGATTGCGGATTTGACCGGATTGCTTTTTTTCTTGAATCCATTCTTCAATGCCAAGTTTTTTTAACTTTTCCCAAGCTGCAACATCTGTCAACATATGCATCAGATAATAATCAATGTGATCTGTTTTCAATCGGGATAATTGTTCATTGAAATACTTATCCAAAGCGGTACGGGATTTAATTAAATATTGAGGAAGTTTCGTGGCAATGAAAACCCGGTCACGGCAGTGGTTTCGCTCTAATATTTCTCCCACCGCAGCTTCACTGCCGGGATAAATATAGGCCGTGTCTAAATAGTTCACACCGTGTTCAATGGCATACATTAATTCTTTTTCCGTCTTTTCTAAATCAATTCCAAGTCCCTTTCTGGAAAAGCGCATACATCCATAGCCTAAGATAGATATGTTCTGATTTTGTTTGTCTTTGCGATATTGCATAAAGTACCTCCGTTATCTCTGACTGATGGTTATAACCAACTAAAAAGCATTTGCATTTATTTTAAATCTTAACGAAGGAAAAGACAATTGATTCATTTGATTTTTTCCATAAAATATAGTATTCTACAATGCAGAAATACGAAGGAGAAACAGCATGAAAAGAACAGGAATGATTCTGGCAGTTGTAATGACAACGGTCATGGTTTTAACAGGGTGTTTACAGTTAAAAAAGGATCCGGTGGGAACAGAACGATTTATTAAAACCGCAGAGGAAGAAAGTATGGAAATTAAGGATGTTAGTAAAGAGTTTCATGCCATTGAACCAAGTTCGGAAGAAGACACCACGGAAGAAGGTGTTTTGGAAGCTACGGTTGCTACCCATCCGGATGGGTGGAAGGTTGTGTTTGTAAAATATACCGGTTCGGAAATTGCAAAAAGTGAATTTGAAAAAAGTAATGAGGATTATACCACGGAAGCACCTACCGGAATGGAAAAAAACGTTGAAGCAGGAAACTATAAGCGTATGTATACATCGCAAGCAGGAGAGTTTATTTATATGAGTTATATTGAAGATTCAATTCTCTATGCAATGGGTGAGGAAAAGTACGAAACAGATATCCGTGAATTTGCTAAAAAAATGAAATACTAAAAAGGATTTTAAAAGTGCAATTGAATGAAAATTGCACTTCTATTTTTATCACGAGAAATTGTAAAAATCGTTTAGAAAATATTGAAATAAAAACGTTATTACAATTGTGTGAATGCCCAAAATATTGTATGATAAATAGTAACAGAATATACGAACGGAGGACAACGCATGAAGAGAAAAATTTTATTGTTAGGGGCATTTATTTTAACGTTGATGGTAATGACAGGATGTACGGTAAAGAAGGATGCGATTACTTCCGATGAATTCATTTCTCAGGCAGAGGGAAGTGGCTTGAAATGTGACGATGTTACGAATGAGTATTCCGATAATTCGAAGATTAAGAAGGCTACGTATGCAGAACATGAGGCCGGATGGAGTGTTTATTTCTTTGCATTGGACAGCCAGCAGAGTGCGAAATCCTTATTCGGAAAGAACAAGAAAAGATTGGAATCAGAAGCACAGGGGGGAAATACCACATTCATTGACACTAGTAGCTATGAATCTTACCGTGTTAAGGTGAAAAATGAATATTACTATATTTGCTATATCGGTGATACGTTTTTAAGTATTCATGTGGATAAAAAACATGAGTCAGAGGTACAGGCCTTCTGTGATAAGATAGGTTATTAATTGGAAAGAAGATTCAAGAGACCGTTTCCGGTAGGGAACGGTCTAACTTTTGGAGGAAAATATGGAACGAGCAAAAAAAGCAGTAGAATATAATCAGGGAAGAAATAATTGTTGTCAGTCCGTACTATTGGCATATGAGGACCGATTAAATATGACTGAAGAGGAACTATGTGCATTAGGAGCGGCATTTGGTGCAGGGATGGGGTGTATGGAAGCAACCTGTGGTGCCCTTTGTGGAGCACAGATGGCGTTGGGAATGCTGAAGTATGATGGCAGACCGGTCGGTGCAGAGGCGCGAACCATTTTGAAAGAATTTACAGAGCGAGCAGGGGCTTCCATTTGTAAGGAATTAAAGGGAATTGAGACCGGAAGAGTGCTATGTTCCTGCGATAACTGCGTGAAGCATGCAGTAGAAATATTAGAAGAACATTTGCGTTAGGAGAATGGCTATGGAGCGACAGAAACAAATTATTAAAACAAGTATTATTGGCATTATTACGAACGTATTGCTTTCAGCATTTAAGGCAGTTATTGGGGCGTTGTCCGGTTCCATTGCAATTGTTTTAGATGCGGTAAATAACTTAAGTGATGCATTATCCTCTACGATTACCATTATCGGTGCGAAGCTGGCAGGAAAAAAACCGGATAAAAAGCATCCTTTGGGACATGGAAGAATCGAATATATTAGTGCGTTGATTATCGCAGTGATTATTCTTTATGCAGGATTGACGGCATTAGTGAAATCGGTGGGAAAAATCGTGCATCCGACGAAACCACATTATTCCTGGGTTGGTTTGGGAATTATTGCGGTTGCTGTAGTGACAAAAATTATCTTAGGACTTTATGTGAAAAAGGTAGGAGAACGTGTGAAATCCGACGCGTTAATTGCTTCCGGAAAGGATGCCCTGCTGGATGCGGTAATTTCTTCTTCAACAATTGTTGCAGCGATTATTTTTATTGTTTGTGACTTCTCTACGGAAGCATGGCTTGCGGCAGTGATTTCCATCGTTATTATAAAGGCGGGAATTGAAATGATTCAGGATACATTGTCTCAGATTATTGGACAGCGAATCGATAAGGATATTACCCAAAACGTACGTCAGACAATTCTGGAGTTTGAGGATGTCAATGGCGCATACGATTTGATTCTTCATAACTATGGCCCAACAAAATTGGTAGGTTCTGTGCATATCGAAATTCCGGATACTTATACGATTCCAAAACTGGATCGATTAGAACGAAATATTGCAAAGAAGGTATATCAGGAGCATGGTGTTATGTTGGAGGGCATCGGAATTTACTCCTTAAATACAGTGGATAAAGAAATTGAACGAATTAAAAATGAAATCAAGGAAGTGGTATGTTCCTATGAACATGTTCTTCAGATGCATGGATTTCACATCGATGATGAGCGTATGGAAATGAGCTTTGATATGGTAATTAGTTTTGAGGCGAAGGATCGTAATGAAATTCAGCGTCAGGTGGTAAGCAGATTGAAGGAAATGTATCCGGATTACGAGTTCATCATTTCGCTGGATATTGACATTAGTGACTAAAAGGAAAAAGAATGAAAAGAGACATTGATTTAAAAGAAATCTCAGACGGAAAATTATATACGGCCAATGATATGGTGAAAGCGGATTGTCATGACTGCGTGGGGTGCTCAGCATGCTGTGGAGGAATGGGAGAATCCATTGTATTGGATCCTTATGACATTCATCAGCTTTGCAGTGGATTGCAGACGGACTTTCAGGGATTGCTGGATCAGTATGTTGAACTGAATGTGGTAGACGGTTTGATTCTTCCGAATCTGAAAATGAGTGGAGAAAAAGAACAGTGTGGTTTTTTAAACGAGGAAGGGCGTTGTAGCATTCATACATTTCGACCGGGAATCTGCCGAATGTTTCCTTTGGGCAGAGTTTATGAGGAGGATGGATTTCGATATTTCCTTCAGGTTCATGAGTGCCCGGTGGCGAATAAAGGAAAGGTAAAAGTAAAGAAGTGGTTGGGAATTCCTGACTTGAAGTGGTATGAACGGTATATTTCCCTGTGGCATGGATTTCTTAAGGACTGTGAGCAGCATCTTCAGGAATTAACCGCGGAACAACTGCAGGTCCTGACCATGTTTCTTTTGCGTAGTTTTTACCAGACCCCTTACGGAACTGATTTTTTTGTTGAATTTGAGACAAGACTGAATCAGGTTCGTGGACAATTAAATTTAGATGTATGATAGAATTCTCTTGCAGATGGATTTGCGGAGGGTTATTATGATAAAAGAGATTAAGAAGGAGCGTGAATCGCGGTCCAAAGAAAGGAACTAATATGATAACAGTAAAAGAATACAGAGGACACATTCGAAATTGGAAGGCGTTATGCGAAGAACTTGGTATAGACAGCACACTTTCCAGAGAGGAAAGAGAACCAAAGATTTTGATAAAGGCTTATGAAACTTGGGGGACAGAAATGGCAAACCATATGCATGGAATGTTTGCTTTCGCATTATGGGATGAGGAAGCACAGCAGTTATTCTGTTTGAGAGACCAGTTTGGAACAAAGCCTTTTTATTATTATGTAACAAAGGATGGAAACATTCTTTACGGAACCATGATTCGTCAGATTATGGAACAGGAAGGCTTTGAAAAAGAACTCAATGAAGATATGCTCCAGCTCTATCTGAGTCTGACTTATGTGGCAGGAGAAGATACCTTTTTTAAAGGGGTTAAGAAACTCCTTCCGGGCAGATATCTGATCTGGAAAGATGGAAAGATTACTATTGAAAGATATTTTACACCGGAATTCCATCCAGATGAGAGTAAGTCCTTGGAAGATTGGGCGGATGAGATTCATACAACGATTCAGAAAATTTTCCCGGAAGTGAAGGAAGACAATGAAGTGGCAGAATCCTTCTTATCCGGTGGCGTGGATTCTTCTTATGTATTGGCAATGTCTGATGCAAAGAGAACCGGTTCCTGTGGTTATGAGGATGAACGTTTTGACGAGTCCGGACTTGCAAAGCAGACTGCAGACATTTTAGGAAGAGAAAATGAAAGATGTCTCATCACGCCGGAAGAATATTTTGAGATTGTTCCTTACGTAATGTACAATATGGAACAACCGTTAGGTGATGCATCAGCTATTGCATTTACTATCGCATGTAATGAAACCGCAAAGCATACGAAACTCTGCTATTCCGGAGAAGGTGCAGACGAATTCTTTGGCGGATATAATATGTATCGTAACGCAGAACGTTATGGGGATAACTTAAAGACTTTCTATGTTGGAAATACCAACATCATGAAGGAAGAAGAAAAGAAGCAGATTTTGAAAAATTATAAAGAAGGTATTTTACCGATTGACTTGGTAAAGGATATCTATGCGGAAACAGAAGATTTAGATCCATTGGCAAAGATGTCTAATGTGGACATTCAGATCTGGCTGGAGGGAGATATTTACTTAAATGTGGATAAGATGAGTACGGCAGCAGGTCTTGAAATCAGAATGCCATTAACCGACCGAAGAATCTTTGATATTGCATCCCGTATGCCATCGAAATATAAAGTCAATGAAGAACAGAACAAGGTAGCGTTCCGTACGGCAGCAGCAAAGGTGCTTCCGGAAGAAATTGCATTCCGCAAGAAACTGGGATTCATTGTTCCAATCCGTATCTGGATGGCAGACAGCCGTTATAATCAGAATGTGAAGGAAATGTTCCAAAGTGAAATCGCTGCAAAGTTCTTTAATGTAGAAGAAATCAATAAGATTTTTGAAGAGTATATTGCAGGAGATTCTGATTTATGGAGAAAGGTTTGGACAATCTACACCTTCCTTGTTTGGTATGATGAATATTTCGTGAAAAGATAATCATTTTTAGCAGATTAAGAATCGGGAATATAAAAGAATTGATTCCACAGGCTCAGTTGTTACTGGGCCTGTTTTTTGGTAGAATAATACCATTGAAGAGAATGAAAGGAAGGGAGAAAAATGCCGTCAATTTATGCACATGAAAAGTTTGGCGCCATGGTTTTAGAAAACCTGCCGGATTCGGAAAAAGAGATTATCAGGAAATATTCGGATGAATACCGTATCGGACTTCAGGGACCGGATTTTTTGTTTTTTTATCATCCATTGTTTAAAAATAAAATCAGTAAAATGGGAAAATACTATCATCGCATGGATTGTTATCAATTTATGGAACAGGCGCTTGATGTGGTTCGAACGTATGGAAAGGATAGCCCGCAGTATAGTTATATTTTAGGATATATTTGCCATTTTTCGCTGGATTCCAGCTGTCATCCTTATGTGGCAGAGGCAATGGTAGAAACCGGATGTGGTCATGCGGAAATAGAAGGGGATTTTGAACAGCTTCTTTTAATGCATGACAGATATGTTCCCCATAAATATCCTTCTGCGGAACTTGTTCCAACGGGACAAAAGATTGTTGAGGCGATGCAACCGTTTTATGTGAAACTTACTTTAGAAGAAATTGGGAAAGCTATGGAATGGATGAAGAAAATGAAGGAAATCTTATTTGCTCCCGGTTTTCTGAAAAGAGCTGGTCTTGATATGATTATCTATGGAAGTTTTCAACATAAGAAATTGAAAGGTCATGTGATGTTACCACGACCAAACAAGAAGTGTAGGAAGCAAGTGAAACGTTTATACCGTATTTTAAAGAAGACAGTTCCAAAGGGAGTAGAGTTGATTGATAATTTCAGCTTGGCTTGTGAAGGTGGAATGTTGTCAGAGGAATTCCACAAGGATTTCTATGGGCGTAAAGTTTAAAAATTCTGAAAATGAAAAAGGCTATCGTTGGATTATTATGAATTAGAAAGGGAGGAATGAAGCATGCCATCGATTTATGCACATGATAAATTTGGGGATATGGTATTGGAAAAAATGCCGAAAGAAGAACGAAAAATTGTCAGACAATATTATCAATCTTTTCAGATTGGATTGCAGGGACCGGATTATCTTTTCTTCTACAAGGAAAGAAAAGAAGATAAATATCGAAGAAAGGGATATAAACTCCATCGTCAGGATGCTTATGAATTTATGGAAAATGCAGTGGAAGTGGTTCGCATGCATGGGAAGGAAAGCAGAGAATACAGTTATGCATTAGGCTTTATCCTTCATTTTGTTTTAGACAGTGAATGCCATCCATATATTGGCGAAGCGGAAAAGGAGACCGGATGCAGTCATGCGGAAATTGAATGTGATTTTGATTATTTAACTTTGATCCGGGATCAGCAGATTCCGAATCGGTTTAAATTGGCAAAGCTTGTTCCAACCAGTTTGGCTGTAGCAGAAAGTGTAGAGCCGTTCTTTGATGAGGATATGACAGTTATTAAGGTGCAGAGTGCCTTGAAGCGAATGAGAAGAACTAAGGCACTTTATTATATTCCGAGACCGCTGAAGAGAGCGTTAGTTCAGTTTGTCTTGAAAAGACAGAATCGACCAAATCGTATTTTTCAGCAGGCTATTTTACCGGACCGAAATGAGAAGTGCAAAAAACAGACGGATCATTTGTATGAGTTAATGGAGCAGTCTGTTCCAAAAGCATTGTATCTCATTGATAATTTCAGCAGTGCCATAGATGGTGGTGTGTTGGATGAAGGATTCCATAAAGATTTCCTAGGGAGAAAAATGGAACCTGAAATTGAAATAGATTTTTAAGAGGAAAAAATATGAACAAGCGAGACAAGAAATATCAGTGGATTGTGAACCCTCTTGTTTCCTGGTATGAACAAAGTGCCAGAGTTCTACCATGGCGGGAAAATTCAGACCCTTATCGGGTATGGGTTTCGGAAATTATGTTGCAACAGACGAGAGTGGAAGCTGTGATTGCATATTTTAATCGATTTATGGAAGACTTGCCTACCGTGTGGGATCTGGCAAATGCAGAGGAAGCAGTAGTTTTGAAGTTGTGGGAAGGCTTGGGGTACTATTCCCGGGCAAGAAACCTGAAGAAAACCGCAGAAATTGTTTGTGGGGAATATGACGGAAAGTTTCCACAGGATTATAAGGAACTGTTGGCTTTGCCGGGAATTGGAAAATATACTGTGGGTTCCATTAGCTCCATTGCCTTTGGATTGCCCAGAGCAGCAGTAGACGGAAATGTGCTTCGGGTAATTACACGGTTGGATGAAAACCCCAGAGATATCATGGATGAAAAATTCCGTCGGGAGATTGCAGTACAGTTAGAGGAAGTTTATCCGGAAGGAAAATGCAGTGAATTTACCCAAAGCCTGATGGAGTTAGGAGCAATGATCTGTGTGCCAAACGGTGCTCCGAAATGTGAGGAGTGCCCACTAAAAGAGGGCTGTAAGGCATTTCAGAACGGAACCTGGGAAAAGTATCCGGTAAAAAAAGAAAAGCCGAAGCGGAAGAAAATTGACAAGACGGTATTCCTGCTTCACTGTGAAGATGAAATGGCCATTGAAAAAGGAGAAGAAACAGGATTGTTAGCAGGACTATGGAAATTACCCAATGTGGAAGAAAAACTGAAATCGACAGAAATAGAGGGATGGTTGTCGGAACAGGAATTGGAACCAATCTCCATAGAAAAGGGAAAGAAGGTCAAGCATATTTTCACGCACATTGAATGGCATATGCAATGTTATGTAGTGAAGTGCAAAAAGAAAAATGAGAAATTCCAGTGGGTTTCGGAAGCGGATTTGGAAGAGAAGATTGCATTGCCCACAGCATATAAGAAATGTTTATAGAAAAACGGAAAGTTGTTATGAGGTGAAACAACTTTCCGTTTTTTTCAGAGAGTTTTTTTGAATGCTCAATTCGTATCCCAGTGAATTGAGCAATTTACAAAAGAAAACAAGAGAAGAAAAAATAGCAAAAATCATTTCTGAAAAGAAAAATGTAAAATATAATTGACAAGATGTAAAAATAAGAGTATATTATGATTAAAGGAAGCAAAAAGATTTTAAGGAGGTGTCGATATGAGTGGATATTATTATTTAGGAGAAGCAGTTGGTGTGCTTTTTGGTTTGGCATTGGTTTTTGTTTTAGTCAAGTTCATGCATAAAGATTTAGGAATGAAAGCGAAATATGATGAACGGCAAAATGCAATCCGCGGAATCGCCTATAAGTATAGTTTTTTCACGGTAATGATAGGAAATGCAGTTTATATGATTTTCGCAGAGCTGATTAATCGCTTTTTTAAACCGGAAGCATTTGTATCTGTCATTGTAGCTCTTGGAATTTTAGTGTATGCTGGATACAGTATTTTCCACGAAGCATATTTAGGATTGAACGAAACACCGGGGAGAGTCATAATTTCTTTTATCATTATTGCTCTCATTAATCTGGCAGGTGGAATTACACAGTATGCGAAGGGAAATGTCTTAGAGGATGAAAAAGTAGGTATTATGTCGGTAAATTTGACTTGCGGTGTATTAATGCTTCTCATTGTATTTATGATTCTTATAAAGAAATGCATGGATAAAAGAGAGGTGGATTAATATGAAAAATTTAAGATTAAAGGCAGCAAGAGCTGGCAGGGATTTATCCCAGCAGGAATTGGCTGATTTGGTCGGAGTCTCTCGGCAGACCATCAGCTCTATTGAAAAAGGGGATTATAATCCAACCATTAACTTGTGCATTGCAATATGTAAAACATTAGATAAGACCCTGGATGAATTATTTTGGGAAGAATAAAATATAACAATAATAGGAGGACATGAATTATGGCAAAGAATCAGGAAAGATTTGAGGTAGTATTAAAAGAAGGAAATTCTATGAAAGCATCAGGAATACGTTTAATTCTGGTAGATAAAGAAACCGGTGTAAATTACTTATGGTTGACCAGTGGAACAGCAGGTGGACTGACACCATTACTTGATGCAGAAGGAAAACCGGTTATTACAAAATAAACATAGAAACATACAAAGTCACGATTTCACATTGTGGCTTTGCTGTTGATTGGAGGAAAGGATGAAATTTAAAGCAGTAGATGAAATCAATCATTTTTCATTTCAGGATTGTCAGGTAGTGGAGGCAGAAGTTAGTTCGGAAGGGATTCGCTTCCAGGTAGAAGCCCTCATTGTGAGGCCGGAGAATTCACAAAATACAAACTTTACCGAAAGTTATGCAGGAACAACGGAAATTCGCTTCGTTGGCGGAACCATTACTTCCGGTGTGAAAGATGGATTTAAATACTACAATGCAAATGATGTATTGATTCAGGAAATCCCGGATACGGATTTATCGAAAGATGAAGTTTCAGCATTGCTGAAAAAAATTGAAGGGGCTTACCTTTATGAAGTTAAAGATGAGGATGATGAATACATCCTGGCTCTGGAATTTGTGGATGAAAGTGATTTTAATACCGCTTCCGATTCCTACACACTGAAAGTGAAAGCGGAAAAAGTGATTGTGGAGTGGGATTTCTATATGAATCGTGTACAGCATTAAAAAAGTTGCGCTATGGCGCAACTTTTTTTGTGGAATGAGGGATTCCTAATAATTTTTTCGCAATCCTTTCGGATAATGATTCTTCATAATACCACCGGCAAGTTTTCCCCAGCCCAGGGAGTAGCCGTTTACGGTAATGAGGTGCCAGCCCTTTTCACCCTCTGTGGAAAAGGTCTGACCATTCAGATACTGCTTTGCGGTTTCTAAATCGATGTCTGTGGAAAAACGAACAGCATCCGGGGTTAGGGAGATTGCCAGAGCATGGGAGGGTTCGAAGCGGTTCTTCAGGAAGGTTCCTAAATGAAGTCCCGGGCGAAGAACCTTGATGCCTTTCAGCACAGGAGCGTTATCCGGAAGCAGATATAACTGATCTCCGAATTTTACAAAAGTTCCTTGAAACTTTTTATTTAAATAATTCTTTTCAAAAGACAGATAATCTTTTAGTTCTTTCGGATTGAGTCCTTTTTCGGATTTCACTTTTCGCACATCAGCAGGTTCTGAATGCTTTTCAAACACTGCAACAAAATGTCCTTCTCCTTTCAGGCGATGAGGCCAGAGGCGAATACAGTGCTCAGCGACTTCCTGGTTTCCGGAAGATACCCAGTCAGGATGGCCGCCATCAAACACATCGAGAGAAAGGTTTGGAGAAACCAAAGAAAATTCCGGATGTGCTTTTAGAAAGGTACAGACGATTCCTTCGTTTTCTGCCGGTGCAAAGGTGCAGGTGGAGTAAACGATTCGTCCACCGGACTTTAGCATCTTTGCGGCATTGTTTAAGATTTCCAACTGACGGTCTGCACAAAGCTGAACATTTTCCGGACTCCATTCATCACAGGCATCAGAATTCTTTCGGAACATTCCTTCGCCGGAACAGGGAGCATCCACCATGATACGGTGGAAATATTCCGGAAACTTGTCTGCAAGGGTTTCGGAATCGACATTGGTCACAATGGCATTCTGAATGCCCATGCGCTCCACATTTTCAGAAAGAATTTTGGCACGGCTTGGAATGATTTCATTACAGATTAAAAGACCTTGTCCTTTCATGGAGGAAGCAATCTCTGTAGTTTTGCCTCCGGGAGCGGCACATAGATCTAAAACGGTTTCTCCCGGTTTTGCATCTAAAAGAACTGCCGGAAGCATGGCACTGGCTTCCTGAATATAATAGATTCCAGCTTCGTGGTATGGATGCTTCCCCGGGTGCAGGGATTCATCATAATAGTAGCCTTCCTTGCACCATGGAACCCCCTCAAGGTTCCAGTCGTTTATGTAATTGAGAAACGTCTGATCAACCTTTAAGGTGTTAAGACGCAGTGATTTATAGGATGGATTGTCATAGCTTTTCATAAAAGCGTTGAACTCATCCCCTAGGTTTTCTTTCATTCGTTCTAAAAACTTCTCTGGTAACATTGTAATCTCCTAAATGATTCGTACTAAACTGTTGTACATTCTATCACACCTTGTGCTATAATGCCTAGAGTGATTTCATACGAAAGACAGGTGAAAGAAATGCACGAGTTGATGTTGTTTTATGGAAACAGTGTTTTGTTGGGAGTCGGATTGGCAATGGATGCCTTTTCCGTCTCTGTGGGCAATGGACTGAATGAACCGAAAATGAGAAGAAAACGGATGGTGATGATTGCCGGAACCTTTGGGGGATTCCAGTTGCTTATGCCGTTCATTGGATGGGTTCTCGTCTATACCGGCGTACAGTTTTTTTCGGTGTTGGAAAAATTCATTCCTTGGATTGCGTTGATACTGTTAAGTATCATTGGGGGGGAAATGCTTGCGGAAGGAATTAAGAACGAAGCGGAAGAAGAGGTGGAAGCTGTAGGGATGATGGCATTGTTTGCTCAGGGAATTGCCACATCCATTGATGCTCTTTCTGTGGGATTTACCCTTATGGGATTTTCCGTGACACGGGTTGTGATTTGTTGTCTGATTATCGGTGTGGTTACGTTTGTAATCTGTATGATTGGCTTAAAGATGGGAAAAAAGTTTGGAATGCTATTGGCAAACAAGGCAATGATTTTGGGAGGCTGCATTCTAATCTTTATTGGAATTGAAGTATTTGTGAAAGGTTTTATTTCATAAAGAATCGAAAACAAAGGTTGTTTTCTGAAAGAATCGTGTTATAATTCTTTTTGTCACTGATGATGACGAGAAGTTATTGAATCAATCATTGAATAAGAAGAGAGGTAAAACAAATGACAGAATTAAAGCCTATTAAAGAGGGAAAAGTTCGTGAAATCTATGATAATGGTGATAACCTGATCATGGTAGCTACAGACAGAATCAGCTGCTTCGATGTAATTTTGAACAATGAAGTTACAAAGAAGGGAACAGTACTGACTCAGATGTCAAAGTTCTGGTTTGACATGACAGAAGATATTCTTCCAAACCATATGATTTCTGTAGATGTTAAGGATATGCCTGAATTCTTCCAGCAGGATAAGTTTGATGGAAACAGCATGATGTGCAGAAAGTTACAGATGCTTCCAATCGAATGTATCGTTCGTGGATATATTACAGGTAGTGGTTGGGCAAGCTATCAGGAAAATGGAACTGTTTGTGGAATCAAGTTACCTGAAGGACTTCAGGAATCTGATAAGCTTCCGGAACCAATCTACACACCTTCTACTAAGGCTGAAATTGGTGATCATGATGAAAATATATCTTATGAGAGAAGTATCGAAGTTCTTGAAAAAGAATTCCCTGGAAAAGGTGAAGAATATGCTGCAAAACTTCGTGATTATACCATCGCTCTTTATAAGAAATGTGCAGATTATGCATTAGAAAAAGGAATCATCATTGCAGATACAAAATTTGAATTTGGTCTGGATGAAGAAGGAAACATTGTAATTGGTGATGAAATGCTTACACCGGATAGTTCACGTTTCTGGCCAGCAGACGGATACGAAGCAGGACACGGACAGCCATCCTTTGATAAGCAGTTTGCAAGAGATTGGTTAAAGAGTAACGAAGGTCATAACTGGACACTTCCACAGGAAATTGTTGATAAGACTATCGAAAAGTACTTACAGTCTTACAAAATGTTAACAGGAAAAGATTTATAATTTCTATAAAAGGAAAAGAGTATTTTGCCGTTTGCTTCCGGAGGAGGAAGGGGAGAAAATACTCTTTTTTCTTTTTGTATATTTACTGCGGGGGATTTTTGAGTAAAATAGAAGAGTAGTAAAAAGCTTGCTTCCATTTCATAAGAAATGAGAAAAATACATAGAATGAATTAAACAGAAAAAGCAATCGGGAGGATGAAATATGAATATAGCCGTTTATTGCGGAGCAGCAAAAGGAAATGATCCAATTTACGCAGAGGCAGCAAGAACTGTTGGAACATGGATTGCAAAAAATGGACACCGACTAATTTATGGTGGCGGAAATGTGGGACTGATGGGGATTGTGGCAAACACCGTATTGGAATTAGGTGGAAAAGTCACTGGTGTGATTCCGGATGTTTTGTTTATCAGGGAACAGCGTCATGATGGTCTGACAGAGATTATCGATACAACGAGTATGAGTGAGAGAAGAAATAAAATGATTGAACTCAGTGATGCCTTTATCGCATTGCCGGGAGGACCGGGAACCTTAGATGAAATTTCAGAAATTATTATGTTCCTTCGCATTCATGAGTTGAAGGGGCCTTGCGTATTATATAATACAAAAGAATTCTACGAGCCTTTAAGAGCACTGCTTCTTCTTATGGCAAAGGAAGGGTTTATGGAACAGGAAGATATGAATAAAATTCTGTTTTCCGATGATATTGATGAGGTGGCTGCATACATAACAAAGGGTCGGTAATGAATAGGAGATACGTATGAAGATTGCATTGTGTCAGTTGCAGATTCAATTTGAAAAGAAAGAAGAAAATATCAAAATGGCGGAAAGCTATGTTCGGGAAGCTGCGGAACAGAACGTGGATTTACTACTATTTCCGGAAATGAGCTTTACCGGCTTTTCCATGAATACTTCCAAAATCGGAGAAGAAAAGATGGAAACGGTGAATGCCATGAAACAGTTTGCTGAAACATATGGAATTGCCATTGGCTTTGGATGGGTGAAACATCATAATGGAAGTGAAAATCACTATACAGTAGTCGATGCGAATGGGAAAACTCTGGGAGATTATATTAAAATTCATCCATTTAGTTTCGCAGGGGAAGATGAGGTATTTACTAAGGGACAGGCAATCAGCTTTTTTCAATATCAGGGGATGACTTTCGGAATTACCATTTGTTATGACTTGCGGTTTCCGGAATTGTATCAAAGATTATCTGAGGAAGCAGATGCCATCATCGTTGCAGCAAACTGGCCTAAAGTACGAGTGGCACAGTGGGATGTATTGCTTCAGGCACGGGCCATTGAAAACCAATCCTATGTCTTAGGAGTTAATTGCATCGGAAATCAGGAGGACACGGTTTATTCCGGGCATGGAAAAGTTATTGCACCGGATGGGACTGTAGTTCTGGATCTGAAGGAAGATGCCGGAATGCGTATTATAGATTTAGACAATGACGTTCAGTTCTATCGGGAAAAGTTCCCGATGAAGCAGGACAGAAGAAAGTCATTTTACAAAAACTTTTATTAGGTAATTATTATGGAAATATATATTATACGTCACGGTACCACACCGTGGAACGAGAAAAAGAAACTTCAGGGAAGTGTGGATAAGGAACTGAATGAAGCAGGAAGAATGCTGGCAAGAAAAACAGCAGAAGGATTACGGGAAATTCATTTTGACAAAATTTACAGTTCTCCGCTAAAACGAGCATTGGAAACAGCACAGATTATCGGGGAAGGAAGAGAGATTCCATTGATCACAGATGAACGCTTGAAGGAGATTGACTTCGGCGATTATGAAGGACAGAATGGAATGGAGTTACAAAAGGACGAAAGTCAATTCTTTCGTTTCTTTTTTTCGGAACCGGAGAAATATCGTGCCAGTGGAGACGGGGAAGAACTGGAGGAACTTTGTGAAAGAACAAAGCAGTTTATGGAGGAAGTCATTGAACCGCAAAAGGAAGAACTGGAGCGAATTATGATTGTGGGACATGGGGCAATGAATAAGTCTATTATGTGTCATGTGTTGCAACACGGTATAGAACAATTTTGGTCCGGAGGATTACAGTCCAATTGTGGTGTGATTGTTGTCCGCCTGGATCAGGAGGGATATCATTTAATAGAAGAAAATAAACTTTTTTATTAAGTTATGGGTGGCAATTCTTAAAAAGTTTTGTTACAATACCAAAGGAGTAAAATGATGGACAATTCCTTCCCTTGGAAGGAGCATGGTGTACAGGAGGAAGTGCTATGGCTTCAGAAAAAGAAATTGAAGATTTAATCGCAATGCTTGATGGCAAGATTGAAAAGGGAGAGGCACGGGTTCGCGTTCGTGTTTCTGAAGATGTTGAAGCGGGAGAAATGCTTTCTGTCCACCATCACGGAAGATGTGATGTTGGAAGTGCATGGGCTACCGGAAAAGTAAAGAATGAGGAATGTGTTGACGTTCCGCCATTGGAGGAAGAGTAGTTGAAGTTAAAGAAAGGGCTCATCATTTTTACAGGTTTGATATGTATATTACCAATCATTGCCGGTATGATTCTTTGGAACAAACTGCCGGCGCAGATGGCTACCAGTTTTGACTGGAGTGGAAATCCTACGGCATATCAGTCGAAGTGGTTTGCAGTGTTTGTAATCCCTTTAATGATTATTGCGTTGCATGGTCTGAGTAGTTTTAGTTTGCTAAAACGAGATGGATATGGAAGAGTACGGGAATTGGTTTATGGACTGATTGTGATTAATTGTCCAATCATTTCTGTATTTTCCGGAGTGGGTCTGTATGCTTATGCATTAGGATATGACTTGACGGTAAATCTTTTTGCCATTGGAACGGTATTGGTAGTATCTCTGATTTATGGAATCTGCTCCATCCTGAAATGGCAGGATTAAATTTTAGAATAGAAAGAGGTGAATGAAATGGATAGTGGCGACAGTCTCGGGCGATATTATAATAATGAAAAGTATATCGATGAAACTGGCGTAATGTATCCATTTCATGTTTCATAGATATAGTTTTCATTATAAGCGCGCCCAAATTACCAAAGAAAAAGGTAATATGAGCACGCCTTTTCTTTTTATGGGAAGTGTGTGCGGAAGGGAGAGTTATAGTGAATAAGGAATTAAAAGAATTAGAAGAACAGATGGAACCAATTACCACAGAAGAACAGCTTTCTGAAAGCAATCAGGATGTGGAAGAAAACAATGGTGTTGAAGTTCCGGAGAGGGATGACTACGAAGAAGAAATCATGCAGATTATTCGTGGCGATGAGTCTCCGGAAGTAAAAAAAGAGAGACTGGATGATTATCATGAAAATGATATCGCAGCAGTTTTGGAAGATTTGGATCGACAGGAACGGCGGAAACTGTATTCTGTATTAGGTCTTGACCGCGTTTCTGAGGTCTTTGCATATTTAGACGATCCGGAAGAATTTATTGAAGAATTAGATGAAGAACTGGCCGCAGACATTTTGGAAAACATGGAACCGGATGATGCGGTAGATATCCTGGAAGAACTGGAAGACGAGAAGAGTGAGGCCTTAATCCAGTTGATGGAAGAAGAAGCCAGGGAAGATATTGATTTGATTCAGTCCTATGGTGATAATGAAATCGGTAGCAAGATGACGACGAATTTTGTTACCCTAGAGTTAGGATTGACCATTCCGCAGGCAATGAAAAGCATGGTGAGTCAGGCGGCAGATAATGATAATATCACCACATTATATGTGTTAAAGGATGACGGGACTTTTTACGGTGCCATTGATCTGACGGATTTAATCATTGCCAGAAAATATGATGATTTAGAAGCCTTGGTTACGACATCGTATCCGTTCGTGTACGACCATGAAACCATAGATGATGTTATCGAAGATTTGAAGGATTACTCGGAAGATTCCATACCGGTACTGGATAATGAAAAACATATTCTTGGTGTTATTACCTCTCAGGATATGACTGAGATTGTCGATGAAGAGATGAGTGAGGATTATGCAAAGTTAGCTGGTTTGAGTGAAGAAGAAGATTTGGAAGAGCCTTTGCTTGCCAGCTTGAGAAAGCGTACCCCATGGTTGATTGTATTGCTGTTCTTAGGAATGATTGTTGCCACAGTAACAGGAACCTTTGAAGGGGTCATTGCAGGGATTCCCACCATTGTATTTTTCCAGTCGGTTATTTTGGGAATGTCCGGAAATGTTGGAACCCAGACCCTGGCGGTTACCATTCGTGTGCTGATGGATGAAGAATTGACTACATCCCAACAGGTCGGATTTATTTTCAAGGAGATGCGTATCGGATTTTGCAATGGGTTGATTGTGGGATTGATTTCCTTTGTGGTAACAGGAATGTATATTCATTTCATAAAAGGATTTATATTCTCATCAGCCTTTGCTATGGCAGGGTGCATTGGTTGTGCTCTTTGGGTAGCAATGATTATCTCAAGTTTTGTAGGGGCCATCGTACCGATTATCTTTACAAAGTTAAAGGTGGATCCGGCAGTTGCATCCGGTCCGCTGATTTCGACCATGAACGATTTGGTTGCAGTGGTAACTTATTATGGAATGTCTATGGTATTATTGATTAACGTATTGGGACTTGATAAAATAGCAAATTAAACAGAGAATGAATGGAAAGAGCTTGTCTAAAGGACAGGTTCTTTTTTATTTCTAAAAAAATGCACGTATTCTAAAATATGGGAAGTTTTCACAAAAAAATCGATTCAGTATACTAGGGAAGGTTGGAGAACTGAAAATTGAAAGGAAATGGGAAAATGAAAAAAAGAATTGCAATTGTTTTGGTGTTAACGTTGCTGTTGTCAGGAGTGATGGTCAATGTACCAATGGAACAAAAAACTGCATATGCGGCAACGACAGGGATTGATTCGTCAGGGTTTCTGAAAGCAAATGGAAAGAATGTCAGAAACAATTACGGAAACGGCGAAGTTGTTTATTTAAGAGGAACGAATGTAGGAAGTTTGTCGGTTCAGGAAAACTGGATGTGTACGTTTCGTTGGACAAATAATGTAAAGGACCAGTCAGATATCTGGAGAGTTCTCACCAATCGATTCGGAGAAGACAATGCCAGAAAACTGATTCGTCGCTATATGGAATGTTATTTTACTACAGCTGATTTCGACCATTGTGCAGAGATGGGAATGAACGTGCTTCGTTTACCATTGTGGTATCGGGATTTCGTGGATTCTAATGGAAACTGGTTAAGTGATTGCTGGAACTATGTGGATTGGTTTGTCTCAGAGGCGGGAAAGCGCGGAATTTATGTAATCATCGATATGCATGGAGCTTATGGTTCTCAGAATGGTAGTGACCACTCCGGTGTAGATGGCTTAGATGCGAAAGAAGCAGCTTCTCAGTTTTTCTTTGGTGCTAATGCAGCGTCCAATCAGGAAAAATATTATCAGATGTGGGAAAAAATTGCCGCACATTTTAAAGGAAATCCGGCAGTAGCAGGATATGACTTGTTAAATGAACCGTATTGTACCTACCGGTATAATTCCAGTGTGGGAGAAGAACAGTTGCATTCCATGTTGTGGAATATTTATGATATTGCTTACGACAGAATTCGTGCAATTGACGGGGATCATATGATTATTATGGAGGCAACCTGGGATTCCTGGGATCTGCCGAATCCATCGAATTATGGATGGTCCAATGTTATGTATGAATATCATCAGTATGAGTACAGTCATTATTCTAATGAAGACAATGTACAGATTTCCAGTCTTCAGAACAAGATTAATAATATTTTTGCAATGAACCATAATGTTCCGAGCTATCTGGGTGAGTTTAATCTCTTTAACAGCGATGGGGCTTGGGACACCGGATTGCAAATGCTTCGGGATAATGGAATTCATTGGACGACCTGGACCTATAAGGCTAAGAGTTCCAATGATAACTGGGGACTTTATAAATATGATGCGGATACGGTAGATTTAGAAAATGATTCCTACGATACAATCTATAATAAATGGAGTAGTGTAGGCTCTGATTATGAGAACACCTATATTACCAATGTGTTGAAACGTTATACCCCGGGAACGGTTAAGACAGTAAATTATAAGAATATTGCCAATGGAAATTATTATTTATCCGTTACAGGAAATGATGGAACCAAAGTGGTTTGTGCGGAGGACTCCGGAAATAAGCCGTTAGTAGCCAACCGTGATTCCTGTGGTGGAGCATGGGAATCACTTCAGGTAATTAATAATGCAGATGGAACCATTTCGTTTCGTTCTGTTATCAATGGAAAGTATGTTTGTGCGGTAATTGATGAAAATAATCAGTTATTGGCACGAAGTGATGCCATCAATGACTGGGAGAAGTTTAAATTGGTACAGATTTCCGGAAATCAGTATGGAATTTATTCTTGTGCAAACGGAAAGTATGTGAAGGCTGACTTTGGTTATACGGACAATGTCGGAGAACTACGGGCTAGTAGCGATTCTGTAGCGGGAGCCTGGGAAGCGTTTACCTTTACGAATTTAGGCGGGAATGAACCGGAACCAACCACTGCGGAAAAACAAACAACAGTGGAGCCGACGACTTCAAATAATCTTCCGTCAGGCTATCAGGAAGGAACAACGAATGCATGGATACAGGCAGGAAACTGGGGATGCTTCTTTGGAGATTGGAGTGGAAAAGCCAGTGGTGGATATCGATTAAACAATGATAATTCTTATGAATTATATGTGAAGGAAGCGAATATCGGCGTGGATTGGCTGGTACAGGCTAAGTATGAAACCAGAGTTGACAGTGGAAAGAAATACCAGGTAGCAGTGGATGTTTCTACAGACCGAGAAGCAACCGTGGGGATTAAAGAAGATGCGTCGAATGAATCACAGGCTCAGAAATATACAACGGTTGGGGCCGGAAGTACAAAGACATTAACTGAAATCTATGCGGTAAACACTGATTCCATCAGAATCGTATTTGAACTTGGTCGAGGAGTTTCTGCGGGAACTGCTTTAAAATTCAGTAACGTTAGAATTACAGAAGTGGTTGAACAAACCACGAAGAAAGTGGAGCCTACAACACAGGAAGTTACTACGAAACAAGAGGAACCAACTACGAAACAGGAAGAACCGGTGGAAACTACATGGAATCAGGTAGGAAATACAGATTATTATGTAGCGGCAGAAAATAATGAATTCTCATTCCAGTTGCTGGAAGCACAACAGAGTCAGATATTAATTATTCCAAAGGTGGCAGAAGGAAAAAAACCAATTTGGCCGGACTATTCAGCAACGACATTAAATGGGTATGCATTCAGTCAACCTGCAGGAGCAGGAATATATATTTCATATGAGCAACTTTTGAAGGGAATTAATGTTTTTCAGGCAAATAGTGCCGTGGATGGGCATACCTTTAAGATTTTGATTCGAAACGATACGAAAGAGGAACTGACTACTAAAGAATCAACAACCCAGCCTGAAACGCCTACGGTTCAGGAAACCACTACAGAGAAAAAATATGCTTCCGTTGAAATTAAAGGATATCAGATTAATACTGAAATGGAAGGGCATCGTGTTGTCTATACAGTAGATGATCCGAATAAGGAAGTAGTAGAAAAGGGATTGATTTTTGGATTGGAACAATACGCTACAAGAGATGCAATGACTCTGGGGAGTAAGGCAAAGTCAATTTATTCCGTTGCGGCAACGAGTGAAGGAACCGTGCTGAACAGTTCCTTTAACACGGAGAGAATCCAAACCTATGCTATTACAATGAAATTCATCAAATCCAAAGCATACTATAATAGCGGGATTATGGTAAGGGCATATGCTAAACTATCTGATGGTAGAATCGTTTATAGTGATGTCCACACGAAAACAATTTATAGTATTGCAGATGAGCTCTATCAGAAAGAAATGGTGAATACAGAAGCTCAGCACAACTATTTATATGAAAAAATATTGAAATTGTGCAATCCGGATTATAGAAAAGTATTATTTCAGTAATGCACTAGAAGTTTAATAAACTATACAGAAGTAAAGAACCCGCATTGGATATTTCCAATGCGGGTCTATTTCTTTTATTTTGAATTTTTAACAATCAGTTTTAACGGTGGCCAGATCACACATGCCAGAAAGACTCCAAAAAGTGTGGTAAACAGTGGAGCAATATGGAACATATTCTGCACGGTATTGACCTGAATCTTGGTCATGGAAGATTTCCAAGTTGGTATAATCCAACTAATTACCAAAAGTCTCATACAGAGGTATTTCCATACCGCACCTACGGATAACACCAGTGGTAAAAGATTTAACTCATTTTTCTTTCCACGAATGAACCATGCTGACAAAACTAAAATGATATTTCCCGCCATAATGCATGGTAAAATTGCAGGAACAGAAGCAATAAAACCTCCGTTGGAAATTACAAAAGAAATAATTGGTGCCATAATGGATAAAATAATTCCTCCAAAGATTCCGCAGTACAAAGTTCCTAAAATCAGAATTAGATTAATGAGGATGTCTTTGGCAGAAATACGATAACCGGCAACTTCTAATCCAGGGATTTTTAAAAAACGAATAATTAAAAAGCTTAGTGCCAATAAAAGTACCGTCACAACAATTTGTTTTGTATTTAATTTCATAATTTATCTCCTTTATTCTTCCGACGTGATTAAATCTAAATACTGGATATATTCAGACTCATCTGGGGATGTTTTTTCGGAACGTTCCATGTCATGTTCCAAATGGACTCTTGCACGACGCACATCCTTTAACACGCCGGCCCCACCAATACAACCGCCGGGACAAGCCATTCCCTCTAAAAGGTAGCCGTCATACTTTCCGGCTTTCGCCAGCATCAGCATTTTCTTACATTCCGACAATCCTTCGGCATTGACCGTATGGATTTCCCGTTCCGGTGCCATCTTCTGAATCACTTTTACCACGGCTTTTGCCACACCACCGCTGGCTGCAAAGCCTTTCCCATAAGAGCTGGACTGCTGAATGGATTGTTCCGGTTCCAGTTTTTCTACATTGATGTTCTTTGCCTCAAATAGTCCCATGGTTTCCTCGAAGGTTAATACGAAATCGACTTCACTTCGAACGGAACGGCGACTGGCTTCCAGTTTCTTTGCAGCACAAGGTCCGATGAATACAACTTTACAATCCGGATGTTCTTTCTTGATGACTCTGGCAGTTAAAACCATTGGAGTCAATGACATGGAAATGTAATCTGCATATTCCGGCAATGTCTTCTTTGCCATAACGGACCAAGCCGGACAACAGGAGGTTCCCATCCATTTCTGTTTGGAAGGAACATTGGTCAGAAAATCTTCTGCTTCCTGAATGGCACAGAGGTCTGCACCAATAGCGACTTCAATCATGTCCTCAAATCCAAGTGCCTTTAAGCCGGCACGTACCAGTTCCGGAGTCGCCTTGCTACCAAACTGATGAATAAACGATGGAGCAATGGCTGCATAAATCGGAGTGTCACTTTTTAGTGCCAACACGGTCTGATAAATCTGACTTTTATCAACAATGGCACTAAACGGGCAACTAACCAGACACATTCCACAGGAAACACATTTATCATAATCAATATCAGCCCGTCCGTATTCGTCACTGCCAATGGCATTCATTCCGCAGGCTTTCACGCAAGGGCGTTCCTGCTTGATAATGGCACTGTAAGGACAAGCCTTTAAACATTTTCCACATTTAATACATTTCTCCTGATCAATGACGGAACGCCCGTTTTCCATATGAATGGCATCTTTCGGACAAACCTCGATACAAGGATGTTCAATACATCCCTGACATGCATCCGTAATAAACACTTTATTATGTGGGCAGGCATGACAGGCGAATTTTATAATGTTAATCAATGGTGGGTCATAATATTTTTCGTCAATAGCACTGGCATCAATTCCTTCAGAGAGCGGTGCATGTTCTGACATTTTTCGAATTGGCAGTCCCATGGTCGCTCGCAGACGTTCCCCTACAATGGCACGTTCTAAAAAGATATTATCGTAATATTTTCCGATTTCTCCCGGAACAATTTCGTAAGGTAAATCTTCTATTTTAGAAAGAGGGGAATCCTCAAAAGCCATCTTTGCAATTTCCGTAAATACTTTATGCCGTATTTCCGCTTTACTGGAATATAAACCTCTCATAACGTTCTCCCTTGTGATTCAATTTCTTCGCTCAGTATAACATAAGGAAGAAGATAGACACAAGTTTCAGAAAGAAACATTTTTTATAAAATTTATGTAGAATTAAAAAACAATTCGTATTATTATAGTTAATGCTGAAAAAAGAAAGAGGATAGAAGAAATGAACGAAAAAAAAATTAATAATCCATTGGGAACAGAACCGGTTGGAACGTTGATTCGCAAGTTTGCAATTCCGAGTATTATTTCCATGCTGGTGATGTCCTTTTATAATATTGTCGATCAGTTCTTCATTGGAAGAACTGTTGGCCCGTTAGGAAATGCTGCAACAAATATTTCCTTCCCGCTGACCACTCTTTGCATTGCCACAGCATTAGCTTTTGGAATCGGTGGTGCGGCAGGATTTAACTTGAATATGGGAGCGGGCAATAAAGAGAAGGCAATCCACTTCGTAGGCAACGCCATTACTATGATGTTTTCCATTGGAATTCTGGTTACAATTGTCACTTCAGTGTTTCTGAAACCAATATTGCTGTTATTCGGTGCACCGGATTCAGCAGGAGCACATTCTGTTCTTGGTTATAGTGTGGAGTATGTCAGGGTTCTTGCTCTGGGATTTCCTTTTGCAATTCTTTCTGCCGGTGGAGCACATCTGATTCGTGCGGATGGAAGCCCGCGGTACTCTATGATTTGTAATGTGGCAGGGGCATTCTGTAATGTAATTCTGGACTATCTGTTTGTCATGCGATTCGGTTGGGGAATGACCGGAGCAGCTACAGCCACAGTCATTGGCCAAGTATTATCCTTTAGCCTGGTGGTTTATTATCTGGTTCATTATAAAACCGCAACGATTGAAAAGAGGTATCTGGTGCCGCAACGGGAAATTGTTTTGAAAACCGTTCATTTAGGAATGGCACAGTGTCTGAATCAGTTAGCAATTATGGTGGTTCAGATTGTTATGAATAAATCGCTGACATACTATGGCGCTCTTTCCAGTTATGGACAGGAAATACCATTGGCCTGCGTGGGAATCATCATGAAGGTAAATCAGGTCTATTTTTCTATCTGTATCGGTGTGTCCCAGGGAATGCAGCCAATTGCATCCTTTAACCGGGGGGCCAATCAGTTTGCCAGAGTAAGAAAGGCCTATAAAATTGCATGCATTACGAATACGGTTGTATCCAGTATTGCATTCTTAATTTTTCAATTATTCCCGAGACAGATTATTGGGATTTTTGGCGAAGGAAGTGACGCATACTTTCTCTTTGCGGAAAAGTTTTTCCGTATTTTCTTATTTATGACATTCCTAAATGGAATTCAGCCAATTACATCCACGTTCTGTACAGCCATCGGTGAACCAAACAAGGGAGCGTTCCTCTCCTTGACCAGACAGATTATCTTCTTCCTGCCATTATTAATTGTGATGCCGATGTTGTTTATGCAGTTTGGAGAAGAAGGAATCAATGGAATTATGTACACGGCACCGATTTCAGACTTCTTGGCAGCAGCAGCTTCTTTATTGATGATTCGCAAGATTTTTTCCGGGTTTTATGAACTGGAAAAAGAAGTGGAAGTTCAAAATAATTAATCGAAAAATTTTTGTAAAATCTTTTTCTTTGGATTTATCGGGGAGAAAACGTTTTTAGATTCGAAAATAGCACAATTATTTTCATTTTTGTTGCATTTATCACTGTACAAAATGGAAGATATTGTGCTATAATACGTTTTGCAAACACAAGATATAGTGCTTTTTGAAGAAAAAGTGATAGAAGTAGTGATAAAATCAGGGAAAAACCCTTATTTAATGGTGATTGTGTGTTTTTAGGAGGAAAAAATGGAAACTACGAAAGTACAAAAAGTTATTAAAAGAAATGGAGAAGAGGTAACTTTTGACGTAAACAAGATTTTGAACGCTATTAGAAAGGCAAATAACGAAATTGATCCGATTTATAAGATGAATGAGTATCAGATCAGTGCTGTTGGAAAAAATGTGGAATCTCAGATTCTTCAGTCTAATCATGCGGTAGCCGTAGAAGATATTCAGGATATGGTTGAGCGCGGTATCATGGAGATGCGTGGTTATGAAGTAGCACAGAAGTATGTGCGTTATCGTTATAACCGCGAACTTGCAAGAAAAGCGAATACGACAGATGAAACAATCTTTTCATTGATTAATCAGAATAATGAAGAGGTTAAACAGGAGAATTCCAATAAGAACCCGACTATTAATTCGACACAGCGTGACTATATGGCAGGAGAAGTAAGCAAGGATTTGACGAAACGTATTTTACTTCCGGAAGACATTGTACAGGCACACGAACAGGGAATTATTCATTTCCATGACTCTGATTATTTTGCACAGAAAGAACATAACTGTGATTTGATTGACCTTGAGGATATGTTGCAGAATGGAACATGTATTTCAGAAACAAAGATTGATTCACCTCACAGTTTTTATACTGCATGTAATGTAACAACACAGATTGTTGCGCAGGTAGCTAGTAACCAGTATGGTGGACAGTCCTTCTCTTTGTCTCACCTTGCACCGTTTGTTCAGGTTTCCAGAGAAAAAATCACAAAAGAGGTTCAGGCTGAGAGTGAAGAAATTGGAATGAACTACACCGATGATCAGGTGAAGCAGATTGTGGAAAGACGTTTGAAAGATGAAATTAATCGTGGTATTCAGACCATCCAGTATCAGCTCATCACATTAATGACTTGTAATGGCCAGGCTCCATTCGTGACAATGTTCATGTACTTGGATGAAGTTCCGGAAGGACAGACCAGAGACGACCTGGCTGCTATTATTGAAGAAACATTAAAGCAGAGAATGAAAGGTGTTAAGAACGAAAAAGGCGTTTGGATTACACCGGCATTCCCTAAGATTATTTATGTATTAGATGAAGACAATGTAACTCCGGATTCTAAGTACTGGTACTTAACAGAGCTTGCAGCACAGTGTACCGCAAAGAGAATGGTACCGGATTATATTTCTGCTAAGGTAATGAAGCAGATGAAGAATGGCAATGTTTATACCTGCATGGGTTGCCGTTCCTTCCTGACAGTAGAAGACAGCCAGAGAAAACCAGATGGAAGCTATAAATTCTACGGAAGATTTAATCAGGGTGTGGTCACAATTAACTTAGTAGACGTGGCTTGTTCTTCAAACGGCGATATGGACTTGTTCTGGAAGATTCTTGAAGAACGATTGGAACTTTGTCACAGAGCGCTTCGTTGCCGTCATGAAAGATTACTTGGAACTCCATCTGACGTCGCACCAATTCTTTGGCAGAACGGTGCGTTGGCACGTTTAAAGAAGGGTGAAACCATTGATAAATTATTGTTTAACGGCTACTCCACAATTTCGTTAGGATATGCCGGACTTTATGAGATGTGTGTTCGAATGACCGGGAAATCTCATACAGATCCTGATGCAAAACAGTTTGCACTTCAGGTTATGCAGAAGTTAAATGACAAGTGTGCTGAATGGAAAGCAGCAGAAAACATCAGCTATTCCGTTTACGGTACACCGATGGAATCTACAACATATAAATTTGCGAAATGTCTCCAGAAGAGATTTGGTGTCATCAAGGGTGTAACAGATAAGAACTACATCACAAACAGTTATCATGTTCATGTTACAGAACCGATTGATGCCTTCAGCAAATTGAAGTTTGAATCTGAATTCCAGAAACTTTCTCCAGGTGGAGCCATTAGTTATGTAGAGGTTCCAAATCTTCAGGATAATATCGAAGCTGTTATCGAAGTGATGAAGTTTATCTATGATAACATTATGTATGCAGAATTGAACACAAAATCAGATTACTGCGAATGCTGTGGATACAATGGAGAAATCCAGATTGTAGAAGACGAAGAATCCGGTAAGCTACTTTGGGAATGCCCTAGCTGTGGTAACAGAAACCAGGATAAGATGAGCGTGGCTCGTCGTACCTGCGGATACATCGGAACACAGTTCTGGAATCAGGGAAGAACCCAGGAAATTAAGGAAAGAGTATTGCATCTGTAGGGTGCGGTAGTATTATTGTTAATTTACATTTTAATTTGGAATTTCTGAAAAATTATAAAAATGTTAATTTACATTTTAATTTGGAATTTTCAACAATATGGCATTTTATTATTAAAAAAGGAGAGCCATTTGCTTTTACGCAAATGGCTCTCCCTTTTTTTTTAGTGCAATATTAAATTTTATTAAAAAAATTAGGATTTATAGATTTCAATTTCTCTACTCGAAAATCAGAGAGTTTCCCTTCTTTAAATCGCAGTTTTTGAGTTTGAATCCACGCTCCGAGATGTTCGCCTTCGTAATTCTCGCGTTTACGAACATGTAAACGGCCGGTTCCTTTCACAAAACGTTCGTATTGCTTAAAACGTCTGTCCCACTCATGCTCACGATTATTAAAATTAAAATCTATTTTTTTAAGTAACGTGAGACGTATAGGTTTCAGCTTTCCAGAATGATAAAGTTGTTGTTGTCGATAACACCATTGACCAAGATTTTCCCCTTTATATATAGTTCTTTTAGACAGAGATACGGAGTCCGTTTCCTCTTTGTACTCAACAAGTAAATCAAACATTTTTTTCCAGTAAGATTTAGGTAGATAAACTTTTGATTGATCCACATCTAAAATTGGAGAGGGAGTGGGACGTAGTAACTCCTGGATGATTTTGGCGGGAGGAAGACGTAGGTGGTTGTTCGTTTTCAAGTCCTTTATGGTCCAGACGTTTGCACCAAATTGTTTCACCTTGTATCTGTTATCAGAAGCATATTTTAACATATCACAAATCTGTTCCCTGGTATAAGTTTTATGACAATAAGGACAGCGTTGTCCATCAAGAAATGAAGACGGTTTGTAATATTGGATTGTGCCACATTCTTCATGCCTAATGGAAACTTTGGTATGTTGGTCTACAAATCCCTTGATTATCGAATATTCATCACCTACCAGCTCCTTTATACGTTGTTCGTACAAGGTATCTGTCATATCACTGGCATTGCATATGCGACAGCCGGGAAAGTTTATAAACTTATGGTAGTTACATACAAAAGTTTGACCACAGGTTAAATGTTTGACTGTTATGGGGGATAGCGTTCCAGTATAGTTGATTAGTTTAAAATCTCCCAGGGATTCAATGTTATTTTTAGCCTCAGCCTTCGTAACAGTACTCTCACATATACATCGAACTCCTTCGAAAAGAAAGGAGCGTGGTTTGAGTCGTGTTATTGTTTTGCATGAACAATGATAAAACTCTGTTGGTGTGTTTAGTCCTAGGAAGTTACCTTGTAGATTATAATGCCCTAAAGTCATATTGTTTATTAAGTCTTTTAATTGTTTTTCTTCTGGAACATACTGCGTACAATGTGGACATTTCCAACCACGGGAGTGGGCGTGTTCAGTCATATAATAGACCTGGTTGCAGTCTTTGCAGATATACTGGTGTATGAGAGGTTTGTTTGTTTTGATGTATTCAAGCAGTTTATTGACATCAGGAAACAGAAACATACATACCGGGAGGATGTTTTCCATATCAGTATAAGTTGGAGATAAAAAAGTAATCATAAAAAACTTTTCCACAGAAAAGTTTATGAGGTCATAATAAGCCCATTTTTTAATGTCAGCTTTTAAAGACTGATAATGATCATTGGCTGAGTACCCTCTTTTCTTCAATGTTTTATAAATCAGTTCCCTTATGGTTTCTGCATCAGAATGATAACCTGATTTCAGAATTGTGTAAGCATAGTCTGCATATGCATCCAGACTTTCATTTGAAATTTCTGTTTTGACCGAATGGAAATTCTCTTTTTTAAATTCACAGGCGTGTCCGCGTTTTCCTTTGTATTCCAGTAATGCGCAATGATGGTGTGGACAAACCTTTACGCCAGACATATGGTGTTCACGATGAAAATAAGGTCTCTTGTATTGTTTAATATCTTCTTCAAAACATTCTGGACACATATAGAGTGTCTGAAAGAACCCGCTCATTGGGACGTTCAAGAGATTCTTGGTACGAAATGCATTGTTAGTACAGCGTATCTGCATATCTCTTGTCAATGCTAAGGACTCAAATGTAATATTAGTTAATGATTCATATAACTTTCCGGAATCTACAGAAGTATAGAAACACTCACACATTCGATAGAAACCAAAGCGGATATCCGCAGGCATTGTGCCTATACGGTTATATGTAGGATGAATAAACGTCTTTGCAAATAAGGAAAATTGCAGTGCGTTTTCTTCGGCGAGCCGATGTACCCATGAGTATAGCAACTCATTTGGAAAAGGGCTTTTAAAAACAGGTATGTGACTCATAAGTTTTCTCCTTGTAAAAAAATCTTTCATCTAGTCTTGCGTGATAAAATCTTGCATCATTTTAGTGCTGATTTGTGGTACAGTTTTGGATGAACCTGTAGAATGTGTTTTTTGAATAGCAGTTATTGCTTCAAGAACTAGTTGAGTTAATTCCTTTGTGGATTTACCATGAGAGGAACTATCATTTTTTACTTTGTTGTAAGCAGATTGAATAATTTTATCGCTGAAGTCAGAGATAGATTTAATGTTTGTAGCGATTGTAAAAAGTTCACTGCTATCCGTCAGCTGTGCATTGGACATAATGGCCTTTGAGGCATTTTCCTGACGTGTTTGGCCAAGAAGTAGATTCATTTGTTCCTCGGCATTCCTGCGAATGCTGTCGAGTTTATTAAAATTATCAGGTGTTTCCAGATTTGCAAGAACTTCCTGAATACCTGGGAAATACTTTTTGGCAACATATTTTACAAACTTGCCATCAACGCATGGTCGTTTCTTTTTAGAGAGATATTCATAGGTCATGCAAATATAAATGCTGATTAACTGTTCAACAATGCCTTTGGTAACATCGTAAAGAGCATGGAATAAATCTTCATTCAGCGTGATTTGCTGATCAAACCATTGATAACGGAGCAGCATATGTATAAGAAAATGGAAATAATCAGTGTCGTGACAATAAAGGTTCCCGTTAATGACTTGTCCAATACGTCTAGCGGTTCGTAGTTCATTAAACATCAAATCCTTCGCGTCTTCTGTTCCTACAACAGCCATTGCAACTTTCGTACGATTAGCAAGAGTTAATAGGGAGTCAAAAGAATTTTCCTTCGTATGCTTGAAGTCAATTAATTGAATTTCATCAAAAATTATGATACCAATAGCAAAAAGATCAATGAACTTTTTTACCATATCAGCCTTATTTCCAAGCCCCCGAGTTCTTTCAATTTGGCTTTCGTAGACGGGAGATGTATTACCAAGAGCCTTGTCAATTGCTTCGCCAATGCCTTTATAAAGAGCTACAAAATTGCTGTTGGCTACACAGTTAACAACAAGGTAAAGGATTTGTACATGTGTTCTGTCATTTTTATCTGGGTGCAAGATTACCTGTGGGTAGTGCTCCAGCAAGATGCTAATTGATGAACTCTTACCACAACCGGAATACCCAATGAGTGAGAATCCAGCATTGGTGGCATTTGCACTATCACCTCGTAGGATTTCTGACGTTTCCTGCTCTTTATTTTCTGCAACATATGTAGCCTGATAAGGTTTTAGTTTTAAAGAAGCACGTTCTCGGTAAGAACATAGGATTGATTGATAAAATTGAAACTCCAATTCTTCATGAAACGGAAGCGGAAACCTTACATGCCTCAGCATTCCTGCTTGAAGCATTCGATCTAGTTTGGGTAATTGCTTTACCTTGTCGGGGCGATAACTGAGATAATCCCTAGTATATGCCTCATGTACATCGGTATTTTGCCTTGGATACGGCAGTGCCTCTATATATGGATTGCCTTTATCCATTGGCACCTTTGCAGGTATATATCTTGCCTGAACAGTATTGTTTTTTGTAAAATCACAGTCTTCATATTGAGAAAGACCATTAATCTTTTCGTAACTGTATTCCATATAGTACCTCCTAATGTCGGTTGCGAAAATCTTCAATTGCTTTGGACCAATAGTCTGGATCATTGACATCCAACTCTAAGTGAGAAGGAGTTGACTTTGGTATTTCTTCTTGTGAAATAGCATAAGGATTGGGCTCTAGTCGGGTTGCAATCTTGTTTGTATGTGAAATCATTTGTTTATCTAATTCTCTTGCATGTCTTATGTTTTTATCATTTGAAATAGTATCTTTTTTTGCATTACGGACAATAGAGCTATTAAATGAATGTCTATGCGCGGAGATTTCTTCGTTTTGTCTAGCGCCTAGGGCGTTAATTTTCTTCTTCTTAGTGTCATAAAGCAGATACTCTGCCATAGTCATGCCAATATAATCACCATTACCTGTTTTCGTAGTATTTAGTTCGGCAACCATCAGCAGATTGTCCCGAATGTAATATATTCGGCTAACATCCCGCATATCCATACGAGCTTCAAAAGGAATTTGTTTTTTTCCAGCATTAAACATTTCGCGATTAAGATGTTTGTCATTCGGATTGTAATAGTAAAGTCCCTTATAGATAATGCCATTTCGCGAAACCTTTGCATTGATAGGTGACATCAAATCATAAAGATATTGAGCCTTATTAGTAATTTTCCGAGGATGTCCAAATTTGTTGATACCAAAAGTCCAAAGACGTGCAGGAATCGGTGGAACATCTTTTTCAAGCATTTCCTTTGTTAACTGATATGTAGGAAGATTCTTTTGGTTGTGAGTCCATACAAAATTGATAATCAATTTTGTAAAATCATCAATAGTTAATGTTGCTTCCTTATGGTGATTGGAGTCATATCTTTTTTCAATCAGACCATAATTTTCCAAGTGTGCATTCAAGGACTCATGCATCTGATGGAATGACTGTTCAACGGTACCTTTGAGAGAACCAGAAGCGCCTGAAACGATATGCTTTTCAATTCCGAGTGAAAGGCATAGTTTTTCGAAATTTTGACTCAAAAATTCGGAACCTCTATCCACTCTGATTCGCCTTGGAAGAATGTTTGATGGCCAAATATCATCGTTCTCAAAATCCATATCGAATTTAGCACAGAATGAGTGTTTGTCATCAAACAGATTTAAAAACAAGTTAGTAACACCAAGATATGAGTTGTTATCTAATGATACAGACATAGCAAGAATCATTCGTGTATATACGTCAATCATAAAATATACGATAGGACGACCAATTGATTGGCTATCATTTATTGAAGAAACGAGAGAAACATCTGCCTCACATGCGTCAATTTCCACCATATCACACGGGCCCATAATACCGTAAAGAGAATCACTTAATAACAAGCGCTTGTTGTTACGTTGCTCTGCAGCAGAGGTTTTGATTTTATCTTTTTCTTGCTTAGATAGATGGGTGTCAACATAGTGCCAAAACTGTCGGTATGTTGGTCTATCTGTATCTGGTAGTAGGTGTGTTGAGGTAATACCATTTTCAACAACGGTATGTGAATAGTGTAGTAGCAGAATTCTGTCAAAAGCCTTTTTTATAGTTTTGTCTCTGCCGGATTTATAATATTTCAGGCCTTCCTCAAATATTTTTTGCATATTTTCATCTAAAATTAAATGAGAATTATCAAAATACTTGGAGCGTGCGCCAGGTTTCTTTTGATAATGATACTCACTTTGTTTACCGCGGAAATGTGTTTTATCTATGAGCGAGTTTTTATCAAAACCGGATTGAAAGTATCTGGTGCATACATGCCAAAAAGAGTTCAATGGAATAGAATAATATTCAAGAATCTTTTTCAATTCAGGCTTTGATTTGCTACCCATAAGCTCCATATAAGTTGGACCATGTACACTTAACACTTCATTCATAAGTTGTAATCGAATCTCATATTTTTCTCTTGTTTTCTCAGGAAGTGAATCAACATCGACAACTCTTGTATTTTTTTCTATGGGTTCAAATACAATGTCTCCATCTAAAATGAGGTTATGTAGTACATTCTTTAAATGTTCAATCAGAATAAATCGTGTGGTATCTAATTCGCATAGTATGTATGACGTGCCAGTTATTGCAATTACACGGTATCTTGTACATGTCTTAGTGTCTGCTAAAATAGTTCCAACAGAAATTACTTTATCTTCCATAGTTTTTCCTCCATTTCATATAGTCGTTTAAATTGGTAATCGGTATGGTTTCCATGTCGTATGGTAATTGCTTTGTGGCAATCATATGCTTGATTTGAGTCCATTCATCAAAAACAGATGATTTATCATAGTATTCCATTACAATGCGTAGGTTGTTGACCAGTATCAAGTTTGCATCGGATTTGTAAAGAAGGGTAAAATGGACGTTACGTTTTGTCCAATACATTCTTTCAATAAACAGTTTCTCAATAGTTCTTGAAGATAAATCTCTATTTGGTTTGACGGAATAAGCATGTAGTTTTCCATTGGCTTTGGTGACAAGGAAATCAGTAGTCATTAGACAATCCTTTTTTCCAGGTGGCTTAAGTCCATAGGTATTTGCAATTGCGTCTGTATCAGATCTATTTAAGGGGTATTGTTCACGGATATCGACATTGTTATCATCCCAACGCAGGGTATAGTACCAATACATCTCTCCTTGAGAGAGGCAGTGGATGCCACGCTTGGTTTTCCAATCGGGAATAACAACGGAGGTTCCTCGACTATTGAAATCTTGGATGTGGATATAAGGTTGGTAGTCGGCTCCAACGCCGGTACCATATTTGCGAATCCTTTTTGTTTCTAAAGATGGCCTTCTCATTTTTACCGCCTTTCAAAGTGCAAATTTTTCGGTTGCAAAAATAAGATGATAGAAAAATTAGTAGAAAAGACTAGAATGTGCTCATATTCATCTAAAAAAGCTTAATATGTTCTAAAAAAATATAAAATAATAGCAAAATGCTATTGTTTTTGGGTGGATTTATTATAATACTTTTTTATGATTAATTGCAAGAGAAAAATTGTGTTACTAATGGATTTTTTATAATTAATCAGTTAAAATAGAATAAAAGAGCAAGAATAGGAACGGATAAATGGAGAAAAATAACATAAAAACAGAAAAAAGAGGTAATCAAAAAGATGCCGATTTTTTGCGTGAGGTAAGATCAAAATATCATTATAGTCAGAGAAAATTTGCTGAAGAGATAGAGTATGGTTATTCTACGATTGCTAATGTAGAAGCACAGTATATTCCAATGTCAAAAAAATTAAGGGAGAGAATAAGGGAATACGAAGAAAAAAACATAGATAAGGATTTAAGCAAATGTTTATATGAGTATTCGATTAAGCAAGGTGCGTCAGAAGCAGAAGCAGAAAGATTGGCTGGTTCATTGTATAAACTTTTTCCAGATTTTAGTGGTTCCAAAAAAGAAGGAATAGTTTATTATGCGTGGTTGTTTAACGCTTTTGAACATTTGTCTGATATTGGAGCGCACCTAAAAGGATCTATGGATAGAGATGAAGTATTTACTGCGGATATAACAGATAAATATCATATGAGTAGAATCGTTGATTTTGCAGAAGATATGTATAAAAAGAATGTTAAAAATTAAAATGAGGAGGGGAAATATGGGAATATGAGAAAAAAGTCTTGGGCTTCTTAAAGGGATGAAGTCAGGTAATAGTGACACAAGTAAAAAAGGGTGGATCGTTTCGGGAAGTAAATTAGACGGAAGTAAAATAAAAAAATCAGAAGACATATTTGTTGATGCGTTATGTGCAGGTTTATAACCGTATATAAGATAATAGAATAGAAATTTATGCACAAATATGAAGAACTTGAGTGGAAAGTAAAACACTTTCATAATACCATATAGAAGTGGAGGAAAATATCAAGAGACATTCACTTATTTATTAGTAAATAAATAGTGAGTCTACAAGGAACTTTAGTGCGAAGATAATGAGGTTATAATAAAAATGATAGGAAATAAATTACCACCAATATATAAACGTAATGGAAAAGAATGTTATTTAGATCCGATAAGAAAGAAGTTGATATATATTACTCCGGAAGAGACAGTTCGGCAGAAAATCATTTCATCTCTAATCAATGAATTAAATGTGCCAGAAGAAATGATTGTAGTGGAGCAACATTTATCTCATTATGGAATTAACTCACAGAAAAGGGCAGACATTGTTATCGAAAAAGTTAATGAGGACAATATGTTGTGTCCTATTGCGGTTATTGAATGCAAGGCCCCAGAGGTTTATTTAGACGATAAAGCTCGTAACCAAATGATTGAATATTGTGATTTACTAGGTGCAGATTATGCCATGATGACAAATGGGAACGACGAATTATGTTATAAATATAGTTATGAGAAATCTGAGTATTTTTCATTAACAGCATTGCCAAAGTATGAAGATATGCTTCAGGATAACTATATTGAGTGGAATAGAGGAGAACTGCCAGAAAGAATTCCGTTTGAGGAACTTAAAGATTATCTTGAGGCGGGGTATTGCGATCGGGACATAGGTAAATCAACACCAATGGAAATTGCAGTTCCTATTTTAAATTTGTGGGAAGGCTTACTTGATGTAAGGACAAAAATTCCAGTAGGTAACTATGGCTTGTTTGAATTGATTGAAGATTATGGTGTAAGAATGCTTACCTACGGTAATTCCGGCGGTGGAAAATTTTGGGGACCATACAGATCGTTTTTAGTAAAAGTAGATGATAGTGTTGAGTTTTATTCAATTGGTGTATCCACATACATAACAACTGCAAATCCACAAAATGTGAGGACCTGTATTTCGGTTGCTCATGATGACGAGAAAATGGCACATCATGCTTTACAGCTAGTGGTAGATGATAATTTGATTGTGAGTGGAAATAAAATTGACTTTTATCATCATGGAAGAATTGGTATTGGTAATATAGGAAGTGGGAAAATTGAAGAACTAAGAAGGTTTGTTAGAGAAAAATATCCTAAAATTATTTATAAGAATAAATTCTATCTAGGCAGTTTAAACAATGACAGATTATTTCGTTTAGACAATAAAGATGTCATTTCTCTAATTAAAAACTTAATATCATATGCAATAGTAAGGGATGAGTATAGAGAGTTTGTAAAAAACAATAGATAGGAAAAAAGTTTTAGTAATTTATTTCATTGCTAAATGTAAAAAAAGGAATGTTGCATTTGCAACGGGATATATTCTGCATTAAAACGAAAAAGAACAGAAGGTTATATCAGTTATGAGATTCAGGGGAAAATTGATGCTGGTTCATTAGTTGTATTTAAAGTTACTAAAGATGGAAAGAAACTTTAATGCTTTATAGAGATGTTGAGGAAAGAATAAATGGGACTAAAAAAGTATTCGATTGATCTAAAAAAAGAGGGATTAAGTCAAGGCAGTATCAATCAAATGCGTGAAGTTCTAGGAACGATGTCTGTGAGTGGAATGTATTTTGATGAAAAGTTCCTTATGAAAATGATTAAAATTTACAAAGGGGAATTGACCACGGAAGACGTTAGAACAGAAATATTAAGAAACTATAATTCATAGTAATGGTGTTCGGGAACGAAGGAGAAAACATGATTTACATTACAGGAGATTGTCATTCTGATTTTACCAGAATAATGAATCCATATATTTTTAAAGAACAGCATAAAATGACAAAAGATGATTTTGTAATCATTGCCGGGGATTTTGGAGGAATCTGGTGTCAGGGTGAAAGTCCGGATGAAAAGAAAAAATTGGATAAGTTAAATAGTCTTTCATTTACAACATTGTTCATTGACGGAAACCATGAGAACTATGACCGATTATACAATGAATACCCTATTATGGATTGGAATGGTGGAAAAGTTCATAAGATTAGAAATTCGGTATTTCATCTGATGCGAGGACAAGTGTTTGAGCTGTGTGGAAAGAAGATTTTTACTTTTGGCGGAGCTAGTAGCCATGACATTTCCGGTGGGGTTCTGGAAAAAGATGCACCGGATTTTAAGAAAAGAAAACAAGAGTTGGACAGGGAATGGATTTCATATCGAGTAAACCATTATAGTTGGTGGAAGGAAGAACTCCCATCGGATGAAGAAATGGAAGATGGATTGAAAAATCTGGAGAAGAATCATAATGAGGTTGACTACATTATTACACACTGTTGCGCCTCCAGTACACAAGAGACCTTTGCTGCAGGACTGTATGAAAAAGATTATCTAACTGATTATTTGGATGTGATTAAGGAAAAGGTTGAATTTAAGAAGTGGTTCTTTGGGCATTATCACATTAATGAAAATATTAGTGAGAAAGAGATATGTTTGTATGAGCAGATTATCCAAATTGCATAAAATAATGGAACTGATGTTTATATTAAAAATATCATATTTTATAAAGTAGAAATAACATGAAAAGAGAGAGGTGGTTTAATGTATCCAACAGATTTGTGCTGGGAAACTGGTGAGTATACAGATGATTGTGAATGTGAATTTTGTGCACATAAAAATGAATGCAGCGGATATGAGGGAGAATAATAATAGGCAAACACGGATTCCTCGAAGATGGCAGAGATTATCGGAGTGTCAGATGCACAGCTTAAGTTTGTAACAAACTCGCAGTCCGGTATGGGACTTTTGAAATGTGGTTCAACAGTGATTCCCTTTGATAATCAGATCAGTAAGGATACAGGATTGTATAAGCTGTATAATACGAATATACATGAGAAGATTGCAAAGAAAACTGAGAATGTAGAACAATAGTTGTCGCAAAATGTAGAAAAATCTGGCAATTAATTACTTTTTATGGTATGTTTTTTTTAGAGGTGAGAAAGATGGAAACATGCTTAGAAAGTTTATGGGAATTATTGAGAGAGCCAGTATCATATATAGTAGAAAATGAAAAAAATGGGGATTTGGATAATAAGCAGAAAGTTGCTCAAAAAAGTAGTGAAATTATAGATGCATTTTTTAATACTTTTGTAGATTGTTTTGGAAAAGATAAAGGAAAGGAAATTAGTAAACCAGAACATATTACTATATTTCAGGCTGCTTTAAAATCATTTTATGAAATTTCTATTAAAGGTGTTAAAGAAGGAGCAAGTTCAGCTGAAGATGAATCTAGTAAATGTGGATTATGTGCAGTATGTAGAAAATGTTCAGAAAATTTTTATAAAGATGTTGCCTGTGGACATACGGAAGAAAAGAGTTTGCCATATGAATTAGAAAATTATTTTCTTATGCCGTCTCAAATGCATTATTACGAACAAAGGATACAAAATGCAAAAGGGCATTTTAATTTACAAGATAGGTTAGTCTGTTTAAAAGGGTTTTCATCATCAACGCCAACTATTCACTCTGTTGCATTTAATTCGGAATGTGTAGGTGGCGGATTATATATAAATTATAAGGGATTGGGAATAGCGATTGATCCAGGAATTGGATTTGTTAATTCGATGCATAAAAATGGAATATATATTAATGATATTGATGTGGTAATTATTACTCATGACCATCTGGATCATAATGCAGATGCAAAAGTTATTTCCTCTCTTTTATATGATTTAAATAATTATAATTCCAGAAAAAATAAAATGGTAAAAAATATTTTTGAATTAAATGAGATAAAGCAACATGAAATAACATGGATTGTTGACAGTGAAACTAAAAAGTCATTGAGGAGTGTTGCCTCCAACATAAAGAATCTAAGCACTTTTAAAGGAAAAAAGCGGCAAGTTGTTAAGGGTAATGTGAATATTAAATTATCGGCCGTGCAAACAATACATATGAAGAATGATAAAGAATCATTTGGCATAAAGTTATATATGAATTTTGATGAACCATTTGTTATTGGATATACTTCTGATACTGCGTATTTTTCTGAATTGGCAGAATTTTTTAAAGAATCTAATATACTTATATTTAATGTGAGTGATATATATAAGAAAGATGTGAAGGGAATTAGATATAAGCATTCACATTTGGGTTATAATGGAAGTGTAAAATTATTGCAAGAAACGAATTCAGAATTGGCTGTAGCATCGGAATTTTGTTGTACAAACGGAGATTTTAGAATGGGATTTATTCATACATTATCAGGAGAATTTTCAAAAAGTAAGACCAATATTTTTCCAGGAGAAATTGGGTTAAATATTCATTTTCCTGATATGACAGTCGAGTGTTCTATATGTAAAAAATTAATTGACAAAGAGAATATAAAAATTCTTGCACCACAGAAGGAGTACGGAAAAATACAATATGTATGTGGACATTGTGCTAAATCTGTGCTATAATCGAATGACTTTAATTTTAATTGCAGTAGAGTTAGGAGAAATAGGAATATTAGCAATATGAAAGAATATGAATATATTGTATTAGCGACAAATGAAATTTTGAGTCACTTGATTTCTAGTGCCATTTGTTTAGAGAACTATTTTAATGAAAGTATCGATGATTCCTTTAAACATGTGTTTAGTTATTTTAATGAGTTAAGATTAGACTATAAGAATAATGTGAGTAAGAAAAGTGGAGATATAGAAGATGAAAGTTTATCTGTAGCGCGAGCTACGGCAAGATGTAGGTATAAGCGTGAAGAAATACTGGAAAGTTATATAAAAGAACTTGAGTTGATAGATCCATCCATCAATTTTAAAGAAGAAACCTTGAAGTATTATAAGGACATAGAAGCAGAAGATGTCGAAACACTTGAGATGCAATTAATGATATATCCATATTTGTTATCATTAATAAGGAATAATGAAGAGAGTAAGGAGAGTTAAGATGGGAAACAGAATTGCAGAAAAGTATCCAAGATTAAGTGAAGCCTGCAACCAGTATCAAAAGGTTGTTTTGTCTAGTGCGGAGGAAAGAGGTGGTTACTTAAAGCATAGCAAAAATGCTAAGCTTTATGTAAAGCCTAAAAAGCGTGCGGAAGATGGATTCATTGCGAAATTCTGTCTTTAATCTTTGAGGTGGCTAAAGAATGAGTTTAGAGAAAATGCATCCAGTGTTGAGAGAGCAATTTTTTGAACAATTATATGCAGAATCTATTGTTGATTCATCAGAAAAAATGTTGGCATATAAAGATTACGCAATGGCTATTAATGCTGAAATTCCAGTTAGCTGTTATACTAATTTTCGTGACGCATTATTTCACTTTAGAAAAGTTGTTTCATCTGTAGAAGAAACAGAAATTGAAAGGCAATCATTTGCAGTAAAAGAACATCTATCACGTGCTTTAACAGATGCAAGCAGTTCAATTTTACATCATTTAGCTTGTGTTTCGGAAAGCTTATTAGAAGATGTAAACCTTTCAAAGGAAATAAAGGAAGAGATAAGAAAATACTTGCATAGTATGAAGAATGCTAATCTTCGTAAACGTTTGTCAGGAATGATGATTTCTAATGATAATGTAATTAATATTAGTCATGATGAAATTATAAAAATGATTGATGATTTTTATAATCTCTTAAATGATGAATGTCCTGAAAAGTTTGCAGAGTATGCTAATACACCTAAATAACACTAATGTACTATTTATGGTGTATCATGGTAATCTGCTGAGTTAACTTTGATTACCCAGTTAACAACCATCGTGAATTATCACGGTGGTTTTTTTCTGCATAAAATCAGCGAGAGGAGGTTGAGGTAATGGAGAGAAGGGTACAAGAAAAGGAGGAATGCTAATGGAATATTAGAAAAGAATTTTGGGGGGTTAAAAGGGGTAACATCGAACAATGGTGATACAGGTGACTTTGGTAAGAGTAATAACAAATTATGAAAAGATGTAGACAAAAACAAAAATAAGATTTATGATGAAACTACGAGATAATGAACGGAAAAAACGGGGGAATAAGTATGAAGATATTGTGCTTGGAAGCAAGAATCTTTATTTTTGTTCCCTTGACCAAGTATCTGAACTACGGGACCTCCGGAGTTTAGGTACTTTTTTTGTATGTAAGGAGGAACGATATGAAAAAAATGAAACTGGTAACTAGGAGGATGAAACTATCAAAGAAGGTAGTTGCAATTATTATGGCATTTTCACTTACTTTCTCAGCAATGAGTGTTAGTGGTACAGACAAAAATAATAATATTAGAGAAAATCATGCAATAACTAATAGCGAAGAAAAATCATTAACTGAAAAGCAAAAATAACAAATAAAAAAAGAAAAATTGGTTCATATGTAAAAAACGGGATTCCTCTCTCCGATAATGCTTCGCTCATAAGCCATGATTGAGCGTTATGTGCTATGAAAAAATATGATAAAACAACTGAGAAGCATTGACAAGCAGTTAATATTAAATTAAAATGTCGTATGGACAAAGGCTTTGTACAAATGAATTTATTAAAGGAGAGTTTGAGATGAAAAAGATTAATAAAAAAAGGTTTCCTTTCTTAATTGCGGGAATTGGAATTTTAACAGCAGGTGTTTACTTTGGAAATATTGCATCTAATGCTGCCGCAGTTAATCAGGAAGAAATAACTACTATAGCGACTAATGTAGCTAACCAGGAAGAGGCGTCCGCAGCAGAGGCTACCGCAGTTTACGATGAAATTATTCCGAGCGAAGGAATAGAAACAGAAGAGGAAGACAATCTTTATGTTGAACTAAATAATCAGTTGGTTGATGCAATTAATGATTATACTGAAGGTAAAATTACGGAAGAGGAGTATCTCGACATTTGCAAAAAAATCAATAAGAAAATTGATTCTAAGCGAGAATATGAGGAACTCAAGGACAGTGAAATCGAATTTAAAGAGGAAAATTAGGAGGAGATATGAAAAATAAAATTGTTATGTCGCTGATTGCATTCATGGTAGTGATATTTGGTGGCAGTATGCTTCAAAGTGTAAATGTATATGCATATGGTTCATCATCTTTAACGAGTCAGGAAATATCTTTATATTCAGCGCATCCTGTTTATGCAGCTAAAGTAAAATCCTGTGCAACTAAAGCAACAGAATCATCCCAGAAATTATACAAAGACTATACGTTATGGCAAGGTAACGGAGATGCTTATAGACATGCATATTGGTCAGCGCTGATGACAAAAAGAACAACTGAGAATTTTGCTTGGAAGGCAGGTTTAGCCCATGAGGGACTTGAACCAGGATATGATTTTAACAAGCAAGATGGTGATACCAAAATGGATATTAATAATAATTATTCTGGTAGAAAATTAGCACAAGATAATTCATCAAAGTCAGAAAGTGAATTGTCAGACCTAATAAAGAAGCAATGTAGTAATGGAAAATTAAAAAGAGTTAGAACCTATACCAGTAAGAAGAGTAAATGTGATGATATTTTGGACGGGAAAATGACTCATTATACAGGGTATTATGTGGTCACAACGAGTGGTGGATTAAAAAAATAACATAATATCGGTTAATACACCAAGCATGCATAGTATTGCTTGGTGTATTATGATTTGAGAAGGTGTTTTAATATGAAGAGGTATCAATGAAAAATAAAAAATTAAAAAAAATAATTATTATATTGGTAATAATTTTGACTTTTATTTGTTTTTGTTATTATGAAAATAATCATATCAAGTTGACGAAGTACGAATATAAAACGAGCAAGTTACACAAAGGAAATAAATATAAAATAATACAGTTATCTGATTTTCATAACAAGAAAATAAGAAATAATAATGAGAAACTTATTCGTCTTATTAAGGATGAAAAACCTGATATTATTGTAATCACAGGGGACTATATAGACAGCAATCATACAAGAACAGACATTTCCCTAAATCTTACAAAGCAATTAACAAAAATAGCACCTGTTTATTTTATTACTGGAAATCATGAATGTTCAATAGATATTGAAAAGTTATTTGAATTTGAAAATCAACTGAAAAAACTTGGTGTTAATGTACTTTATAATGAAAGTGTTAGACTAGATAATGGAATAAATTTAATTGGATTGGATGATTTATGCTTAAACGATGGAACATTGAGTAAAATTATGGATGACTTATCAAAAAATGATTTGAATATATTATTAGCTCATGAACCACAGTACATTAGTGATTACGCAAAGACCGGAGTCGATGTTGTTTTGAGTGGACACACACATGGAGGACAAATTAGAATTCCATTTACTAGGATTGGAATTGTTGCACCAAACCAGGGGATGTTTCCGAAATACACTGCTGGGGAATATGTCGAGGATGATACTACCATGTTTATAAGTAGTGGAATTGGAAATAGCATATTACCATTGCGGATTTTTAATTGTCCGGAAATTGTAGAATTACAAATAGTTTCTGAGTAATATTTTGCAGGTGGGAAGATGGTAAATTATCTGAGATGTAAATTCATTGCAAAATAAATATGTTAGATCACAGATTAGACGGCAATGGTGTCTTTATTCCATTTTAAAATGTAAAAAGTAGTGGATGCGAAAAGAATGGTTGAATGCCTGGTCCCAAATTAAAATGTAAAAGTTGCTCTAGTTTGTTGCAAATGCAACAGTTCCTGTCTCATATTAAAATGTAAAGAGACAACATATGTTTTTTTCCATTTTAAACTGGGATATTCCATTTTAAACTGGGATAAGATATTATTTCCTTCGTTTTAGAAAGTAATAACGTATGTGAAAAGGGAGAGTCATTTTGCAAATGGCTCTCCCTTTTTCATAGTGTAATATTATATTTAATTAAAAAAATTAGGATTTATAGATTTTAATTTCTCTACTCGAAAATCAGAGAGTTTACCTTCTTTAAATCGCAGTTTTTGAGTTTGAATCCATGCCCCGAGATGTTCGCCTTCGTAATCCACGCGTCTACGAACATGTAATCGGCCGGTTTCTTTTACAAATCGTTCATATTGTTCAAAGCGTCGAAGCCACTCATCCTCACGATTATTAAAATTAAAAACTCATTTTTTAAGTAATGTGAGACGAGTAGGTTTCAGCTTTCCAGAGTGATAAAGTTGTCGTTGCCGATAACACCATTGACCTAGATTTTTCCCCTTATATACAGTCCTTTTAGACATGGTTATTTTTAACTATTGAACACTTGTCATGTATTAGAAGTCATTTAAAAGCATGTTTAGATAATGATGAAATCTTTGCTGGGGATAAGAGTGACTATTATTATGCAAATGGAATTATTAGGGTAGCGGAAAATATGTATAAAGATAATAGATAAATTTAATAAAATCAGACCGGCAAGTGATAAGTTAAGGTAATGGAGAGAAGGGTACAAGAAAAGGAGGAATGCTAATGAAATATTAGAAAAGAATTTTGGGTTTTTAAAAGGGGTAACATCAAACAATGGTGATACAGGTGACTTTGGTAAGAGTAATAACAAATTATAAGATGAAAAAAACAAAAGCTTCTTACAAGATGGAGAATACATTAGTGGGAATAAGGTACGATATAACTTAAAAACATAAATCTTTTCAAAAGGATATAAGGATAAGAAAGCTAATTTAGAAGTGAAAAAAGCATCCTGGAAATTTGACAAGTGTTAATAAAAATGTTACAATTTGGTCTGCTAAAAATTACGAACATAAAAATGGAGGATTGAAGGATGAATAACATTATTAGTAAGGCAGTGTCAATGACAATGGCTTTTAGTTTAGCTATAAGCGGAATTAATGTATCTGCAATTACCGTTAAGGCAGATAAGAAAAATGAAAATAAGGTGATATCAGGAGAGGGATATGAACAACCAGAAGTAGTAGAAGAAATTGTTCGAGAGAGAACAAAAGATTCTATTACTTTTTTATTGTCTACAGGTATGAAGCAGACTACATACTATTCGGATGATATATATTTTGAAAATGAAAAGGGAGAGTTAAAGGAATTTAATCCGGAACTTAGAAAAATAAGTAGTGAGGAGAAGAAAAATTTAGTTGAGTCAGTAGAGGTTAAGAAAAATGAGGTGGATAAATACAAATTTACCAATGACAGCGGTGATTCTAAGCAATTTATCCCAACAAAGGTTAATGAATCTACACCAATAGTAATGACCAAGGAGGATTATGCAATATCCTTTACTCCTACAAATGGGGAAATTAGTTCAAATAATGAAGAAAACATTGATGTTTCTAATGAAGATATCACTGCATTATCAGGAAAAACTGATAAGGTACAATTAGAAGAGGAAAAAATTGAAAATATTTATAATGAAAAGGCAGAAGAAAAGAATATTGTAGCTAACTATTCAGATAAAGAAAAAAATATAGATTTATCTTACGAATCTTTAAATCGTGGAGTAAAAGAAACAATTATACTTCACGAAAAGCCTGATAGCAATGTATTTACATTTAAGATGACATTACAGGGAATGATTGCTAAAAAAGATGAAATAGGAAATGGAATTACCATTTATTCAGAAGATGGAGAAGATATTCTTGGTGGAATTGATGCCCCGTTTATGAACGATGTTACAAATAATAATTATTCTGAAAATTTAACGTATGAATTAGAAGAATTATTAGAAGAAAATAACAAAGATGTTCATAAGTATATGTTGAAGCTAAATGTTGATACTAAATATTTAGATGAAGCTAAGTATCCTGTAAGCATTGACCCAACAGTTTCGTGGAGTGGGACAACTACACTACCTGAAGCATATGTATTAAATAATGCATCAGGTACTAACTACTTTAGCAGTGGAGTAAAGACATTTTCTGTCGGAAAGGGAACTCAGGGAGTATTTAGAACTTATTTTAGAGCATTAGATTTAGCTAAAACTGTAGATAATAAATATATTGACAGTGCAACACTAACAATATATGAAAATGGATCCAGTGTAAGCGGAGCAAAAATATTGGTAAAACCAGCAAAAGATTCGTTCAAATGTGGAAGTCTCACATGGAATAATCAACCAGGTGGTACAAGTGCAACCCTTGCTTCATTCAAATCATCAGGAAAGGTAGATGCCGTACATGAAATTAATTTAAAAACATGGGCACAAAATGTAGCTAAGGGTTCAGGTGATGGAAACAAAAACTATGGCTTAGAATTTAAGGCTGATGATGAGAGTGGATCATCGTATGTTAAGTTTTATGGTGCTAGAGCCTCAAAAAACATACCTAAATTAAAGGTGGTATATTATGATGCCCCAAGTACAGCTAGCAGTGTTAGCGCCACATGTGCCAATGATACCAGCAGAACCCAGTTGAAATCTGGAGAAAACTTAAATGTTTCATGGAAGGGTATATCAGCGCATGCATTAAGTTATATTCAGTATAGAATTGAAAATTCAGCAGGAAATGATGTAGTAAAATATTCAGAAAATACACATATAGGAACAACTGCGTCAGGAAATAAAAATATAAATGTATCTTCGCTTAGTGAAGGTACATATAAAGTTTATGTAAGAGGCGTGGATAAAGGAGGAATAAAGGGTACCGGAAAAGGTGCTTCTTTTGTAATAGACAAAACCAATCCAGTAATTAATACAGCTACAATAGATAGTAGCTCTGCAAGTAATTATAGCAGTGATTTGCCAGAAGTGAAATGGAAGGTGACAGATAAGAATTTTAAATCTGTTCAGTTTAGTCTTAACGAAGGAGTATACAAGTGGTTAAGTGATGATGCAGATAATAGTGGCAAAGATGATGAAGGTAAGAAAATTGATGGATTAATATCCGGCAAAGCTAATAGTATCAAAATAAGAGCTATAGATAAGGCAGGAAATACTAGCGTAGAGAAAAGCTTTACTTATTATTATGATAAAACAGATCCTACCATAACCGCATCTATTACACCAAATACTAATAAGGATAAGATGGACAATTACACTAATAGACCTAAATTGAAATATTCAATTACAGATAGTACATTGAAATCATATGAGGTTCTATTAAATAATAATAAAATTAATGTAAACTCTAATTCAGGTGAAATAGAGCTAGAAGGTGTAGAAGAGGGCGAAAATACTATCACTTTAACTGCTGTAGATAAAGCTGATAATGAGATAGATAAAGAAATAACTTATTATAGAGATACAGTAAAACCAGAAAAAGGTGAGGTTCGAGTAACTCCTAAGACAGGTTTTTTCAATTCTAGTAATAAGCTTCCAACTGTTAAGTGGAGTGGAATCAATGATGACAATTTATCAGAAGTTCAGATTAAAGTAGATGATGGAGAGTTTAAAACATTAGGATTTGAGTCTTCTGGGGAAGGTCTTCTTCCTAGTTCAGATTTTCCTGAGGATGGAAAGTATAACTTAACAATTAGAGGAATTGATAAGGCGGGAAATACTTCAGAGGAAATCAAGTATAGCTATTATTATGAAACTAAAGATTATGAATTAGAAGATTATACCCCGGCGAATGTTTATGCCATAGAGCAGTTAGGTGGAAATACTATACTCAGATTTTCTACTAAGAGTGGAAAATACAGGGACGATGTAAAATATCAGGTATACAGATCGGAAACACCAAACGTGGTTATTAATGAAAGTACACTTGTAAAAGCATTTGAATCAAAGGGAACGATAAAAATATCAAATGATGAGGGAAAAACATATTATTATAAGCTAAGAACCGTAAAGAAAACAGGAGACAGTACACAGTACAGCGATTATTCTGAGGAAATCAGTTCTGCTACACGTTCTTCAGACGCAGCTGAATTACGAATGGGAGAAAACTCTTTCAATGAGTATATGTCTTTTGATACTCCTAATGGAACGGGAAAGGCAGAGTTATCCAGAGGAAACTTTATTTACTCGCAGCAGGATATATCCCTTCCGGCACCGCAGCTTCCTATCAATATAGATAGAACTTATAACTCTAAAAGCAGCGAAATATCGTCTATGGGTTATGGATGGAGACAGGCATACGATATGTATGTCTCAGAAGTAAACGATAAGGTTTATTATGTTGACGGAACGAACGCAATATATACATTTAACAAAAAAGATGACAAGTATATATGTAATGAAAACACGGATATTTCTCTGGAGATTGATGATGACAGATTAAATAGAAATATAGAAAAAGATAATAAGATTATAAAACAATTAGAACTTGATGTTTATTACAAAATAATATCTAAAGATGGTGACGTCTATCGGTTCGATGATGGTGGGCGTCTGGTTTTGATGGAAGAAACCAACGGGACATTTGTCTATGTAGATTACAATAGCAAAAATGGAAGAATAGACAGTGTAACCACCTCCAAAGGACAGGCGGCTAAATACTCATACAATGAAGAAGGATTCATCAGTAAGATCACTGCGGCTGCGGATCATAAAAAGCCATACAGCTACGAATACCGGTATGATAACAGTAAATTAACAAAAGCTACATTTGTCGGAACGAATGGAGGTAAGATAGAATACAAATATCGTTACAATAATGATAATAGACTTTCTGCTGTAATCGATGCTATGGACAATGAATATAGTATTGAATATAATGAGGAATATATTTCTAAATTTCATTATCCGAATGGTGAATATACAACATTCAGTTTTACTAAAAATCAGAAACAATCCCAGCCAGTGACTAAAATAAAAGGTTACAGTCAGGGTAACGAAGTAAGAAGTGAAGAATATAACTTTACAATAGATGGCAGAATTACATATAAAAAAGATTCTTTAGGAAATACATCATCATACAGTTATGATAAAAATACGAAATCACTGTTGACAGATACAACTGATAAAGAAAGTTATTATACACTTGAAAATGATACTGTGGTTCAAAAACAGATATCTAATAATGATAAAACAGAGTATGATTCTCATGGAAACATTATTAAATCAATAGATGCAGACGGAACAATTACCGAAAATACATACGATTACAGTTCTAACAGTATAGACGCAGTAAAAAACCAGCCGACAAATACCAGGGTTACAGACCCTAACGGAAATGTTACAGAAAATACAACTTACAAATATGATAAGTTTGGCAATATCACAGAAGAAACAGATTCTGTTAATAACATAAAAACCGTATATACATACGGTGATGACGGAGAAGTATCAAGCAGTCAGGAATATGTTGGCAAGAACACAAACGATAAAGACTTTGAAGATACCGCTATTCTTGCATCAGATGAAGATACTTCATATAATGAAGATGGAGATGAAGTTAATGAAGAATCCAGTGAAGGAACTGTCGAGGAGAAAACAGCAAGTATCTATGATGATTACGGAAATGTAATCGTGGATATAAGTTCTAATGAAGAAATCAGTGAAGATTTAGTAGAGAATCTAAAGAAGAATAATAGCATTGACAACAT